>NZ_JAOQJJ010000015.1:0-67899 GCF_025567135.1 Bacteroides cellulolyticus
CCATTATGATACCCTTTCTCAAGTTTGAGGCGATCAGCCTCACTCAATTCAAGCACTTTTATATGTTTCATGATTCAATGTCTAAAATATCATGAGACAATATTAATAATTTATGCTGAATATAAAAATATTTTAGATCACTTACTTATAAAAATAAATAATTACCTTTATATCATGTTATAATCTAAACATGATTCAAACAATGTCTAAATTCAACACATACATGGCGGGGATTGACGCAGATTTCTACATTGACTTATGCCATAGGAAAGGAGAATTGCGTCAATACAAAAAGAATGAATATATACAGAAAGAAGGGGATATATTTCCGTTTTGCGGGTTACTTGAATCAGGTATAGTAAAATACACTTGCCGGAATGTAACAGAGGGAAAGGATTACAACATAGGGTTCTCATTTCCCGGTGAATTTGTTGCAGACTATCCCTTTTGCCTTTACGGAATGAAAGCTGAAATAAGTATTCAGGCTGTAACGGACTGTAAAATTCTTTTTTGCCATTCAGACGTTTTAAACCACGAGTATGAAAACACAGTAAACGGACAAATACTGGCACGTACTACATCCGAACAACTGTTCAACCAGATATATCTGAGATACATCAACTTGTATCGTTACACTCCTGAAGAAAGATATATTCAACTTATAGAAAGATATCCGGACGTTATCCAACTTATTCCACTGAAGGAAATTGCTTCTTATCTGAAAATAACTCCTATCCATTTGATCAGAATAAGAAGGAAACAAACCCTAGGGATAAAATAATAAACTATAAAGACCAAAGATATGAAAACCATGAAACTTCACTCATTCATTATAGCGCTTTTATCTGTTGTTTTCTTTGCATCATGCAACAAGGAAGATATCTATCCTACTTTTTCTTTCGATGCTAACGGAGAATGCTATATACCTGATGCCGCCAATATCTCAACAGAAGAATTTGAATCGTCAGTCGTAGGATATGGCTGGAAGCACGTTATTACATATGAAATTGGCAGCGACGGAAAATGTTCTACTAAAGACTATTATGAAGATTTGGTGGGAGGAGGACCAAGCCAGTATTATTTCGAGTCATCTGAATCACTAAAAGAATACATGTATGTAGATGCTTTTCCGGCTCATGGATATCATACATATGCCTATGATTATGAGGATGGGAACAGAGTCAGCCAAAATGGTTATCTGGTAATGCGTATCGTATCTTTAAAAGGAGACATTATGAAAATCATTGATTTTCTTGGCATTCGTGCTGACGGAGTAAAAATTTACGGTTACTCCACCTACAAACGTATGAACAGTAAAGAACTGAAAGAAATACAGAATGCTTATCCTGATGATTTATCAAATATAAAGAGCCTCACTACATCCATAAACGATGAAGTCAATATCATCTCCGGTAATGAATTTGAATTTGACGTCCTTTCTTACAACGATTTATATTCCGTAAAAGCAAGAAACGAAGAATCATGCGAAATAACATGCGACGGAGACCACGTCAAAATAAAATTGCTTACAAACGGAGCCTACATAACCGTATCCGACAGGTTCAGACATTTTGAATTCAGTCTTTTCTCAACAGACGAAGATATGGAACCCAAGGGAACAGACATCTACGACTTGAGCTATAATGAAGTGATATTCAACAAGAATATGAAATTCATTGAGCCATCTGAAAATAGGCCACTAAGCTATGAAAACTCAAGCATAGAAACTACCACACGTGATGGATATGCCGGAAGTACTATAAGCCATTATAACCGTTCGTACATGCTCGTTGTCGATACTGACAAGAAAGCAAGACTCATACATTTACAGAACGGCAGACTATATCTGAAAGAGCTTCTTCCCAAAGAGACATTGCAGACACTTATCGAAAAGGGAAACGGAAGTTCCATCTCATATAAACTAGAACTGACTACAGCAGACAGAAGAGTTTTTCAGGTTTTACCGTTCAAAGTCACTTATAAAGAAGAATTCTAACGTAATCAGTACAACACACACAGACAATCATGAGAACAAAAATTACAATTTTATCCATTCTCTTTGCCACATTGTTTACCAGCTGCAACTCAGATGTTTTTATTGACAATTTCATTTCTGAGTACCCTGATACATGTCGTGTAGAAAGCGGCAAACCATATAAACTGAATTTTGATTCAGACAACTGGAACATATCAAGTATGGAAGGTGTTGCGATAAACACTTTTGACTATACCATATATGATCTTCAGGGTAACCCAATATATAATTATTTTCCGTTGCTGTATGAAGGAGAAACAGGAATCATTTACTACGAAAGTACATATTACGCTTTCCGCATAGAAAAAAGGAATAATCGTGAGTTAGAGATTATATGTGTCAAAAATCTTGTCAATCATCCTATCGCTTTCAGTATAATAGTAGGAAACGAATATTACCACAAGGAAATAAATGTATCATTGAAACCAACAAGCAAATTCGTTATAGACAAAGTGGAATACGATTTCGAGAATGATTTCTATTATAGTGACTACGTCGTGGAACAAGTGGATGGCATAACCGTAAACAATTCCGGCTCAGAAGGAGGACCTGTTACATTAAACTTCTATCCATTCAAGAACTCACTCAGAAAAATCGAGTTCTATCCTGATGACTATGATAGTTTCAACAATCTGGATAAGATTCTCGGAGAAAATCTTGCTGAAATACCAATACCGGACATTGTGGACGGTAAACCTGTAATGGGAAATACTAAAGTTAAATTCGGACTGAAGGAACAAAGTTTCTGGACGGGCAGGCTTGACAAGGACTTTGTTGTTTCCACAACAGTTCAACCAGGAGAGACAAAAAAGATAGAAGTATATAACAATATTGAAGAATTCCATGTAAACTATAAAGTACATGCCTCAAATCCTGACACAGGAGAAGAATGTGTTTTTACAGGAAGACTAAGCAGTAAAGACCCGTTCGATTACCTCATGATATTCCCCTAAATTAGACTATAAATAATGAAAAAATATATTACCGTAATTCTGTTACTATGCCTTGTAGCAGCAAAGCTCAACGCAGAAAGGCAGGACAGTGTCCAGAGAAAAATAATACACGTAATAGGTATTGACTTCAAACCAGCATACACATTCCCGACAAAAAGTTTCTTCAGAGGAGATAATCTGGCGCAATCTCCCATACGCACCAACCTCTCCGGACACATAAAGTATGGTTTTAAATTTGGTCCTGACAGCTATATGGGAAAAATGTATCCCAATACCATTCAGGGTATAGGCATAGGCTACAATACTTTCAATAACACAAAAGAAGTAGGAAACCCACTCGCCGTATATGTATTCCAGACATCCAGAATAGCATCACTAACAAAAAAACTGTCATTAGACTACGAATGGAATTTCGGAGCTTCATTCGGATGGAAGAAATACGATGAAGAAAAGAATCCGTTTAACACTATCGTCGGCTCAAAGACTAATGCCTATATTAATTTAGGTTTGCTGCTCAACTGGCAGATGACTCATGAAGTGGCGTTAAGAGCAGGCATAGGACTTACACACTATTCAAACGGTAACACAAATTACCCCAACTATGGCGTAAACACACTTGACGGGCGTATAGGATTGATGTGGTGTCCGCAAGATGATCCCAAATCAAAGTTTAGCAATAATGACCGAGTGACTGTTATACCGGAACAAGGATTCAAACCATACGTAAGCTATGACCTGATAGTATATGGCGCGACAAAAAAGAAAAGTATTTTCTGGTCAGACGGTTCCGGAATATTAATCCCCGGTAAATTTGCTGTAGCAGGACTTAATTTCAATCCTATGTACAACTTCAACAGGTTTTTCCGCGCCGGGCTATCTCTTGACGCTCAATATGACGAGAGCGCAAACCTAACCGACCACGTGGCAAATACAAATACGCCAACTGATGATGTGAAATTTTTCAGACCGCCTTTTATCGAACAATTCTCACTCGGACTGTCAGCCAGAGCTGAAGTGGTAATGCCTATATTCTCTATCAATTTTGGTATAGGAAAAAACTTTGTATGCCGTGGCGCTGACACAAATTCCTTTTATCAGACATTTGTCCTGAAAACAAGCATTACAGAAAATGTATTTCTTCACGTAGGCTATCAACTATATAAATTCAAGGATCCGAACAACCTTATGATAGGTATAGGTTACAGATTTAATGCAAAGAAAAACAGATACTGACAAAATTATATCTTGTAATTGTAGTACCAATGAAAATAATTATCACATTTTATCATCTGTAATATTTTTTTGTTAACTTTGCGAACGTCTAATAAAGAAAAAACTCTTTAATTAAAAATATTACGATTATGATGACAATTGACAAATTCAACTTTGCTGGTAAAAAGGCAATCGTTCGCGTTGACTTCAACGTGCCTTTGAATGAAGAAGGTAAAATCACAGACGACACTCGTATCCGCGGTGCCCTTCCTACATTGAAAAAAATCCTTGCTGACGGTGGTGCTTTGATCATCATGTCACACATGGGTAAGCCAAAAGGCAAAGTAAACGCTAAATATTCTTTGAGCCAGATTGTTGACGCTGTTTCTGCAGCTCTTGGTGTTGAAGTAAAATTCGCTCCAGACTGTGCAAAAGCTTCTGAAGCTGCTGCAGCTCTTAAACCAGGTGAAGTTCTTTTGCTTGAAAACCTCCGTTTCTATCCTGAAGAAGAAGGTAAGCCAGTAGGTATCGAAAAAGAAAATCCTGCTTACGAAGAGGCTAAGAAAGAAATGAAAGCTCGTCAGAAAGAATTCGCTAAGACTCTTGCTTCATACGCTGACTGCTACGTAATGGATGCATTCGGTACTGCTCACCGTAAACACGCTTCTACAGCTGTTATCGCTGACTACTTCGATGCAGACCACAAGATGTTGGGCTACCTGATGGAAAAAGAAGTTAAGGCTGTTGACAACGTATTGAAAGATATCAAACGTCCTTTCACTGCTATCATGGGTGGTTCTAAAGTTTCTACTAAGATCGGTATCATCGAAAACTTGATGGATAAAGTTGACAACCTGATCCTTTGCGGTGGTATGGCATTTACTTTCGCTAAAGCTAAAGGTGGTAAGATCGGTAACTCATTGGTAGAAGACGACAAACTTCAGTTGGCTCTTGACATCATCGAAAAAGCTAAAGCTAAAGGTGTAAACCTTGTATTGGGTTGCGACTGTATCGCTGCTGACGCTTTCGCTAACGATGCTAACACTCAGGTTTGCGACGATACAAATATTCCTGACGGATGGATGGGTCTTGATGCAGGTCCTAAGACTCGCGAAGAATTCAAGGCTGCTATCAAGGGTGCAAAAACTATCTTGTGGAACGGTCCTGCAGGTGTATTCGAAATGGACAACTTCGCAGGTGGTTCTAAAGTAATCGCTGAAGCTATCGCTGAAGCTACTAAAGAAGGTGCATTCTCACTCATCGGTGGTGGTGACTCAGTTGCTTGTATCAACAAGTTCGGTATGGCTGACCAGGTATCTTACATCTCTACTGGTGGTGGTGCTTTGCTTGAAGCTATCGAAGGTAAGATCCTTCCGGGTATCGCAGCTATCCGTGGTGACAAATAATTTGAGAATTATTCATACCATAATAAGAAAGGAGGCCGTTCAGGTCTCCTTTTCTTTTTGTCATAACTCCATATGAACAATTGCAAACATTCATATGGAGTTTTTATTTTATTGTCTGTCAATAATCAGAACTGGAACATCGCAGTAAACACTATACGGTTGTTCTTTACAAGATGTGTATCAACTACCTTTCCCTTTGAGTCATTGTTTCCGTACCATGCTCCTGCCCACGAATATTCCGCACCGAATTTCCAGTTAGGAATATTATATGTAAGCTCGGCAGATGCATTTGTCAGCTGATCCAGATTTGTACCGGTACCTATCAGACTGGTCACGTTTTCCTTTGCTCCAAGATTTTTCAGATAGCCGGCAAAAACTCCGAAACGCAACTTACTTCCATAAACCATATTTATCCACGAATGAGAAACTCGCAAAGGAGCATATTCCTGCTCTCCTGTACGACTGTCAACAGATGTCACTCCATATCCTCCTACTGTACTTGTCATTGTAAGATTGGAACTCAACAAAGTCTTTGCTGAGAGAGAGAATTTATCCTTAACATATTTCACATGGGCTTCACCGGAAATCCCTGTTATACGTTCGTTCACCTTATAAACTTTACCTCCGGTTTCCGACTGTGTACGTGGGGTCATAGAAGAAACATGCACTCCGGCACCAAGAATCATTCCCAGTGTCCTGTAGTCCGCACCGAAATAGAATTCAGGAACACAACTGTTTTTTATAAAATTCTGGCTTTTAACAGTCGATGTAGTTCCCGGAGCATTATTTGCCGGACCTACAGAAAGATACTGCGACTGCCATATAGCTGAAGCCGTAAGCACCATTCCTTGAGTAGTAAATCTATATCTTAACTGTGGGGCACGGCTAAAAGGCTGGAACGGAGCACCCATATTCAGATTCAGGATGTCAGGAGCCACATCACCATACAGAGGATGCCATGTCTGACCTACGAGCAAAGCTGATTTACCCCAATCAAGATTAAAATATACATGACGCATTCGGAACAATGAGAAAGTGGTACCCGAACCACGAAAATCCACTTCCAGCTTTGCAGAAGTCTTTATCTTTCCCATCAGTTCAGGGCCTTTCACATCAATTCCAAGACGTGAATACAGTGTATAGAATCCACCGTTGGCAAAACTGTTAAGGTCCTTACCATCCGCATCAGGAGATATGTCTTTCGGATACATATAGAACAATCCGTCAACAGTTTCCGAATTTGCTCTTGAGTTATAAAACAAATCGGTACGAACCTGACCGTAAAATTTGTAATCAAAACCTTTCTTCTGGGCTATCATCAACCCCGGCAATGCCATAAAGACTACCGCAACTAAACTTTTCTTCATTTCTACCCTATAAAAAAATATTATTCCAAATATACAGCAGTACCCGAAGCTGTAACCATTAGCATACTTCCGTTTCCACCTACAGTCTCAAAATCAAGATCTATTCCTATGACTGCATTGGCTCCAAGACGCATAGCCTCATCACACATTTCTTTCATCGCGCTATCTTTAGCCTGGCGCAAAACCTCTTCGTAAGACCCTGCACGTCCGCCCACGATATCACGAATACTTGCAAACAAGTCTCTGAACATATTTGCACCGATTATAGTCTCACCAGAGACTATTCCATAATAATGCAGAATACGCTTGCCTTCCACATTATTGGTTGTTGTCATTAACATATTATCTATATTTTAGTGTTTAACAGATTTTCTATACCATGCCACAAACCATATTGCAGCCACTACGACACATGCCATTCCTCCCCAGTAAGATATTACAGGCGAAAGGCTGAAACCTTCCGGCGCTATCAATATATATGTAGAGCATACGCATGTCATAAACAAGGCGGGAATAAGGGTCACCCAATAGTTTTTCTTATTCTTCACAAGATATACAGTTATTGCCCATAGTGTAAATACCGAAAGCGTCTGGTTACACCATGCAAAGTATCGCCAGATAATCTTGAAACCTTCAGCATTGCTGAAACTGAATACCAGAAGTCCAACAGTGAGAAGGAAGATAGGAATACATATCAGCAGACGTTTTGCGATACTGCGCTGTTCGATACCGAGGAAGTCGGCAACGATAAGTCGAGCTGAACGGAGTGCAGTGTCACCACTGGTGATAGGAGCTGCAACGATACCCAAAATGGCAAGTATTCCACCAAAAGTACCCAACCACTGATTGGAAATATCTGTAGCCACTTTTGCCCCCGAATAAGCTATACCTGTAGCCTGATCAACAATTCCGTTTTCATGGAAGAAATATGTAGCTGCAGCAGCCCATATCAAAGCTACTATACCTTCTGTCACCATTGCTCCGTAGAAAATAGGGCGACAATGCTTCTCGTTGACCATACATCTTGCCATCAGAGGAGACTGTGTGGCATGGAAACCGCTGATTGCTCCACAGGCTATTGAGATAAACATCATAGGGAAGATAGGGTTCTTCTCATATTTTGTTCCGAAACCGTCCCACATTTCAGGAAGTTCAGGAGATTTTACATAAAGCATTACAAGAATTCCAACAGCCATAAACAACAAGGCAAACGCAAACAGCGGATAAATACGACCTATGATTTTGTCGATTGGAAGCATTGTGGCAAGGATATAATATATGAATATCACTACCATCCAGAAATATATATCCATATAATCCGGAGTCATGCCAGCAAGCAGTTCTGCCGGACCCGACACGAACACCGCACCAACCAGAATCATAAGTAGTACGGTAAATATACATGCCACTTTCTTAGTGGTCAGTCCCAAATATCTTCCGATAATTTCAGGAAGGCTCTCGCCGGAATTACGTATGGAAAGCGCTCCAGAAAAGAAATCGTGCACTGCTCCGGCAAAAATAGTACCGAAAACAATCCAAAGATAAGATGCCGTACCGAACTGCGCACCCATTATGGCTCCGAATATAGGGCCAAGACCGGCAATGTTAAGAAACTGAATCATGAAAATCTTCCACGTAGGAAGAGGAATAAAATCCACCCCATCTGCCATAGTCACGGCAGGAGTCTTGCGCGAAGCATCCGGCTGGAAAAGTCTGTCAACGTATTTTCCGTAAACCAGATAGCCTACAATAAGTAATACTAAAGCTAAACTAAACGTTATCATAATATTTTTTGTTTGATTTTCCTTATTTTCAGTTACAAAAGTAATGTTATTTAATCAGAAATAAAACATAAAACTACAGATTACTCTCATTATAAAGATTTTTCGACAAAGTCTTAGTATCTTTGCAGCCAAAATATCAGTAATATGCAAAGAATCATAATAATACTGTCCATGCTGGCTATATTCTCAGCCAATATAAAAGCCTCATCCAAATATGAAATAAGGGCTGCATGGATTACAACCATAGGAGGACTGGACTGGCCTACAGTAAAAGCGACATCAGCATATGGAATAAAGCGTCAGAAAGAGGAACTGTGCAAGCAGCTGGATATGCTGAAAGAAGCAAACTTCAACACTGTTTTGTTCCAGACACGACTAAGAGGTGACGTGATATATCCTTCAATCTATGAAACATTTGCAGAATCGCTGGCAGGCAAGACAGGCCGCAATCCGGGATACGACCCACTAAAATTCGCAATTGAAGAATGCCATAAGCGCGGAATGGAAATTCACGCGTGGATGGTATGCATCCCTGCAGGAAATGACAGACAGGTAAAACTGCTCGGAAAACAATCCGTCGTAAAGAAAAAGCCAACGATGTGCATACATTTCAAGAGAGCCTGGTATCTTGACCCGGGCAATCCTGAAACAGCAAAATATCTGGCAGCAATAGCAAAGGAAATAACCATGAATTACGACATCGACGGAATTCATCTGGACTATATAAGATATCCGGAGAACGCGGAAAACTTTCCTGACGGAAAGACGTTCCGCAAATATGGGAAAGGGAAAACTATCTCGCAATGGCGTAGGGACAACATCACATCAATAGTGAGAGAAATATATAATGACGTCAAGCTCATAAAGCCATGGGTAAAAGTAAGCAGCTCGCCTGTAGGCAAATATGACGACACACGCCGCTACAGCTCGAAAGGATGGAACGCCTACAACGCCGTATATCAGGATGCAAAACTATGGCTGAAAACAGGGATACACGATGCCATATTCCCGATGATGTATTTCCGCGACAACCATTTCTACCCTTTTGCGCTCGATTGGGAAGAGAACAAACACGGGCGATTCGTGGTTCCCGGACTGGGAATATATTTCCTGAAACAAAAGGCCCACGAATGGGACATAAATGAGATAATGAGACAGATATATTTCACAAGGCGCAACGGACTTGACGGACAGGCTTTCTTCAGAAACGAATTTCTGATGAAAAACACGTGTGGTCTTACAGACAGCCTGAAATGCCGATTCTATACATATCCGGCTGCCGTACCTCCAATGGTATGGCAGGACAGCATTGCTCCAGCTCAACCTGTAAACGGAGTAATATCATTCAGGAATGACAGTGTGATGATTAACTGGGATAAAGCGGACTCTTCGAAAACAGAAGAAGCAAGCTATCGCATATACGCCTCAGATTTCTATCCGGTAGATATAAACGACGGTAAAAACATTATCTGCCTGAAGCATGGTTCCAACAGTTTCTGTTATAGCCTCAAGGCTGGAAAAATCAAACGCTTTTGGGCTATCACGGCTACCGACCGCTACGGCAATGAAAGTTCTCCATTGGAAATAAACCGTCCGGCAGACGACGAAAGAATAATTTCCGTAAACAAACTGCCGGAAGCACCTGAAGGATGCATTATTGTCGTAAACGACATCACCGGAATGGAACTTTTCAGAACGAAAAGCGCTTCTGATGAATTGATAAAGAAACTCCAGAAAGGAGTATATTCTATTCAATATTTACTCCCGGACGGGAAACAGGAGAATATAACTCTGATAATGTCAGAAAGAGATCAATGAAAATATGCAGAGAGGCTACTCGCAGAGCCAATCTGCAATGGTACCTGTTTCGGATGAAAAAACAGCACCTATCTTGTATATTATTCTTTTATCGGAAGAATACTCAAGAGCATACCCTTTCTCATTTATCTGATGCAGAGCTTCACCTGCAGTACCATCAAGTTTAAATTCAAATATATAGACATAATCAGGAGTTTCAACAATACAATCCACTCTACCCTGACTTTGCAGCTTTTCAATATAAACCGTATATACGCTGATAAGGCGCATGATAAGATAGAAAGTATATTGGAAATATCTTTCACGTTCGCGTTCGTTTTCCTTACGTCGCATAATATATGGAATACCGGCAAGAAAAGAAGTCAGACCTGTACGGAAGTCCTCAATCTTTCCATCCTCCAACTGAAAAGCTGCATTTCGAATCCATGAGTAGATACTCTCACGGGTATTGAAATAGTTGCTGGCCACAAGAGAAAGAAAGCCTTTCTTTACCTCGTTGTTTGGATAATCCAAAAGAAAAACATTACGGCGCAGATTAAAATCCTTTATTGTAAGATATCCACTCTGATAAATCATAGGCAAAGGCTGTTCTACGGTAGCTTTATAATCGATAAATTCTTCAGCCGAATAATAACGCCCCGTTATCTCGTCCATATTCTCGTCGGCATGCGAAAGCAGACGTATGAGATATGTCGGTGTACCGCTCTTGAACCAGAAATCAGAGATATCCAAAGTAGCAAAAGCATTAAGCAGGCTGAATGGATTATAAACATCAGTCATGTTCTTACTGAAATGATAACCATCATAGTGGGACTTAAGCATTGAACGCATCTCATCGTATGAGCATTCGTATCTGCCAGACATTTCTTTTATCGGTTCACGAAATACTGTATCCAGCTCAGTCTGTGATATACCACAGAGAGTTTCATACTTGCCGTGCATACTTATGTCAAAAGGCTGATTGAAACCACTGAATACACTGACCTGAGAAAACTTGGTAACTCCAGTAAGAAAGACAAACTGAAGATGCTCATCAGCGCTTTTGAACACCGAATAGAAACTTTTCAATGTATTGCGATGCTCTTCCTCAAGATTTTTATCCACGTCAAGAACATCAAGAATAGGCTTGTCGTATTCGTCTATCAGAACAACGGCACGGCGTCCGCTCTGCTCATGGGCAACACGAATAAGTTCAGCAAACAAGTCGCCCAAACCAAGCTCTTTAGTTCGTTCCGGTAAAGAATATTCTTCTGCCCAAGACAAAAGATAATACCTTATTTTTTTCTCAAGACCTCCCCTAACAGTATAGTCTGTACCATTGAAATCCAAATGAAACACCGGATATACATTCCAGTCTTTCTCCAGAGAGTCTATCTTCAAGCCTTTGAAAAGTTCTTTCCTACCAAGAAAATAGTTCTTCAATGTAGAAACCAGAAGGCTCTTTCCGAAACGGCGCGGACGACTAAGAAAGTAGATTTTACCTTCGGTCACAAGGCTATATACCATATCGGTCTTGTCGATATACACATAACCGTCTTCTATCAACTGGTCAAAACTCTGGATTCCTATCGGGTATTTCATAAACAGACTTTATTCGATTCTTAATATTATGTTGTAAAGATAACACAATATTAAATTATAACCAACAGCTTTAGGCTGATTTCTATAAATCAACACCATAAAAATTTCCACTTTACTATAGAAAGTTTGTCTGATAATATATATCATAAAAGATTTACTCTTTGACGCTTTGTATGTGTTCCTCAATATTTGAAGGAATTGAACCTTCAGTAAGTAATATATACAATAACAAAAGAGAAATTTATTAATTAGATATTCTCAATAAAAAACTGTATTTTTGCAAGTATTAATCGACAAAAGAATTGAATGATAACAAAAAAACAATTGCACAAGATGTATCGAAAAAAGTACCATACTCAATCCTTTATATAGTTATTGATAAGTAAACTTACTTACCTCAGCATATGGAATATACAATGATAGTAAGTTTTAATCATAATATATTTTACCCCAAACATTAATTGCATAAAGTTATGGCTAAGAATCTTTGGACAAAAGACGAAATGATATTAGTATTAAACCTATATCTTAAAATGCCATTTGGTAAAATGCACGCAGGAAATACTGATGTTATAAAAACGGCAAAATTAATAGGAAGAACACCTAATGCAGTTGCCTTACGTTTAGTTAATTATGCCAGTTGTGACCCTCTGCTTAAACAAAGAGGGATTTTAGGAATGTCACATGGAGGGAAAAAATGTGAAGAATACTGGAACGAATTTGCAAATGACCCAGAAAAACTTATTTATGAAAGCGAACGTATATTAGCTCAATATGAAGGGACATCTGTTGAACAAAAATTCAAGAAAGAACTTAGAGACATACCATCAAATATTATAGGTGACAATAAAATAAGGCAAGTAAAGACACGTATCAACCAAAGTGTATTTCGTCAAATAATACTTGCTAACTATGATTATAAGTGTGCACTTTCAGGCATTGATATTCCTGAATTACTTGTTGCAAGTCATATTATTCCATGGTCGGAAAGTCAAAAGGAACGTCTTAACCCGGAAAATGGCATATGTCTTTCTTCTTTGTACGACAAAGCATTTGACCAAGGACTTATTAGTTTTGATAATTCTTGCAAAGTCCTTTTTTCTAAACGTTTATCAAAGAACATTGGTAAAGATTATTATAACAAATATTTTTTACCGATATATGGTAAACCATTAGCTGAAACTAAAAAGTATTCTATAAATCCATTGTTTCTGGAGTGGCATCGTGATTGTATCTTTAATAAATAAACTATGAATATAGAAACTAAATATAAGGTTGGAGATATTATATATTGGTTCTGTGATTTAGACAATAAAATTCATCACGCAGAAGTTCTATTTGTAAATTATGCCGGTGCAGGATATCCTGATATAAATTATGAGGTAGAAACAGTATGTTGCGGAGAAAAAAAAACTCTTTTTATTGACGAATACGATATCATAGATACTGATTATCTATAATTTCCAACATCATCATCAATCGTCGCGAATCACGTGCATGAGTTTCAATCTGAAATAGAAACATTATCATCATTCATAAACATAGTCAAAGAAAAACAGAAAAGTAAAACCATTCTTTCAGTATAACTGAATATGTTGACATACCTTCAGTCCTATACTGAGGGTATGTTTTCTTTTATCAATTCCTTCTTCTTGTGCGATATCCATCAAATCTATTACCTAATTAAAATAAACGGAAAACAAATTGATATTGACAGAAATATATTTTTGTCAGATTGACATTCTGTTATTTGCGATTTCCAAGAATAGAATAATCAATACCAATTATAAATCAAGACAGGGAAAAATCAATTCCCAGAAAGCTTTACCAAATCATTCTATCACAAATAAAAGCCAAATCCCTTCAAAATATCACACAAACCGCCTATACGCCTACACCAATACAACAAGAAAGGAATTATTACATCATTCTATCAAAACGAGAATAAATCTAAAAATCTTCTTTTTAGAATAAAACAAGGCAACTTTTACAAAAAATATTGACAACCCGTCACTTTATGAAGAAGAAAAAGAAGTTTTTCCTGAAAAGACAAGGAGTTTTTGAGACAATAACAAGACATTTTACATAAAACGCCGAGGCGTTTAAATTAACATTCTTAACCATTCATAATATTATACATACATTATTATCAATCATAAGGACTAAAATCATTAACATTACAGATTTTTCTGAATAAAATATCTAAGGCAATAAATAACATAACAGGACTATATAATTACATTATGCAACAAATGCCATTAAAACGATTTCATTTTGTCAGAACAGATAAAACAACACCTCTACCTTTTTACGTGCTATACACTTGAAAAGGAGTTCTAAAAACTAATACTTCGAGCCATTATTTACCACCTGCCAACTTTGATATATATCAGATTTTGAGTATTTTTGCACATCGAATCGATTTAGAAAATTATAATTTATAATATATCATCACTCATGAGTAATCAAAGATACATGCAGCGCGGCGTATCGGCATCTAAGGAAGATGTGCATAACGCTATCAAAAACATTGACAAAGGTATTTTCCCTAAGGCTTTCTGTAAAATCATTCCTGATATTCTTGGCGGAGACCCTGAATACTGCAACATCATGCATGCGGACGGTGCGGGAACCAAATCATCACTGGCATATCTGTATTGGAAAGAAACAGGCGACTTGTCTGTATGGAAAGGTATCGCACAGGATGCTCTAATCATGAACATCGACGACTTGCTCTGCGTAGGAGCAGTTGACAACATACTTGTTTCTTCTACTATCGGACGTAACAAACTGCTCGTTCCGGGAGAAGTTATCTCGGCTATCATCAACGGTACTGACGAACTGCTTGCCGAACTTCGCGAAATGGGTGTAGGCGTTTACGCTACAGGCGGTGAGACAGCCGACGTTGGCGACCTGGTTCGTACTATCATCGTTGACAGTACAGTGACTTGCCGTATGAAGCGTTCTGACGTGATTGACAATGCAAACATCCGTCCGGGCGACGTTATAGTAGGTCTTGCATCTTACGGACAGGCTACTTATGAAAAGGAATACAACGGCGGTATGGGTAGCAACGGTCTGACAAGCGCGCGTCACGACGTATTCTCAAAATATCTTGCAGAGAAATATCCTGAAAGCTACGATAAGGCTGTACCTGAAGACCTGGTTTACAGCGGTAATCTGAAACTGACTGACGCTGTAGAAGGTTCTCCACTTGACGCTGGTAAGCTGGTTCTCTCTCCTACACGTACATACGCACCTGTAGTGAAGAAACTTCTTGATGAACTGCGTCCTGAAATCCACGGTATGGTTCACTGCTCGGGTGGCGCTCAGACTAAAGTTCTGCACTTCGTAGGCGACAACTGCCGCGTGGTTAAGGATAATCTCTTCCCTGTTCCTCCATTGTTCCGCACTATCAAGGAACAGAGCGGTACTGACTGGGACGAAATGTACAAAGTATTCAACATGGGACACCGTCTTGAAGTATATCTTTCTCCTGAACACGCTGAACAGGTTATCGAAATCAGCAAATCGTTCAACATCGACGCACAGATTGTTGGTCGCATAGAAGAAAGCAACGGCTCTAAGGAGTTGATTATCAAGAGCGAATTCGGAGAATTCAAATACTAACATAATAAAGCCACAATTCCTATAGTCACATTTGAATTTATTCCAATAACAAAAAGACATTAATAATACTCCTTCAAATGAAAAAAGTTTATGATAGGATCAATGTAGATTTATATATAATTGCTGTCGCTTTTGGAAAAAATTACAGCAACAATGTTTTTATGGTATATAATGCTTATGGACAATAATAGAAAGAACAATACACAGTCATTGAAACCTGCTGTTTTAGCACTGCTTTTTGTAGCAAGTATAGCTATAATCGGATTAGGAGATTCTCAAGACATCTACTACATCAAAACATTAGGCTATATGACGGCCGGATTTTCGGGAGCTATATTTGCAAAATATTTTATTGATAATAGCAAGGAACCTATATTCAAAAACTGGAAGGGTTTTATACTCCTAATCATTTCAATACTATTATTGGCTATACCTATAACATTGTTATTCGAAGGCAGATTGTGGTAAAAAAACAAAACAAAAAGATTTAAATGGCGGAAAATAACACCATATTAGAGAAACTTGAAGGACTGGTATCACGTTTTGAGGAAGTATCTACACTGATTACTGACCCGAACGTGATATCAGACCAGAAAAGATATGTAAAACTTACAAAGGAATATAAGGAGCTGGGCGACATCATGAATGCACGCAAGGAATACCTGCAGTGCATCAACGGTCTGGAAGAGGCCAAAATGATGATGAACGAAAGCGACCCTGAAATGAAGGAAATGGCCCGCGAAGAGGCTGCTGCCTGCGAGGCACGCATACCGGAGCTAGAAGAGGAAATCAAACTTCTGCTTGTTCCTGCCGACCCTCAGGATGACCGCAATGCGATTCTTGAAATCCGTGGCGGTACGGGTGGCGACGAGGCGGCTATCTTTGCCGGCGACCTGTTCCGTATGTACTCCAAATATTGCGAAACCAAAGGCTGGCGACTTGAGGTATCAAGCGCTAACGAAGGTGCAGCAGGCGGCTTCAAGGAAATAATCTGCTCCGTAACGGGAGAAAAGGTTTACGGAACTCTGAAATACGAATCGGGAGTACACCGCGTGCAGCGAGTTCCTGCCACTGAAACCCAAGGACGCGTTCACACATCGGCAGCATCGGTAGCCGTACTGCCTGAAGCTGAACCATTCGATGTGGAAATCAATGAAGGCGAAATAAAATGGGATACATTCCGAAGCGGCGGTGCCGGAGGACAGAACGTAAACAAGGTGGAATCCGGAGTTCGTCTGCGATATAACTGGAAGAATCCTAACACCGGAGTTGTGGAAGAAATCCTTATTGAATGTACCGAAACACGCGACCAGCCAAAGAACAAGGAACGTGCGCTCTCGCGCCTGCGTACATTTATATACGATAAGGAGCATCAGAAGTACATCGACGATATAGCTTCGAAGCGCAAGACTATGGTCAGCACCGGAGACCGTTCGGCTAAAATCCGTACATACAACTATCCTCAAGGACGTATTACAGACCACCGCATAAACTATACAATCTATAACCTCAGTGCATTCATGGACGGAGACATTCAGGACTGTATAGACCATCTGATTGTGGCTGAAAATGCTGAAAGACTTAAGGAAAGCGAACTTTAAACAAAGATAAAAAACACTCAAAAACTTACGTGATATGAACAAACAACAGTTATTTGAAAACATCAAGAAGAAACAGTCATTCCTCTGCGTGGGACTTGACACTGACATCAAGAAAATTCCTGAACACCTTCTGAAAGAAGAAGATCCTATATTCGCCTTCAACAAGGCTATAATTGACGCAACAGCACCTTACTGTATCGCTTACAAACCAAACCTGGCTTTCTATGAAAGTATGGGTGTTAAGGGATGGATAGCATTCGAAAAGACAGTAGAATACATCAAGACAAACTATCCTGACCAGTTCATCATAGCAGACGCTAAACGTGGTGACATCGGTAATACTTCGGCTATGTATGCACGTACATTCTTCGAAGAACTGAACATCGACTCTGTAACGGTAGCTCCATATATGGGCGAAGACAGTGTTACTCCGTTCCTTACTTACGAAGGTAAATGGGTTATCCTTCTTGCTCTTACATCAAACAAGGGTTCACACGACTTCCAGCTCACTACTGACACAGAAGGCGAACGTCTATTCGAAAAGGTATTGCGCAAGAGCCAGGAATGGGCAAACGATGAAAACATGATGTACGTGGTAGGCGCTACTCAGGGACGCATGTTCGAAGATATCCGTAAGATCGTTCCTAACCACTTCCTTCTGGTTCCTGGCATCGGAGCACAGGGTGGCTCACTGGAAGAAGTTTGCAAGTACGGTATGACTAAGGAATGCGGACTTATTGTAAATTCAAGCCGCGCAATCATCTATGCCGACAAGACTGAAAACTTTGCAAAAGTGGCAGGCGAAGAAGCTCAGAAAGTACAGCAACAGATGTCTGAGCAACTAAAGGCAATCCTCTGATTGATGAATAAAACAGTTTCGGATTAAACTTTCTTAAATTTAGCTGAAATATATATTTAGATACTTTACTGGACTTACTATCCGAAATGACATGGATTTTTCATAATAATGTCATGAAAATGCTAAACAATATTATCATATATTCCGGATAAATCCAGCAGATAAAACAGTTATATCATCCTCACAAAAGGCTGATATAACTGTTTTTTTGTTGAAATCGCCCTATTTATATGAGTAAAGATGCAAATATTTTGCTTTTTTCTCTGATATATAAAAAAAAAACACGTAATTTGCATAAATAAGTAATCGAACTTACTTTACGTTTATTAAGGGTAAAAAAAACAATTAAACAAAACAAAAGGAACAAAAGGTAATAATTATGGAGTTCTCAGCTAAACAAATTGCAGAATTTATCCAAGGAATTATCGTAGGCGACGAAAATGCGACAGTACACACTTTTGCGAAAATAGAAGAAGGTGTACCGGGGGCATTATCGTTTCTGGCAAATCCCAAATATACAAATTTCATATACGAAACGCAGTCATCAATAGTTCTGGTGAACAAAGACTTCATACCTGAACATGAAGTGAAAGCAACACTCATAAAAGTTGACAACGCGTATGAAAGTTTGGCCAGACTTATGACATTATACGAAATGAGCCAGCCAAAGAAGACCGGGATTGACCCGCTAGCCTTTATTTCGGATAAGGCAAAGATTGGAGACGGCTGTTATGTAGGTCCTTTTGCATGCATAGAAGAAGGAGCTGTTATTGGAAACAATGTCTATATTCATCCACACGTAACTGTTGGTAGCAATGCAAAAATAGGTAATAACTGCATTCTCTATCCGCACGTCACAATCTATCACGATTGCCGCATAGGTAACAATTGCATTCTGCATGCAGGAGCTGTAATCGGTGCTGACGGTTTCGGATTCGCACCTTCACCTGAAGGATATGAAAAAATTCCACAGATTGGTATTGTTATATTGGAAGATGATGTTGAAATTGGCGCCAATACATGTATAGACCGTGCTACAATGGGAGCGACTATAATTCACAAAGGTGTCAAACTTGACAACATGGTTCAAATTGCCCATAACGTAGAGGTTGGCAGCAATACAGTAATGGCATCGCAGGTAGGTATTGCCGGTTCTGCAAAAATAGGCGAATGGTGTATGTTCGGCGGACAGGTCGGAGTGGCAGGTCATATAAAAGTAGGAAACAAAGTCACTGTAGGAGCACAGTCCGGAATACCAGGAAACACCAAATCGGATATAGCTATTATGGGTTATCCTGCCATAGACCACAAACAGTTTGCCCGTTCGGCTATCATTTATAAGAAACTGCCGGACATGTATGCAGAAATAGGCAAGCTGCAGAAAGATTTAGAAGAATTGAAAAAACAAATAAACAAATAATAGCCCATGTTGAAACAACAGACTTTAAAAGGTAGCTTTTCACTGAACGGAAAAGGACTTCACACTGGAGTTAAACTGACAGTGACATTTAATCCGGCTCCGGAACATCACGGGTATAAAATCCAACGTATTGATCTTGACGATCAACCTATCATAGACGCTGTGGCCGAAAACGTGATAGACACTACTCGCGGTACAGTGTTATCAAAAAACAATGTAAAAGTAAGCACAGTAGAACACGCATTGGCAGCATTGTATGCTGCTGGAATTGACAACTGTCTGATACAAGTGGATGGACCTGAATTCCCTATACTTGACGGAAGCGCAAAAGCATATGTGGAATGCATAGAAAGGGTAGGCATAGAAGAACAGTCTGCTCCAAAGGACTACTATATAATAAAATCAAAAATAGAATTCCGCGACGAAGCTACTGGCTCATGTATCACTGTATTGCCTGACGACAGATTCAGCATCAATACGCTTATATCATACGATTCGCACATTCTGACAAACCAGTTTGCCACACTTGAAAATATGGCAGACTTCCCTACAGAAATAGCATCTGCACGTACATTTGTTTTCGTCCGCGAAATCGAACCTCTGCTTAATGCAGGGCTCATTAAGGGAGGCGACCTGGACAATGCAATCGTTATATACGAAAAGCAAATGACACAGGAAAACTTCGACAAGCTGGCCGATGTAATGAAAGTTCCTCATATGGATGCAAGCCATTTGGGTTACATCAACCATATACCTTTGGTATGGCCTAACGAACCTGCAAGACACAAGCTTCTTGACATAATAGGCGACCTTGCATTGATAGGCAAACCTATAAAGGGACGTATCATCGCCACAAGACCGGGACATACCATCAACAACAAGTTTGCAAGACAGTTGCGCAAGGAAATACGTATGCATGAAATACAGGCTCCTATATACAACTGTAATGAAGAACCGTTGATGGACGTTAACCGCATACGCGAGTTATTGCCACACAGATATCCGTTCCAATTGGTTGACAAGGTTATAGCAATGGGAGCAAACTATATCGTGGGGGTAAAGAACGTTACATCAAACGAACCGTTCTTCCAGGGACACTTCCCACAGGAACCGGTAATGCCGGGAGTTCTGCAGATAGAAGCTATGGCACAGGTGGGAGGACTTCTGGTTCTTAACTCAGTAGATGATCCTGAAAAATATTCTACATATTTCATGAAGATTGACAATGTGAAATTCCGTCAGAAGGTAGTGCCGGGCGACACTCTTATATTCAGAGTAGAACTTATGGCTCCTATCAGAAGAGGAGTTTCTACAATGAAAGGATATGTATTCGTAGGAGAAAAGATTGTCTGTGAAGCAGAATTCATGGCTCAAATTGTAAAAAACAAATAAAGTGAATATGATAAGTCCATTAGCATACATACATCCGGAAGCACAAATAGGACAGAACGTAGAAATCGGACCATTTGTGTATATCGACAAAAACGTGATTATAGGTGACAACAACACCATAATGCCAAATGCAAACATCCTTTACGGCTCACGCATTGGCAATAACAACAGAATATTCCCCGGAGCTGTTATTGGAGCAATCCCTCAGGACTTGAAGTTCAAGGGAGAGGAAACTACAGCCGAGATAGGTGACAACAATACCATAAGGGAAAATGTTACCATTAACAGAGGTACTGCCGCAAAGGGAAAGACAATAGTAGGAAGCAATAACCTGCTTATGGAAGGTGTTCACGTTGCACACGACGCTATAATCGGAAACGGATGTATTATCGGAAACTCTACAAAATTCGCAGGAGAAATAATAATCGACGATTATTCAATAATAAGTGCGAGCGTGCTCATGCATCAATTCTGTAGAGTGGGCGGTTATGGAATGATTCAGGGAGGAAGCCGCTTCAGCAAGGATATACCACCTTTCATTATAGCCGGAAGAGACCCTATCGCATACTGCGGAATCAACATCGTCGGACTGAGAAGACGCGGTTTCTCAAACGAACTGATAGAAAATATACATAATGCATACCGCATAATATACAATAGCGGAAAGAATACTGCAGAAGCTCTTGAACAAGTGAAACAAGATGTTCCTATGAGTCCGGAGATAGAATATATAATCTCCTTCATAGAAAATTCACAAAGAGGTATAATAAGATAATCATTTTTTGTATATTTACAAAACAAAGATTTAAAACTAAACAAAGATGGTTTACAAATTCAGACTCATATCAGACGAAGTCGATAATTTCTTGAGAGAAATAAAAATCGATTCAGACGCTTCATTCTACGACTTGCATGAAGCTATACTAAAGTGTACAGGTTATAAAGATGACCAGATGACTTCTTTCTTTATATGTGATGACGACTGGGAGAAAGAAACAGAAATCACCCTTGAAGATATGGGCACTAGCAGTTCTGACGAGGACATTTACATAATGAAAGATACTCCGCTGAGCGAACTGTTGGAAGACGAAAAGCAAAAGCTGATTTACGTTTTCGATCCGCTGGCTGAAAGAATCTTCTTCATCGAACTTTCTGAAATAATAACAGGACAGGATCTTGAACATGCCATATGCTCACGCAAGGAAGGTGAAGCTCCACAACAGACAATAGACTTCGACGAACAGCTAAACACAAGCCAGTCGCTTGACTTGGGAGAAAACTTCTATGGAGACGAAGACTATGACATGGAAGATTTCGACATGGAAGGTTTCGGTATGAGTGAAGGTAACCCATACGAAGAAGACAAATATTAATTATAATACCGATACTTAATAAAAGCGAAGAATACGGCTTCAACTAATGGTTGATATTCCGCATTCTTCGCTTTCTTAATTTATATATCTGATGGACAACAAAAAAACTCTCATAGTACTCATAGGACCAACCGGCGTAGGAAAAACTGACCTTAGTATAAAAATAGCGGAGAAATATGGCTCGCCTATTATTTCTGCCGATTCAAGGCAATTATACTCCGACTTGAAGATTGGTACTGCTGCCCCGACGGAAGAATATCTGAAAAGGGTGAAACACTATTTCGTAGGTACACTGAAACTGACGGATTACTACAGCGCAGCACAATATGAGAGTGAGGTCATCAGCCTTTTGGAAGAGCTCTTCAAGAGCAACAACACCATTCTTCTGACAGGCGGCTCCATGATGTATATAGATGCTATATGTAAAGGAATAGACGACATACCAACTGTTGACAGCGAGACAAGGCTGATGATGATGGAGAAGTATGAAAAAGAAGGTCTGGACAGATTATGTGCCGAACTGAAACTGTTGGATCCTGAATACTACTCGACAGTTGACTTAAAAAATCCCAAAAGGGTGATACACGCTCTGGAGATATGTTATATGACCGGAAAAACATATACTTCATTCAGAACTGGAAACAAAAAACAGAGACCGTTTGATATCATAAAAATCGGATTATGCAGGGACAGGGAAGAACTGTATGAACGCATCAACAAAAGGGTTGACATCATGATTAAAGAAGGTCTTGTGGATGAAGTCAAGTCGGTGTATGAATACAGAAACCTAAATTCACTTAACACGGTAGGATACAAAGAAATAATCCAATACCTTGAAGGTAACTGTACACTTGAATTTGCTATAGAAAAAATAAAACAGAATTCGCGTATTTACTCCCGAAAGCAGATGACATGGTTTAAACGAGATAATGATATAACATGGTTCCATCCTGACAAGGAGGAGGAAATAATGGAATTCATAGAATCAAAATTATAATAACACTGCGTTATAATTATCGTGTAAGTTCGGTATAAGTCTTCTTGCCAGAAAGCTTACATCTGAAAATAATGGAAAAATTATATCTGTATTTTATTTTTCCAACAGTAGCCTCCTTAAGATTGCACTGGCGCGATGACTGGAATTCATCGCGGAGTTTCAAATAATCATGCCTGGCTTTTATGACTGCTTTAGCATTAGCAAAATCACACTTCAACACGAAGAATAAGGCAGCCATATAATCCAGGGCGCAACGCACGCGCATTACACTTTTCAACTCATGCGAAGGAAGATTTTTATACAACATCAGCAGGTTGTTGCGGAAATTAAGATAAGTCTTGCGCGGATTCTCTTTCTTGAGTGTTGCACCGCCTACATGATAGACAGTACTTGACGGCACACAAACCACTCTATATCCCCTACTGAGGAAACGCCAGCACAAATCTATTTCTTCCATATGGGCAAAGAACTTTCCGTCAAGCCCTCCTACCGACTTGTACAAATTACGTCTGACAAACATTGCAGCACCTGAAGCCCAGAATATATCAATTATATCGTTATACTGACCATTATCCGCCTCTACTGTGTCAAAGACTCTTCCTCTGCAAAACGGATAACCATATTTATCAATAAAGCCTCCTGAAGCTCCCGCATACTCGAATAGCTCTTTATTACGATAGCTTAATATTTTAGGCTGACAGGCGGCAACTTCAGGATTTTCATCCATATACTCCAGTATAGGTTCAATCCAACAGTCGGTTACCTCTACATCACTATTAAGAAGAACTACATACTCCGTATCAACAAAATCCATCACCTTGTTATATCCTTCTGCAAAGCCATAGTTTTCACTAAGACGTATCAATCTTACCGTTGGGAATTCAGATTGCAATATTTCTACTGAATTATCGGTAGAGCCGTTGTCGGCAACACATACGTCGGCCAACAACGGATTAGTATTCTCAATGACTGAAGGCAGAAATGTACGTAACATTTCCGCCCCGTTCCAATTCAATATAACAACAGAAACTTTCTTCATACAGATATGTATTTATTCTCCTGAAATCTTTTAAATTGTTTCAGACAACAGCGACGAACCGTCAGCGTTAAAATCACCTAGTCTGACTTTTACCAGATGATTGTCCAAAACACTATCAGGCTGTAATTCCACTCGAATATAATTATCCGTAAATCCATGCATCGGCATTCCAGGTTTTGAATGTTCTGCCAGGACTACTGCTTCTTTTCCTATATGACGCGAATAAAACTCCTTAAGCTTCGTTTCGGATAGCTCAAGTAAACGTTGGCTTCTTGCATGCTTTTCTTCAGGAGAAACTACATAATCTATTTTCAAAGCCTGCGTACCAGGACGTTCAGAATAACTGAACACATGCAGCTGTGTAACGTCAAGCGAGCTTATAAAATTATATGCAGACCCAAAATACTCCGGAGTCTCTCCTCGAGTTCCAACTATAACATCAACACCTATAAAAGCATCCGGCATCAACTCTTTTATTTTTCTTATTTTTGAAGCAAAAAGATTTGTATCATATCTTCTGCGCATAAGCTTCAGAACTTCATCGCATCCCGATTGCAACGGAATATGGAAATGAGGCATGAATCTCTTTGACTTCGAAACAAACTCTATTATATCGTCTGTAAGCAAATTAGGTTCGATAGACGAAATTCTATAACGCTCTATTCCTTCTACTTCATCAAGCGCCTTAACAAGATCAAAGAAAGTCTCTCCGGTTGATTTTCCAAAATCACCTATATTTACGCCTGTAAGTACTATTTCCTTTCCTCCTTCTGATGCCACTTCCCTTGCCTGTTCCACAAGATCGGAGATTTTACCGTTTCTGCTTCTTCCTCTGGCAAATGGTATAGTGCAATAAGAGCAGAAATAATCACAACCATCCTGAACTTTCAAGAAATATCTTGTCCTGTCACCACGCGAACATGACGGAGAGAATGTACGTATATCTTTTGTTGATGTAGTTATGGCCTCACCATGAGCAGACTTGTTAAGAGTCACAAGATATTTCATCAGATCTCCTTTTTGTTCGGCTCCCAAAACCAGGTCAACACCTTTAATATCGGCAACCGTATCAGGTTTCAACTGTGCATAACATCCTGTAACAATGACATATGCACCCGGATGTGATTTAACCAGCTTATGAATAGCCTGTCTGCACTTTTTATCAGCAACTTCCGTTACGGAACATGTATTTACGACAATGATATCTGCCTTTTCACCTTTTCTGGCAGTTCTAACACCAGCTTCTTTCAAAGACTTCCCTATTGATGAAGTCTCAGCAAAATTGAGTTTACAACCTAATGTGTAATAAACAGCTTTCTTATCCTTGAAAACAGTAGTATCAATCATACAATAAAAATATTTTGCACAAAGTTACGTAATATTTCGTGATTTATAAAGTATAAAAAAACGAACAATGGCGAAGTGTAAAAAAAAGGAAAACAGGTATTGTTAAAAAACAATAAATAGGCTGCATAACATATTTTTTAGCGAAAATATTGGACCAAAAGTGAACAACGTATCAAAAAACTATATATCTTTGCAGCGTCAATTAAGATAACAACATAAGTATTACAGAATTTTAAAAGCAAAAAAGATGAAAAAGTTAGTATTTTTATTCGTTGCATTCGTTGCAGTATCTTTCGCATCATGTGGTGGTAACAAAAATGCAAATGCAGAATCTACAGAAGCTGCTGTAGTTGAAGAAGCTACTCCAGCATGTGACTCAGTATGCTGCGATTCAGCTGCATGTGATTCAGTAGCTTGCGATTCAGCTAAAGCTTGCTGCGACAAAGCTGAATAATTATCAGTAGAATTTTAGGTAAAAAGTTAAAGTCTGTAGGATAACAAAACCCACAGGCTTTTTTTGTGTCCATACTTTTCTATAATGCTTTAATTATAAAAAACAGGAATGTCACAACCAAAACTTTTATAAACAAAAAAATCCCTTTCATTCGAAAGGGATTTTTCATATACTTATGTAATAAGCTTATTATTCTGCTACTACTTCGAAAGGAATTTCTACAGAAACTTCCTTGTGAAGTTTAACAACTGCCTTGTAGTGACCAACTTCCTTAACTGTATCTTTAACAACGATAATCTTACGATCGATGTTGTGACCCAATTTAGCAAGTTCTTCTGCAATCTGAATGTTACCTACTGAACCGTAGATTGCACCTGTTGCACTAACTTTAGTAGCGATAGTCAAAGAAACACCCTTCAACGATTCAGCTACTGCTTCAGCATCTTTCTTAATCTTTTCCAATTCGTGAGCACGCTGTTTCAATTCTTCTGCCAACATTTTCTTTGCTGCCGGTGAAGCGATAACTGCTTTGCCAGTCGGAATAAGATAGTTACGACCATAACCAGACTTTACAGTTACAACATCGTTCTTGTAACCCAAGTTTAATACGTCTTCTTTCAATATAATTTCCATACTTATTCCTCCTTTTTTATTTCATCATATCAGTTACGTAAGGCAATAAAGCCAAATGACGAGCTCTCTTCACAGCCTGTGCAATACGACGCTGATACTTCAATGAAGTACCTGTAATGCGACGAGGAAGGATCTTACCCTGTTCATTCAAGAATTTCTTCAAGAATTCAGGATCTTTGTAATCGATATACTTAATACCACTCTTTTTGAAACGGCAGTATTTTTTCTTCTTAACATCTACTGATGGCGGAGTTAAATATCTGATTTCTGATTGTTGCTGTGCCATGATTAATTTTCCTCCTTTTTAGTTGATTTAACATTTCTTCTCTTTGCAGCGTATTCTGCAGCGTACTTGTCCATCTTGAAAGTCAAGAAACGGATAACTCTTTCATCACGACGGTAGTTAACCTCAAGTTTTTCGATTACAGCTGGTTCAGCTTTAAACTCAATCAACTGATAGAAACCTGTAGATTTCTTCTGAATTGGATAAGCCAATTTCTTCAATCCCCAGTTTTCTTCATTGATGATCTCAGCACCTTCCTGAGTAAGGATTGCCTTGAACTTCTCTACCGCTTCCTTCATCTGAGCGTCAGATAAAACGGGAGTTAAAATGAAAACGGTTTCGTATTGATTCATACTTATTCGTTAATTAAATTATTAATAAAAATTTCAATCGCGGCGCAAAGGTACAACTTTTTATCTAATATACAAACATTTATAGCGTTTTTATTCTATAATTATTTACTAATATATCAGAATAAGTGATTATTATAGGTAATAAGAATACGTATTACGACAATAAGTTGTATATTTGCATAGTTGTATAAACAATAATTATATGATAGAACAATTTAATTTCGACATACAATTAATATTTGCCATTCTTAATGGTAAAGTATCAGCAGCAATAAACAGAAAGCTCATTAGGAATTTCAGGATGAACGGATTGGATATCACTCCGGAACAATGGACGGTACTGATTTTCCTGTGGGAAAAAGACGGAGTGACGCAACAGGAACTCTGCAATGCTACGTTTAAAGACAAACCAAGCATGACCCGACTAATAGACAATATGGAGAAACAACACCTGGTTGTACGCATATCTGACAAGAAAGATAGAAGAACCAATCTGATACATCTGACAAAGGATGGGAAACAGCTTGAGGACAAGGCCAGGCTTGTTGCCAACCTCACACTTAAAGAAGCATTGAAAGGGTTGACTCTTGAAGAGTTAAGCGTAAGCCAGGAGGTACTTCGCAAAATCTTCACAAACACGAAAGATTAACAATATAGAGATGCATGATATTATACGAATTTCATTTTTTTTCGTAAAATAATTTTCACGTATAAAGAATTATGCTTTAATTTGTAACCAATAAACGAATAAACCATAAAAATAGAAGACACACATGAAAAGCTTATTAAAGAATCTGGGAGTAATATTGATTATTATCGGAGCTGTTATCCTGATTGCATGTTTTGCAACTGAAAATGTGAACAACAACACTATTTTGGGAACATCATTTGTTCTTATCATCGTTGGACTTATCAGCTATATCCTGATCAACAAACGCATTACTGATTAATTTACGAAATCAGACAAAATAAAAAGAGGTTATCCTTTCGGGTAACCTCTTTTTATTTTGTCATTTATCATTAAGCTTCCTGCTGTTCTTCGTCAGGAGTAATCAATTTATATCCCTTACCGTGGATATTGATAATTTCGATAGACGGATCCGCTTTAAGGTGTTTACGCAACTTAGTGATATAAACATCCATGCTTCGTGCATTGAAATAATTATCGTCAATCCAGATGTTCTTCAGTGCATAATCTCTCTGAAGGATTTCGTTTGCATGAGAACAAAGCAATGACAGAAGTTCAGACTCCTTAGTAGTAAGTTTAGTCTGCTTATCACCAATAGTAAGCAACTGTTTCTGAGTATCGAAAGTAAAGTTACCAATATTATACATAGTATTTTCCTTAACCTTCTTACCTCTGACACGACGCAAGATTGCCTCAATACGAAGTGTAAGTTCTTCCATACTAAACGGCTTGCTGATATAATCGTCTGCACCAATCTTGAAACCTTCAAGGATGTCTTCCTTCATAGTTTTTGCAGTAAGGAAAATCACAGGCACTTCCGAATTGATCTGTTTGATTTCCTGAATCATAGAGAAACCGTCTTTAACAGGCATCATAACGTCTGTTACAATCATATCATATTTTCCTTTCTGATATCCTTTCACTCCTTCGTCACCATTCAGGAACAGGTCAGCTTCATAACCTTTAGCCTGTAAATATTCTCTCAAAAGCATGCCAAGATTCTCGTCATCTTCGCACAATAAAATACGCATTCTTTCGTCCATATTATTCTTCTTTAAATAAAGGTAATACAATTATAAATTTAGTTCCGACATTCAGTTCACTTTCAGCACGAATGCTTCCGTTGTGATCTGTAATTATCTTCTTAACATAGGCCAATCCAAGACCGAAGCCTTTCACATCGTGCAAATTTCCGGTATGGACTCGGTAGAACTTATCAAATATCTTTTTCAAATTTTCTTTCTTTATACCTATTCCGTTGTCTTCTACTGATATATGAAGCTTGTTAGCCTCATTCCAGGTTCTGACTTTCAGACTTATATCCACATCCGCACGTTTATACTTGACTGCATTGTCAAGCAGATTGAATATCACGTTTGTGAAATGCATTTCGTCAACGAAGATAAACGGGTCTGTAGCTTCAAGCTCTGCATCCAATGTTCCATGACAACTTTCCACCTTCAGCCTGAAAGTATTTATCACTCCGTTCACCAGTTCATTGGCATCAATCTTCTTTTTCTTCAGAGTGGCTTTCTGGCGTTCGAACATTGACATCTGCAATACTTTTTCCACCTGGAAACGAAGACGTTTCGTTTCATCATTTATCACCCCAGATATATGCTTGAACATCACAGGCGATTTTCCTACAGCCGGATCATTAAGCATCTGGGCAGCCAGTGATATGGTAGAGATAGGTGTCTTGAATTCATGAGTCATGTTGTTTATGAAATCATTCTTTATCTCTGTAAGCTTCTTCTGACGGAATATTATATATATAGTAAAAATAAATGTTATCAGAAGTACAATAGTAAAGATTATGGAAGGAATCATAAACTTCACAGAACTGAAAATATAATCATCCATTGTTGGGAAGAATATATTCACATATCCCATTTTTGCCGGAGGATCATTTTCAAACAGCAGTCTGGAATAAATCTTCTCTCCATCATATGCATAGTCCGAACAACGGTATATTTCCTTTCCGTCTCTGTCCGTAACAGTGAAATGATATGGCAAATCCAATCCGTTGTTAAGCAACTCAGATTTGATGAAATGATCCAGCTGCTTGAAATTTATCCTCTCCTTCAGAGGCTTGTCGCTTGCCGTATATAGAATATTGTATATCACTTCATCAAGCAATGCCCTCTGATATACATACCTTTCCTTTATTATCTCCTGCAATGTCCTTGATGTCTGCGGAATATTCTTTCCTGTAGAAATTATCACCTTAGGGACACTTGACGGTCTGTTGGTAATAGTCTTGAATTCGAAAGTGGAATACATACTTCCATCAGGCGATGTTATAGTATATTGGTGATGCTGCTGGAGTATGTCATCGCTTCCTTTTCCCTTATTCAGATTAAACTGCTCAGCCAGACGAGCCGCCCTTTCAGTAGCAGCAACATCTGCTTCAAGATACTTCTTGGTTTCCACCAGTTCAAGATTACGCACGGACTGAACAAGACTGCGGTTTACATTCTCTTCGAATTGTCCACGACGCATCTTAACCATCTCTTCTATGTAACTTACCTGCAAATATAGCAGACTAAGAAAAGACAGAGCCATAATGACTCCTAATATCCATATTGTTGACTTTTTCATGGTGACAAATTTAACAAGCTAATTAATATAATCATCATCAATTAACATGTTTTACACGGGATTTTTTCGTATTTAACAATATCACCTATTTTTAATTAATAAAACCACAAGTAAAAGTCATTTCCTCCGCACTTACTTTACAAAATTAATATAACTTTAAATATATAACAACTAAAAGTGGCGAAAAGTTCATGAAAAGTGAATAAAAAAAAGCCGTATTTTTAAGAAATACGGCTTTTTTATGTATTAAAATATTAACTAACTATCAATCTTCGTTCTTTTCCTGCTCTTCAAATTCCTTCATAAGCTTATTCTGGACATCAGTTGGAACAAGTTCGTAACTTGCAAACTTCATAATGAACGAAGCACGTCCACCTGTCAATGAGCTTAAAGCAGTAGAATAGTTAGACATTTCTTTCAAAGGAACTTTTGCTGCAAGCTTTTCGTATCCCTTTTCGCTGCTCATACCCATAATCATACCGCGGCGTCCCTGCATATCACTCATTACATCACCAAGCTTGTCGCTCGGAACGAAAACTTCCACATCATATATAGGTTCAAGAATCTTAGGACCAGCGTTCTTGAATGCTTCGCTGAAGGCATTACGTCCGGCAAGCATGAACGAAATTTCATTTGAGTCAACCGGATGCATCTTTCCGTCATATACGATAACACGTACGTCGCGTGCATACGAACCTGTCAGAGGTCCCTGTTCCATACGGCTCATGATACCTTTAAGGATAGCAGGCATAAATCTCGTATCGATAGCTCCACCTACAACACTGTTGATGAATACCAGCTTACCACCCCATTCCAAATCAACAGTTTCAGTACTCTTCACATTGATCTTGAATTCCTGACCATTGAATTTATAGACTTCAGGAGTAGGCATACCTTCGTAATATGGTTCCACGATAAGATGAACTTCACCAAACTGTCCGGCACCACCCGACTGTTTCTTATGTCTGTAGTCAGCGCGTGCAGCCTTAGTAATAGTTTCTCTGTAAGGAATCTTAGGTTCCATGAACTGCACTGCAAGTTTCTCATTATTTTCAAGACGCCATTTCAGTGTACGCAAATGGAACTCACCCTGACCATGAACAAGAATCTGTTTCAATTCCTTTGACTGCTCAACAACCCATGTAGGATCTTCCTCGCGCATACGGTTCAGGATAGCCATCATCTTTTCAGTATCTGCCTCATTTTCCGGCTTGATAGCTCTAGTATATTTAGGATTTGGATACTTGATGAAATTGAATCTATTTTCACAATCCTTGCTATTCAGTGTATTGCCAGTCTTAACGTCTTTCAGCTTCACTGTACAGCCTATATCACCGGCTCTCAGTTCTTCCACCTTTTCACGGTTTGCACCTGCACACACATAAAGCTGTGCCATACGTTCCTTCGATCCACGGTCGGCATTATTCAGGTCGTCACCTTCGTGAACAACACCACTCATCACCTTGAAATACTGCACATCACCGATATGAGGTTCAACAGCAGTCTTGAAGAAATAAAGTGAAGTTGGAGCATCAGCCACAGGAGGAACAGGAACACCACGTGTATTGTGAACCACAGGCATTTCGTCAACGAAAGGTACCACGTTACCGAGGAATTCCATCAGACGGCGTACACCCATATCTTTTCCTGCACATACGCAGAACACAGGGAACATACCCCTTGCAGCCAATCCCTTGCGGATACCCTCACGCATTTCGTCTTCTGTAAGCGATTCTGATTCAAAGAATTTTTCCATAAGAGTCTCATCGTGTTCGGCAGCAGCCTCAACAAGTCTCTTGTGCCATTCCATAGCCTTTTCCATTTCTTCAGCCGGAACAGGTTCGATAGTAGGAGCACCACCTTCTGGTCCCCACGAATATTTTTTCATTAAAAGTACATCAATCAACGAATTGAAGTCCGGACCCGTACTGAGAGGATACTGAACCGGAACAACTTTAGAACCATAATTCTCAGTCAACTGTTCAAGCACTTTATCGAAATCGCAGTTAGGCGAGTCAAGCTGGTTAACAAGGAAGATAACCGGTTTACCCAACTTCTCAGTGTAACGGAAGTGATTCTGAGTACCTACTTCAGGTCCGTACTGACCGTTAAGAAGCAATATGGCTGTATCTGTTACATTAAGTGCAGTTATAGCAGCTCCCACGAAGTCATCACTACCCGGACAGTCTATGATATTAAGTTTTTTACCATTCCACTCTACATGATAAACGGTAGAGAATACAGAGTAACCATACTCCTGCTCTACCGGGAAATAGTCGCTGACAGTGTTCTTGGCAGTAATTCTGCCGCGACGTTTTATAATACCACTCTCAAAGAGCAATGCTTCAGTGAGGGTGGTTTTACCTGAGCCATCATTGCCAAGAAGTGCAATGTTTTTGATTTCGTTAGTCTGATATACTTTCATGGTATTCTAGATTAAAAAATTAATAGAATAAAGGATATGCTTTTCATATCTCATTTTTAAGTTGGCGCAAAATAGAAATTTATGTTCAGAAATCCAACTGTTACATTCGTGTTACTAAACTATGTTTTCTGACACATAACGTAATATATCCCTTTAAATCATACGATTAGAGTGTATTTTCAGGATGTAATAAAAAAGAATACTGTTATTATTAAAATCAAAGTAATGTCCAAGAAAAAATATTTCCTTCTAAACATATTCTATAAATACAACTGATATTTATATAAATCACACTGATATTTTTACAAACCACACTGTGGTTTATAAAAACCAAACTTGTATTTATAGATTTTATCCTATTATTTACAAGAAAAAATGCACAGAATACTCTTTTCATACAGGCAATACTATAATTCAGAAAATTCGTACCTTTGCATAAATTCTTAACAATAACATGATATAAATGGCAGGAATTTACATACACATACCGTTCTGCAAAAGAAGATGCATATACTGCGACTTCTTCTCTACTACGGCTTCCGAAAAGAAAAACGAATATATCAAGGCTCTGTGCAAGGAAATAGCCGGAAGAAAAGACTATCTGGGCGATGAAACCATAGACACTATTTACCTTGGCGGCGGAACGCCATCGCAACTGGAAAAGGATGATTTCACAAATATATTCAGAACCATATATGACAATTACAGCGTAAACCCGAATGCTGAAATCACAATAGAAGCAAATCCTGACGACCTGACAGACGAATATGTGGAAATGCTCTCTACCCTTCCTTTCAACCGTCTGAGCATGGGAATACAGACCTTCAACGATGATATCCTGTCTCTTCTGAAAAGACGCCACAACGCACAACAGGCCATAGAGGCTTTCGGCAGATGCAGGAATGCAGGATTCCGCAATATAAGCATCGACCTTATGTACGGACTTCCAGGCGAAAGTATGGATACGTGGAACAAAGATCTTGACACAGCTATCTCGCTGAAACCGGAACATATTTCGGCATATCATCTGATATACGAAGAAGGAACTGTGCTTTACAAACTGAGAGAAGAAAACAAAGTGAAGGAAGCCGACGAGGATTTGAGCAATTCATTGTTTGAAACACTCATCTCACGTCTGAAAGAAAACGGATATGTGCATTATGAGATTTCAAATTTCTGCCGTCCTGGAATGCACTCACGACATAATTCAAGTTACTGGACAGGGATAAAATACCTTGGATGCGGCCCGTCAGCCCATTCATACGACGGATACTCACGGCAATGGAATATTTCGTTACTTGATAAATACATAGAAGGCATAAACAAAGGTTCGGATATATCAGAAATTGAAGAGCTGGACTTATATACCCGCTACAACGATTTCGTAATCACATCAATCCGTACCGCATGGGGAATGCCACTGGATAAGCTTAAAGCCGAATACGGGAACGCTCTTTACGACTATTGCCTGAAGATGGCTCGCCCACACATCAGTCAGGGAACGCTTGAAATAAAGGATAATACCCTGAAACTGACTCAAAGCGGAATTTTCATATCAGACGGAATAATGAGTGACATGCTTTGGGTGGAATAAAAAATGCTCCCCCGATTTATCCATCAAGGGAGCATTTTCATATATATGAATAGTAAAAATTATTACTTAGCCAGGCTATATACTATATCCATGATCTGCTTGCCAAGTTCATCGGCAGCCTCCATAGTAGAAGCTTCAGAATAAACACGGATGATAGGTTCTGTATTACTCTTGCGCAAGTGTACCCATTTATCTGCGAAGTCAATCTTGACACCGTCGATGTCGTTGATTTCCTCATTCTTGTACATTTCCTTAACTTTCAGCAGGATAGCATCAACATCTGTTTCAGGAGTAAGGTCGATACGGTTCTTCGCAATGAAGTATTCAGGATATGTTGCGCGGAGCTCTGTCACCTTCTTGCCTTCGTGAGCAAGGTGGCTCAGGAACAATGCTATACCAACAAGAGCGTCACGTCCGTAATGTGATTCAGGATAGATAACTCCACCGTTACCTTCACCACCGATTACAGCGTTTGTAGCCTTCATCTTTGTTACTACGTTCACTTCACCTACTGCAGACGCATTATATTCCATACCATATTTGCGAGTAACATCGCGCAAAGCACGAGTTGAGCTGAGGTTTGAAACAGTATTTCCTGGAGTGTGCTTCAATACATAGTCGGCAACAGTCACCAATGTATATTCTTCACCATACATTGAACCGTCTTCGCTGATGATAGCCAAACGGTCAACGTCAGGGTCAACAACGAAAGCTACATCATTTCCACCCTTCTTCATAAGTCCCATGATGTCGCTCAAGTTCTTTTCAAGAGGTTCTGGGTTGTGCTGGAAGTCACCTGTTGGCTCGCAGTATAGTTTTTCTACATGCTGAACGCCCAACTGTTCGAGCAACTGAGGAAGGATGATACCACCCACAGAGTTAACACAGTCAATAGCCACACGGAAGTTAGCCTTACGGATAGCCTCAACGTCAACGAGTTTCAAAGCCAATACGCTGTCAATATGGCGCTGGTTGTATGTATTGTTTTCTGTATATTTACCAAGGTTGTCTATGTCGGCAAATGTAAATTCTTCGGCAGCTGCAATACGCAACACTTCATTACCTTCGGCAGCATTAAGGAATTCTCCGTGTTCGTTCAGAAGTTTCAGAGCGTTCCACTGTCTTGGATTATGACTTGCAGTAAGGATGATACCACCGCAAGCACCTTCCATAGTAACGGCAAGTTCTGTAGTTGGAGTAGAAGCAAGGCCGATGTTTACAACATCGAATCCCATACCCATAAGAGTACCGCAAACTACATTCTTCACCATTTCGCCGGAAATACGTGCGTCGCGTCCAACAACGATTTTATTGCTTTTCACAGTTGTTGTCTTACGAATCAGCGTAGCATATGCTGAAGTAAACTTCACAATATCCAACGGATTAAGTCCTTCACCGGCCTGGCCACCTATAGTGCCACGGATTCCGGAAATTGATTTGATTAATGTCATAGATTATATTAATTTAGGTCATAAGTTATTTCATAATAACATGGATAGACATATCTTTGTGCATAATACGTACCTTCACTATGCGGGACAATTAATTTTACACGTGCGATTTTTTCTGAAGGTGGAGCTGATATGTATGATCTCAGCTTCAAGTAAGCAAGAGGAACAAGCCAACCTGACGGAACAGCAGACGTTTCATAACGAAGATACATTTCACTTTGCGCAACATCGGTAAAAGATGCTGAATAAGAACCTGATGATCCCACAGTTGCAAGGAAATTTTCAGAATACGGAGACTTTGTATTATACAACAATGTATCACCGGCACTGATACTAAAATCAGCAACATCCATAATACAGACTTCCATAAATCGAGATGATATTGTATATCTTCCTTCTTTGAGAATTTCCCCGTCACCACGATATTGAATATTCATATACACACCACTTTTGTCGAACAAAACGTACTCATTCTCCTTAGTCACCGTATCATTCTCTATGAATTCTTTTTCAGAGATAACCTTTATATCGTTCTCCAAAATAAATTTGTTGATGGCATCAGCCTCTTCTTCTTTCTGTTCTGCATATGTCTTTCCGTTGTTACAGCTCTGAAGTCCGAAAGACAATACATATACCAATACCGATAAATAGAATAGTTTCTTCATTATTTTAAAAATTTACAGGGCAAAATTAATAAAACTATTTATATCCCCATACTAAATTAGTCGATGTAATAGTTAATTTTGTAGAAAAATATGCTAGGAATCAATTCTTAAGCAGCAGATCTTCATATTTCACAAGTGCCTGCTTGAACAATCCTATAGCTTCGTCCATTGTTCCGTAAAATTCACCGCCTGAAGCATTAAGATGCCCTCCTCCATTGAAGAATTCCTCTGCGACCTTGTTGCAAGGGAAATTACCAACCGAACGCAATGACACTTTTATCATATTCTTTTCTGTATCTTCACGCAAGAAGACAGAGAAACATATACCTTTCATCTGAAGAGGTATATTTACAAATCCCTCTGTGTCACCCTTTACATACTGGAATTTCTTCTGCTCGTCTTTAGTAAGCCATATCAGAGCCGAACGGAACTGATGGAATACTTCCATCTTATCGTAAAGTACATAACCCATCAGACGGAGACGGCCTTCGGAATATGTATTGAATACCTTGCGATAGATATCATCCTTGTCAATTCCTTTAGAAAGGAGCTCGCTGATGATGAAATATATCTCACGGTCGTTAGAGTTATATGTAAACCCTCCTGTATCTGTCATCATTCCGGTATAAATACACTGTGCAGCTTCGTATGTTATATCGTCAAAACATCCCAGACGGCATATCAGACGGAATATCAATTCTGATGTTGAAGATATTTTAGGATGAGAAATTGTAATCTTACAGAATGGTTCCGGATTTAGATGATGGTCTATCATAACCTTACGCGCCTGCGATTCCGCCACAGGTTTTGCCACTGCATCTATTCTCGACAAAGCATTGAAGTCCAGACAGCATATCACGTCAGCCTCGGCTATCAGCTTATCGGCAAACTCGGCATACTTGTCATATCTGATTATATCCTTTGCTCCCGGCATCCATTGAAGGAACTCAGGGAAAGCATTCGGAACTATCACATGCACATTCTTTTCCATTCCGAGCAAGAAATGGTAAAGCCCCAACGATGAGCCCAAAGCATCGCCATCAGGCGAAACATGTGTTACTATAACTATTTTGTCAGCCTTTTCGAAATAGGTTTCTACCTTGTCAATGTTCGCTTGTAAGATTATCTTTGAAAGCATATTTATTGTTTGTGTTAAATTGTTGGCAAATGTACTCTTTTTTTTCTATTTACAGAAGTATTCTAAAGGAAGCTTGAGCGGATTTTTCAATACATCTTATATTAAGCCTCTCGCATTCCTGTTTCAAAAACCTCCTGTATCTTTCACTTATCGAACCATCTATTATCACATTTTTTATCTTAAACAGACCGGACAACCCTGTAATGTTTCCCTCAAATCCCTTACATATATATACATAATCAAGTACAGCAAGTTCCGATGTACCGGCAAGCCGTATGTTTTTCCAGCGACCGGAGTCCATCACCCCTACTCTAATTCCATTTATCTCATGAAGCCCGTTTCCGGACGTAACAGTATCAAGATTTTTACCATTTCTGATATACAGACCGGAACGTGCAAAAAACAATGACGGAGCATCATCCGTCCGTATCTTATAGACTTCAATAATGGCAATAATGCAAAGAATGGAAAGTATCTTCAATAAATCTCCAGGACGACGCTTCTTCAAAAATACATATAGTATCAACAAAAGAACTGAAAACAGAAGGACCTGAAGTTCATTGAAACTGACGGAAGTAATCTGTGAGCCTTGCATTCCATGAACAAACTGCATCGAAGCGTTCAGTATCCCGGTCACTCCATCCAACAGCCAGACACAAACATTCCCTACCATAGGTATATACGAGAATAATAAAGAAGCCATAGTAAGCGAAAGGATACAAACCGCCAATGGCCCCACCACTATATTAGCTATTAGGAAGTATGTTGGGAAAGTTCCGAAATAATATAATATAAGAGGCAATGTACCCAACTGTGCAGCCATAGAAACAGACATTGCGCCCCATAAATAGCGTATCAACCTGTTTGAACTCTTTATCCATCCGAAAATGAGCGGATAGAAAAGAATAATGGAAAGCACTGCTACAAACGACAGCTGAAAACTTATATCGAAAAGATACATTGGGTTATATACCAGCATTACGAATGCTGTCAACGACAACGAAAAGAATCCGCAAAAACCGTTTTCCACCAGAACCGATGCCACCAGATAAAGCGTACACATAGTAACTGCCCTTACTACTGAGGGACTAAGACCGGTGATAAATGCAAATATCCATAGAACCGTCGCCACAGCAAGTGACTGAACGATTCTTCCTCCTCTCAATTTTCTGAGAGGCCACAATAAAAGATAAAGAATACCCGACAATATTCCGACGTGCAATCCTGACAATGCCAGTACATGACTTGTTCCCGCCGCACTATACACAGCTTTTAACTCCGGAGTAAGCTCACTCTTGTCGCCAATTGTCAAAGCTGAAACTACAGCCAGTTCATTATCGCCCATGTCCCAACTTTCAAACTTCCCAGCGATGATATCCCTACATCTCAACGCTATGTGCCTTATTGATTGCGGATGTTCAACTCTGACGGCTTCCCAATTGCCGGAGAAAGCCAATGCTGTTCCGGATATTCCTTTGGTGAAAAGGTACCTTTCATAATCAAATCCCATAAATTCGATATCGGAAAGCGGTTTGGATATGGCTGAATAAAAAACAATACCGTCACCGCACTGGGGAATATATGTCGCAGAATCCGGAATATAATATAAAAGAATATTCCGGTTAATTGACTTTCCGTATATACTGTCGGCTGTTGAAGGAATTGCAAGGTTAACCCTTACTTCTGAACATAAGGTTTTGCCACGAACTTCAGGAGTGGTTTCTACCACGCCATAATAACACTGTTCCTTGTCACTCCACTCATATTCTATATTTTTCCTTTTCTGAACAATCAGTATTCCACCTATAAGAAAAAAGCATGCGGAAACTATAACTCCTAAAGAATAATTCAGACGAAGAGTCCTGAATTTAATCACCACGGAAAAGAACAATGGCAAAAAGACTGCCCAAAGTACGAGAAGTAAAAACCGTAAAGACACATCCGGCAGAAACCTGTCGAAGAAAAAAATTCCGGCTGCCATAAAAACTGCCAACCGGAATAAGGGATAGTTAACCAAATAGGAATTTCTCTCCAATCTGAGCAATTATAGGTTTTTCATTTTATGAATCATGTCTATCATGTCCGGAGCCTTGAAAATGGCATTTCCTGCCACAAGCACATCAGCACCGGCATCGACCAGCTGTTTACCTGTCTCCAAATTTACACCGCCATCCACCTCTATCAATGCTTTTGAATCTGTTTCTTTTATCAATTCTCTTAACTGACGGACTTTATTCAGAGTATTTGGAATAAATTTCTGTCCTCCGAAACCCGGATTTACACTCATAAGAAGAACCATGTCAAGATCGGCAATAATATCTCTCAGTGCATACACCGGAGTAGCAGGATTAAGTGTGACACCGGCTTTCATGCCATTGTCTTTTATCATCTGTATCACACGATGAAGGTGCGGACAAGTTTCATAATGTACATTCATCATCATTGAACCCAAGGCCTTTACTTCTTTTATGAACTTTTCGGGCTGTACAATCATAAGATGAACGTCAAGAGGTTTGTTGCAAAGTCTGGACACGTATTCCAGGACAGGGAAGCCGAATGATATATTTGGAACGAATACTCCGTCCATTATATCAATATGCAACCAGTCCGCCTCACTGCGGTTAATCTTGTCCAAATCATCTTTCAGACAACCGAAATCGGCCGACAGCAAAGATGGAGAAATCAAAACTTTATTCATTTCAGAACTATTATATATTAGTATAAGAACAAAGATATGAATTCTTTTCCGAAATAAAAAATACGAGGCATGGCTAATATTGTTTAGCGACATCACAAGACCACAAAAAATAAGTGAACAAGACATGAACGTCTGTGCGTTCAGTACTTGTTCACTACTTTTCACTTGTTGTTCAAATAAGATATATAGAGTTATTATTTGTTCAGGTTAAACCTTAATCCCAACTGAAGATTAAAGTTGAAAGGCTTGTCCTTGCGGATAGTTATAATGTCCGTATTATCGTCAAAATAATATATCATACCCGGTTCAAGATACAGGCTCAACAATTTATTGAAGTTTGCCTGCAAACCTACCGATGCGAGAACAGAGAATTGCAACGGTTTCACATCCAGCTTCTCATTTCCGAAACTTTTCCTGTTATTATCATCCACGCAAACTGTCTCTACCGAACCTGAAACACACTTCTCCATCATACCGCCTGCCGAAGCATAAAAAGAGAAAATGCTATTGCTCCATACAGAACGCTGCACCTTCAAAGGGATACCCACATAATGAAGCTTTTGCTTATCTTCGATATATGATTTTGCCCCTGAGCGCAATTCAGAATAAAGGTAAGTATAATTAAGTCCGGACTCCAACGCCCAATCCTCATTCAGATTCCATTTGACTGATGCTCCTACAGTGACCGGCATATGATGTTTTATATCCGTATATGTCTGTCTTCCCATGTTATTGAACAACATCTGACTGTATGAAGCCGTTGCATCAGAAACCTCACCTACCACAACATCGTTTACCTGCGATACAGACTTTGTAGGTATAGCCAGACGAGACATACCACTGAAACTGTTACTTGAAGAATAAGGTATATTGCCTGTCATCACCCCAAGCTGAACGCCGCCACCTTTACTGCGTTTACTATCCGACATAGCCAGATAAGAAGCATTGCGTCTCACTGTTTCACGGTCTTCCCTCATTCTTTTCATTCTGTTCTCCTTTACCGAAGCTTTATCCTCTGTATCGGCTTCTTTTTTAAGTTCTGAATCCGTGCTTTCAGTGTCAACAGTCTGTATATTTTCAGATAGAGCAATGCGGGCAACGTTCAGACTATCGGCATTATTACCTGAAGCCAAGTTTACAATGGTTTTCGGTGAATAATTTACAGCCTCAGCTTGTAACTGTTTGTCACTACTCTCCACAGTCTGAACCTCCTGGATGACATTATCGGATTTATATTCCTGACGTATTTCATTATTATCTGTCAATGCCGAATTTACCTCTTTCAATTCGGAATCGGTACTCCAATACCATACCGAAACACTTGATATCGCCAATACCAAAGCGGCAGCTGCGGCAACAGACGTCCATTTTCTCCACATCGGTATAACCTTTGGAGCCGGAGTCGATATTTCAGATTCTATCTTCTCCCATAAGCCAGCAGGGAGAGGCTCCGAATAGTTGTCCATCCGGCTACGAATATCATTTATCCATTTGTCTTTCATTTCATTCATAAGCTCTTCCTGTATTCATTAATTTTTTTCATTAACAATGTCTTTGCTCTATAAAACTGCGACGACGAAGTATGTTCTGATATACCAAGCATGGCAGCTATCTCCTTGTGGCTTTTCTCTTCGAATACGAACAGATTGAAAACCGTTCTATAGCCGTCCGGCAATTCCTTTATCATCCTCATTAATTCCTTGTTCGGAATATTGTTCACATCACCATCATCGTCAAGCTGCGTATCGGGCAATTGCTCCACCAAGGTTTCCTGTTGCATCTGAACATTTTTTTTTCTCAGATAGCCAAGCGCCTCATTCACCATCACCCTGGAAAGCCAAGCCTTTAACGAACCGTCGCCAAAGAACTTAAACTGGCCTATAGACTGATATATCCTAATCATGCCATCATGAAAAACGTCCTGGGCTGTATCACGGTCGCCAATATACCGAAGACATATAGCCAATAGCTGACCACCATAAACCTCATAAAGCCGTTTTCTGGCATACGGGTCCGCATCCACACATTTTAAAGCTAATTCTTCTTCGGTCATATTTGATTTTTTGTTCTAATTATATAATGTAGTGATAGCAAAATTACTGCTTTATGTAACACAATTTTTTTTATTCTTTTTTTTTAACATGAATATATGCAGTAATCAACACTATGACACATTTTCAAGACAAAGAATCGTAAATCACACATAATATGAAACTTAAACATAAAATAATCAGTATTATCGGACTTTGCGCTTTTGGTATTTATATGTCATCATGCCTTGACAACGAGAAATACCCGGAACTGCATTCCACAATGGGAACAATCACCGATATAGAGACCCCGTCAATAGAATCCGACTCTTATGGAAAACTCTTACCGCAAAACCCTGATATTATAAAGATGTATGATGCTGACAGCATAGGACAAAGGGTTCTTGTCAGTTTAAGCTTTCCTAACGCTGAAGAAAAGAATAAAGAAGATTCAGGAAAAGAAGTTACTATATACGATTTTTATAAGGTGCTGACCAAAAAGGCAAATGATACAAGAAATCAGGACAGCGAGCCTATAGAGAATTTCGGAGAAGATATAATAAACATAACAAGTGCCTATATAAGCAAAGAGCACTTGAATATTGAGTTTAATATAAATGGCAATAATGAAACAATCCCTCACCGTATCAGTCTGCTTCTTACAGAAGAAACAAAGATAGACGATGAAGGATTGGTATATGTGGAGTTAAGACATAACAAAAACTCCGACTATGGAAACAAACTCTACTGGGGAGTTGTTTCATACACATTATCAAGTATTCCTGAATACAATGACACTGATTTTAAAGGATTCAGAATATCTTACATGAGTTCAGACAACACTAAATCGGAAATTACAGTAAAGAAACAGGAATCAAATCAGGGTAGTGCTGTCAGAAGCATGAAATCCACGCAGGAAATCGGCAACAGGCATTCTCTTTTTGCCGGCCAACTGCAATGACAACACATTGACATATCCATCTGTTGAAGCAACATGCAGATAAGTTTTATTGTCTGTAACTATGCTTCCTGATTTATATTCATGATTGCAGAAAATCTTTTCTGTCTCAAATATCTTCAGCATGACCGGAGCTGAATCGCCCTGATGAAGTTCCGTCCATGCTGCCGGATATGGCGACAATCCTCTTACGAAGTCATACACTTTCTTTACTCCGGCATTCCAGTCTATACGGCATGTTTCCTTGAAAATCTTAGGAGCCGGACGCAATTCTTCAACTTTTACCAGTTCTTCCTGAGGAGTGGTCTTCACATTTCCTTCAAGTATTGCATCAACAGTTTTCAAAACCAAGTCACCTCCAAGCATCATCAGCTTGTCATAGACTACTTCCACATTGTCTGTATCGGCGATAGGCACTCTTACCTGGTCTATAATCTCGCCGGTGTCTATCTCATGTTTCAGGAAGAATGTTGTTATACCGGTTTCTGTATCACCGTTTATCACAGCCCAGTTTATAGGAGCAGCTCCTCTGTATTGAGGAAGCAATGATGCATGCAGATTGAATGTTCCCATAGGAGGCATGTTCCATACCACTTCAGGCAACATTCTGAAAGCAACGACAATCTGCAAATCGGCCTTCAACGAACGAAGTTCCTCTACGAAAGCCTCATCTTTAAGCTTCTCAGGTTGTAACACCTTCAATCCCTGCGACACCGCATACTGCTTTACCGGACTAGGCTGAAGGACACTGCCATGACGTCCCATTGGTTTGTCAGGCATAGTAATCACAGCCACAACGTTATATCCACCTTCCACAAGTCTGCGCAAGCTTTCAACCGCAAACTCTGGAGTACCCATATATACTATACGCAAATCTTTCTTTTCCATAATCATAAGTTTATTCTGCCGAGAAGTCAACAAGCACCTGACGGTAAGTGTTAAGCATCTTCGACTTAGAAACAAATCCTTTATATTTATTATCCTCATCAACTACCGGAAGATTCCAGGCCTTTGTAGAATCGAATTTCTCCATCACCTCTTCCATGGAATCCGTAGTGACAAGTTTGGCCTTCGGAACAGTCATAAAACTTTCCACAGTATATCTGTGATACAACTCCTGACGGAACATTATATTCCTTATGTCGTCAAGATTGACTATTCCTATGAGCTCGTCATTGGCATCTATCACAGGGAACATGTTTCTGCTGGATTTTGAGATAACCTTCACCATCTGTCCCAAATCCATTTCAGGTTTTACGGTAAGGAAATCTGTTTCCATTATGCTCTCTATATTCATCATTGTAAGCACAGCCTTGTCCTTGTGGTGTGTGATAAGTTCACCTTTCTTTGCCAGACGCATGGAATAGATACTGTGTGGCTCGAACACCTTAATGGTGAGGTATGCAAAAACCGAAACTATCATAAGCGGAAGGAACAATCCGTATCCTCCGGTAAGTTCGGCAATAAGGAATACACCGGTAAGCGGCGCATGCATAACCCCGGACATAAGTCCAGCCATACCCATAAGAGCAAAGTTTTTCTCAGGAATATACGTACTTCCTATATTGAATTCATTGCATAAATGCGAAAATACAAATCCGGCTATACATCCCAGGAACAGACTTGGTGCAAATATACCACCGCATCCTCCACCACCATTGGTCGCACTTGAAGCAAATACCTTGAACAGGATGATAAGCAACAGATATACCACTAAAAGACTACTATGTCCATAGAACAATGAATTATTCATCACCGTATCCCATTCGGCGCTCGACGTTCCGTTAAGAAGAAGGGAAATAGTGTCATAACCTTCACCGTACAGAGGCGGGAAAAGGAATATCAGCACACTAAGCATTATACCGCCAAGCACAAACTTGGAGTAAGGACTTGAAAATCGTCTGAAAATATTCTCTATCCAGTTCATGGAACGTGTGAAATACCATGCTATCAAGCCGCAGAACACTCCCAAGGCTATAGCATAAGGAATACGCTCAAGGGCAAAAGGATAATCAAGTGTAAACTGGAACATAGCCTCTGTTCCTGTGAGCAGATAAGACATACATGCCGCCGTAACACTTGAAATCAGCAATGGCAACAAAGAAGCCATTGTCAGGTCGAACATAAGAACTTCAAGCGTAAACACCAATCCGGCTATAGGTGCCTTGAATATTCCTGACACAGCACCTGCGGCACCACAACCTAAAAGCAACATAAGAGTCTTATGATCCATACGGAACATGCTTCCAAGGTTAGAACCTATGGCAGAACCGGTAAGGACTATAGGCGCCTCGGCACCGACAGATCCACCACAACCGATGGTTATTGCTGACGCACATACGGACGACCATACATTATGTCCCTTTATCCTACTCTGACGACGCGAAATGGCATACAAAATCTTAGTCACACCATGACTGATATCATCGCGAACAATATATCTGATGAACAGTCCGGTTATGAAAATTCCGGCTACCGGATAGACCAGATACAGCCAGTTGGCACCTGTTGTATCAAAGTTTTCAGTAAGGAATTCCTTTATATACTCTACAAGGAATTTCAGGACAAAAGCAGCCAGAGCAGTAAAGATACCTACCAGGAAACTAAGTATGAGTATGAACTGCTTATCGGTGATATGCTTTTCTCTCCACTTTAGAAAACTCTGCAAAAAAGAAAATTTTTCCTTAGTCTTCATTCTCCAGCAAATTTATATCAACTATTCTCTGATAACTTTTACAGTACCACCCTTTCCGAGCTTTATTATACTTGAAGGTTTTGCAGGACCGGTCTCATCTCTTCTGTAATCTACGATGTAGTCAACCGCATTCTTTATTTCCTCGCTTATTTCACTGAACACAGCTGGTGCAGGCTGACCGCTTATATTCGCAGATGTAGAAACAATAGCTTTCTTGAATCTGAAACACAGCTGTTTTGAAAATTCCTCTGATGTAACCCTTATACCCACACTTCCGTCTTCTGCAATAAGATTAGGTGCCAGATTTCTGGCTCCGTCGTAAATTATAGTAAGCGGTTTTGTAGTCATATCTATAAGATCCCATGCTACACTAGGAACATCGCTTACATAAGATTCCACTTTTACAGGACTATCTACAAGCACCAGCATAGCTTTGCTGTCTGCCCTGCGTTTAATTTCGAAAACCTTCTTTACCGCTTCTTCATTTGTGGCGTCGCAACCTATACCCCACACTGTATCTGTAGGATATAGAATAACTCCACCTTTGTACATGACGTCGCATGCCTTTTTAATTTCATCGTTCATCATAAGCCCAATATAATTATTTATGTGTCTGAACTATCTGTGTCGGAGCCATTTCCGCATTACGCTTTTCTGTCTGCTCCACCACATTCTTGGCAAGTTCTATAAATGCCTGGCCTGTTATAGAATCCTCATTGAGAGCTACAGGAGTACCGTTGTCTCCACCTTCGCAAATGCTCTGTACGATAGGAATCTGTCCCAACAAAGGAACATTCAGTTCTTCTGCAAGTCTCTTTGTTCCTTCCTTTCCGAACAGATAGTACTTGTTTTCAGGAAGTTCGGCAGGAGTAAACCAGGCCATATTTTCCACCAGACCAAGAATAGGGACATTTACCTTGTCATTCTGATACATATTTATACCCTTACGCGCATCAGCCAGTGCAACTTCCTGAGGTGTACTTACTATCACCGCGCCTGTTATTGCAAGGTTCTGCAATAGAGTGAGATGAATATCGCTGGTTCCCGGAGGAGTATCAAGAACAAAATAGTCAAGTTCTCCCCATTTGGCATCGCCTACAAGCTGTTTCAAGGCATTGCTTGCCATAGCTCCACGCCAAAGTGTGGCCTGCTCAGGACTGACGAAAAATCCTATAGACAAAAGTTCGATACCGTATTTTTCCACCGGTACAATCAAATCACGTCCGCCAACTTCTTCTGCATATGGACGAGCGTCTTCCACCTGAAACATCTTAGGTACGGAAGGACCGAATATATCGGCATCAAGCAATCCAACCTTGTATCCCAATTTAGATAGAGCTACAGCTAGGTTTGCCGCTACTGTTGACTTACCTACACCACCTTTACCGGATGACACTGCAATAACATTTTTCACCTGTGGAAGGAGTTTACCAGGTTCAGGACGTGCCGCCTGCTTGCTTTCAGTGGTGATTGTAACTTCTACTTCTTTCGAAACGTATGTATGGATAGCTGTTTCAGCCGATTTGACTACTGATTTCATAAACGGATCTGTAGGCTTTTCAAAAATAATAGAAAAGCTAACCTTCATTCCGTCAATTCGAAGATTGTCGGCAACCATTTCTGCCTCGACAATATTTTTTCCGTTTCCCGGATAACGCACTGTTGAAAGCGCGTCAAGAATTAATTTTGGATATAGTGTCATATATTTTTTTATTTAAACATCGTTTAAACAGTATTTAAGCACCATTCAAACGCCTATATAGTTTATTTATAGAAAATCTTATTTGCTTGTCTTCAGACCACTTCTTTTGCTGCGGTTATAACTTCTGTAATCATCAAGTTCTATTTCCACGTCCGGTTCCTTCAGTTCACCTTCCTGAGGCAATCTGAACTTGATATACTTGATATTCAAACCTCTGTCAAGCCACTGCTGTTCGTAATAAGTACGAATGCTTAGAATATCATCATCCATACCCGAATGATAAAGATCGTCTGTGATAAACTCCACTGGCAAGTTATTGGCCTCTATCATATATTTTGTATATGTAAACATGAAGTTACTGTCTGTTTTAAGATGTACGATTCCACCCGGAACAAGGAATTTCCTGTATCTTTCCATGAAATAAGTAGATGTGAGACGCTTTGTAGCCTTCTTCATCTGCGGATCGGAGAATGTAAGCCATATTTCGCTAACCTCGCCAGGTGCAAAGAAACGGTCTATAATTTCTATATTGGTACGCAGGAAAGCCGCATTTTTCAATCCTTCGTTAAGAGCCTCTGTTGCTCCTGTCCACATACGTGCCCCCTTTATATCAACCCCGATAAAATTCTTGTCTGAATATCGTCTTGCCAATCCTACGGTATATTCACCTCTACCACAACCCAATTCCAAAACGATAGGATTATCATTTTTGAAGAAATCACGGTTCCAGTTGCCCTTCATTTCAAAGTTCACTTCATCAACCACCGAATACGGATATTCGAACACATGCGGATATTCCGCCATATCTGCAAATTTAGCCAGTTTACCTTTTCCCATGTTGAATAAAATCTTTTACAATGCAAATGTAATTCTTTTCAACGGATTTGACAACAAAACAGATAACCGGAAAATTCTAAAGCCTAATAAAAACACAATAAAGGCAGACAACTGAAAAACAGTCATCTGCCTTATCGTTTTTAATTATCTAATATATAACTGTTATTCCTGAACCTGAGTATCTTCTGCCTGTGGTTCTGCAGGAGATTCTTCAACTACCAGGTTACGATAGATTACAGCGGTACATCCCATTGATATAATTACATATGCAATAACCAAACACAACATCAGCAAAACTCCCAATATTGGTATAAGGCCAAATATAGCTGATAATATACCATATATCAGACCTAAAACAAATTGCACACCAAAAATAGTCCACTTATATCCATATGTTGCCTTATTACTCTGAACCATAGCCTCGCCGGGAGCCACTCCCTTATCCAACAATATGTATATAGCCAAAGACCATCCTATAGAAATTACAATAGCCGGAATAACCATGAAGAAGAAAGCTGGAATGATAGCCATAGCCATCAAGCCTAACAGGGTGAAATACTCTCCCATAAATTTACGATACTTACTGTCAAAAATAAATACCGGAGATATCACTTTGCCTTTACTCAATTCAATAGGAATAGTAGTCATGGCAATGGTAGTACCCACATTTAAATATGGTATCCATATAGTAACTATCCACAAAACCGTTGCCACCAACAATGATACCGAGTTCTTCATACCCAATGAAATTCCCTCTGAGAGAACATTCATCACCGAAATCTTCTTCTGTGCTTCCATAATAAATTAGTTTAAATAATACTTTGATTACAAATATAAGATTTTAATTTACATTTTCCAACTGATATCTTTTTATTTAATAAAAAAGATAAATTATTCAGCGTTAAAATAACATTTAGAACAGCGAAAGCCTATGTATATTTATAAATCAAAGTAAATACAAAACTATTCTATTGCAAAACCTTTGCAAAACGGGTTATAAGAAGCGAGACAATTGTCAATGAAATGCCAACCATAACAACACCGGTCCATTGCATGTAGTGCCAGAATGATCCTGCCAGGAATGTACCTAAAGCACCGCCTACAAAGTAGGTTGTCATAAATATGGTATTAACCCTGTTTGAAGCATTGGGAACAGAAGTCAGAACATAGGTCTGGTTACTCAATTGTACGCACTGCATACCTACATCCATGAGCATTATTCCGACTATAAATCCGGTGTAGGTGTTCTGCAAGAAATACATTATCCCCCACGCCACAATAATTATTATACATCCGATATAATTAAGTCTTTTAACTCCCAATATACGAACATAACGTCCAACAAGAGATGCCGTCAATGCTCCTGCAACACCACACAGTCCCATCATACCAATCACATTATTGCCTGCATACAAAGGTGCACCGCTTAATTTGAAAGCCAGACAAGCCCACAGACAAAGGAAACTTCCGAAACACAATCCCGCACGTAAGGAAGAAAGCCTTATATCAGGACGCTGCCTGAAAATTTTCATCAATGACTGCATCAAATCTTTATATGTTCCTTTGTAATTGACTGTCATATCAGGAATAACCCTAACAACCACAAAGATACAAACGAACATTATTACTGCAGCAATGTAATACATGGTACGCCATCCCCAATACTCTCCTACAATGCCGCTTATGACTCTTGAACCTAGGATTCCAGTAAGAAGTCCGCTCACCAATACGCCTACATTCTTCGATTTATGTTCCGGTTTCGAGAACTGTGACGCTATCGGTATGAATATCTGAGGCATTACAGAACAGATACCAGTAATTAAAGACGAAGCCAAGACAAGCCCAATATTTTCTGAAAAGGCAATTGACACCATAGAAAGAGAAAGTAACGAAAAATTCACCACAATTATATTGCGCCTGTTATATAAATCGCCCAATGGAATTATAAACAACAAACCGCAGGCATATCCTATTTGAGTCACCATAGGGATAAGATTTGCAGTAAACTCACTAACCTTCAAATCACGACAAATGTCGTTTAACAACGGCTGGTTATAATATAAATTAGCCACAGCCAATCCTGAAATTATCGCCAATATCAATAGCAGATAGCCAGGAATACCTTCATTCTCTATCAGTTTCTTTTTCATGCTGCAAACTTATACAAAAATAAATCATCAAATACACATAACAACAGAAAAAATATAATCAAACGCATTTATAGAAAAAGTAGTGTTAACTTTACAAAGAAAAAATATTAATATTTATGATAAACAAAATCTTTAAACGCCTGATAATACTGGCTGCATTTATAGCACCTATACAGTCGTATGCAGCACGAATTGACACTTTGAGTGTAAAAAGTGAAAAAATGAATAAGGAAATCGAAGTAGTTGTAATAGTACCCGACAAAGCTATCAACCATCAGGAATGTCCGACACTGTATCTGCTGCATGGATATAGCGGAAATGCCAGTACATGGATAAACATAAAGCCTGAGCTTCCTGACATGGCAGACAAGGATGGAATAATAGTAGTTTGTCCGGACGGTGAAAACAGCTGGTACTGGGATAGCCCCACCAATCAGGACAGCCAGTTCGAGACTTTTGTATCGAAAGAACTGGTGAATTATATTGACTCTAATTACTGTACAGTGAAAAACAGGAATGGAAGAGCAATTACCGGATTAAGCATGGGAGGTCATGGAGGACTATGGCTATCAATAAGGCATAAAGACATATTCGGAGGAGGAGGAGCAACAAGTGGCGGCGTTGACATACGACCTTTTCCAAGCAACTGGGAAATGAAAAAGCAATTGGGAGAACGCGACACAAACAAGGAAGTTTGGGACAACCATACTGTTATCACACAATTGGATAAAATCAACAATGGTGACCTTGCAATAATTTTCGATTGCGGAACAAGTGATTTTTTCTTTGAAGTAAACAATAATCTACACGCGGAATTATTGAAACGCGGAATAAACCACGATTATATCACACGTCCAGGTGCTCACGACGGCAAATATTGGAGCAATTCAATAGAATACCAATGGCTTTATTTCAGTAAATTCTTTAAAGGATACAAATCAAAATGATAAAAAAAGCGATGGACTAAAATCACTAAATTGTCCATCGCTTTTTCTATAAGCTCTTTTGTTATCAGCATTCTATGATAACTGATTTGCGAGCCGGAATAACAATATTCTCAGTCAAATCAATTGTCTTTCCGCTGGCAATTTCTCTCCCCATAACACTTTCATTCACAAGTCCTTTAAAATGGTTATTCATTAGGATCTGCTCGTTGTCTGTGCTGTTTAAAACAATAAGTTCTGTTCTACCTTCCTCTGTACGTGCATAAACATAAAGTCCCTGCTGAGGAACATGATACTTTACAGTTCTTTTTGTTGTCATAATTTAGTTGTTTAGTTTAATTCGGGCGCAAAGATATTTCAATATTACAATTCGGTTAAAAACTGTCCTGCTAAAAAATACTTAATCAAACAACTTTTTGATATATATCAATTAATTATAATCTTTACAAACATAAAAAACAGGCAAACCACACATAAAGCAGTCTGCCTGTTTTTATTTTAAACCGTTGATTACATACGTTTTAGATCAGGAATCCGAGCAAGATACCGGCAGCTACAGCCGATCCGATAACACCTGCTACGTTAGGACCCATTGCATGCATCAACAAATAGTTGCTTGGATCATATTCCAAACCTACAATCTGAGATATACGCGCTGAATCAGGTACGGCCGATACTCCGGCATTACCGATAAGCGGATTAATCTTATTGTCTTTCTTCAGGAACAAATTGAAGAACTTGACGAACAATACACCTGAAGCTGTTGCTATGATAAATGACAAAGCACCAAGTGCAAAAATAAAGATTGAATCACGAGTCAGGAACTCAGAAGCCTGAGTAGATGCACCAACTGTAAGTCCCAACAGGATAGTTATAGTATCAATCAACGGACCACGTGCTGTCTCTGCAAGACGACGTGTAACTCCACTTTCCTTCAACAGGTTACCGAAGAACAACATTCCCAACAATGGAAGACCTGAAGGTACAAGAAAACATGTAAGCAACAGACCTACTATAGGGAACATTACCTTTTCTGTATGCGAAACTGCACGAGGAGCTTTCATACGGATAAGACGTTCCTTCTTTGTTGTGAGCAGACGCATGATAGGCGGCTGAATCACAGGAACAAGAGCCATGTATGAATATGCCGACACCGCAATCGCACCCATCAGGTTAGGGGCTAGCTTGGATGAAAGGAATATGGCTGTAGGACCATCCGCACCACCAATAATACCTATAGCTGCTGCCTGCATAGGGTCGAAACCGAATTCAAGTGCAAGCATGTACGCTCCGAAAATACCAAACTGTGCAGCCGCACCGATAAGCATCAGTTTAGGATTTGATATCAAGGCTGAGAAGTCCGTCATGGCACCGATACCCAAGAATATAAGAGGCGGATACCATCCCGACGTTACACCCTGATATAAAATGTTAAGTACTGAGCCTTCCTCATAAAGACCTACCATTAGGCCGGCTTCCATATTGAAAGGAATATTACCGACAAGAATACCGAAACCGATAGGAATCAGCAACATAGGTTCAAATTCCTTTGCCACTGCCAGATAAATGAAGAATATACCGACAAGAATCATTATCAAATGCTGTGGAGTAGCATTGAAGAAACCGGTATATGTCCAGAAATCCGCCAGGTTATTCTGCAAAAAACTAACAAATTCTCCCATATTATTCAATAATTATAAGGTCAGTACCTTCAAGAATAGATTCACCTTTGCTTACTTTGATAGAAGTAACTTTACCGTCACGGTCGGACTTGATATCGTTTTCCATCTTCATTGCTTCAAGAACGAGCAAAGTCTGACCACGTTTGACAATATCGCCTTCCTTTACCTTTATATCAAGAATTACTCCTGGCAGAGGAGATTTGATTCCTGATTTGCTTCCAGCTACAACAGGACGAGACACTGCAGGTGGCGGAGCGGCAGGAGTAGTAGCTGCTGTACGAACTACCGGCTTGATTTTAGGTGTTGCTGATTTTTCCAGTTCTACGGTATATGAAGTTCCATTAACTTCTACCTTTACATTGTTGTCTTGTATATCTCCAACAGTAACCTTATATAAGTTACCGTTTATCTTATATTTATATTCTTTCATACGATTAAATTTTATCAAAGTTATTTCTTGTTCGGAGTTTCACGCAAAGTATAAATCTTAGAACTCCATGGCGAGTAACTGCGTTTTACGCGGCTTATTGTAAGGATAGTTTCTTCCACATCGTGATCAGCACCCTGAGCTTCGTGCAATGCCATAGATATCGCGGCAATAACTTCTCCTGGAGCTTCACCTAGTTTCATTTCCTTAGCTTCCTTATGGTCTGTCACATTCTGTGCTTTCATAGCGTTACGCTTACGCAAAGCAATTGCAGCCTTACCGACAAACTTAAAGCAAATATAAAGCAGAATCAGACCTATAAATACGACTGCCATAGCCGAAATCGCCATACCCACACCAACAGGATCGTGCTGTTCGAACTTATCCATTTTAGGATTACTTTCTATTGTCTTGTTGTTTGTGCTAGGTGTAACATATTTCTCGGCACTGTCATCCTTCACTTCCCATTCGTTCAAGCCATCGCTCACACGGGCATAAGAATAGTTTTCTTTAAGTACACCTGCCGGAACAACAACCTGATCAAGAAGTTTCTTGCCAGAATCATAAAGTCCAATCCAATTCTCGTTTGTTTTGCTCAAAACAAAATTTGTGTGGAAAGTACCACGACGCGGTGCACCGTCCGCCCAAAACAATGTGTGTTGGCGAGGTTTCAAAAGAGTCAACACATCACCTTTTGGAATAAAATAAGTGGCAGTATCACCCGGCTGTGAGCTTACACGGAGCAAGCATCCTGCCAAATCGGCGCTGCTATACGATTTGTTGAATATTTCTATCCATCCGCTGTGCAATCCGTAATCATCCTGGAAGTTACTCTGATTATCGACAAGCACTTCATTGATGACTACCTTATTGTTAGGCTTTTGTTCCTTGCAGGACGAAAAAGCCACCAACAGCATCAAAGAAAGGAACATTCCGATATTAAGTTTTCTCATCATATTTTCAGATTTTAATTTATTACAAAGGAATATTACCGTGTTTCTTCGACGGATTAGTAAGTTTCTTGGTCTGCAACTGCTGCAATGCACGTATAATGCGGAAACGGGTATTACGAGGCTCAATCACGTCATCGATATAACCATATTTAGCCGCATTATAAGGATTAGCGAACAGTTTAGTATATTCCGCTTCTTTTTCAGCCATGAATGCCTTAGGATCTTCAGCTTCCTTGGCTTCTTTAGCGTAAAGCACTTCTACAGCACCGGCACCACCCATAACTGCAATTTCTGCAGTAGGCCATGCATAGTTCATATCACCGCGCAACTGCTTACAGCTCATCACGATGTGCGAACCACCATATGACTTACGAAGAGTAATAGTAACTTTAGGTACTGTAGCCTCACCGTATGCATAAAGCAATTTAGCTCCGTGAAGGATAACTGCATTATATTCCTGACCTGTACCCGGCAAGAATCCAGGAACGTCAACAAGCGAAACAATAGGAATATTGAAAGCGTCGCAGAAACGAACGAAACGTGCTCCCTTACGTGACGCATTGCAGTCAAGCACACCTGCAAGGAACTTAGGCTGATTGGCAACAATACCTACAGACTGTCCGTTGAAACGTGCAAAACCGATAATGATATTCTTTGCAAAATCTCTCTGAACTTCAAGGAACTCACCATTATCTACAATAGCACCGATAACTTCGTACATATCGTAAGCCTTGTTCGCGCTGTCAGGGATAATCTCGTTAAGAGAATCTTCCAGACGGTCAATTGGGTCTGTACAATCTACATATGGAGCCTCTTCAAGGTTATTCTGTGGAATATAGCTCAAAAGTTTACGGATCAATGCCAGACCTTCTTCTTCTGTAGAAGCAGTGAAATGAGTAACTCCGGAACGTGTTGAGTGTACGCTAGCACCACCAAGGTCTTCCTGTGACACATCCTCACCTGTCACTGTCTTGACTACCTTAGGACCTGTAAGGAACATATAAGATGTACCTTCCATCATAAGAGTAAAGTCAGTCAAAGCAGGAGAATAAACAGCACCGCCGGCACAAGGACCGAAAATACCGGAAATCTGAGGAATGACACCCGAAGCAAGGATATTGCGCTGGAAAATTTCGGCATATCCTGCCAAAGCGTTTATGCCTTCCTGAATACGCGCTCCACCTGAGTCATTCAGTCCGATACATGGAGCACCCATCTTCATGGCCATATCCATCACCTTACATATTTTCTGTGACATTGTTTCAGACAATGAACCTGCAGACACAGTGAAATCCTGTGCAAATACATATACCAATCGCCCCTCTATAGTACCGTAACCTGTAACGACACCGTCACCAAGATAATGTTTCTTGTCCATTCCGAAGTTTGTACAACGGTGTTTTACGAACATATCCAGTTCTTCGAAGCTACCTTCGTCAAGCAACATAGAGATACGTTCACGTGCTGTATATTTACCTTTAGCATGCTGTTTTTCAATAGCCTTTTCACCACCTCCCAGACGGGCCTGAGCACGCAGTTCAATTAGCTCTTTCACTTTTTCCAATTGATTACTCATAGTTATAAGTATTTTTAAAGTTTATAATAACATTTACCGGACGAGGCTGCATAAAATAAGTGAAGAGTCGGCTTACATAATAATATGCAAACAGACTCTTCAAATATATCTATAAAACAGTTATTCCAACCATCGCCTCAACCAGTATTTTATTTTTCACAAAGTTCTGTCAAAACCCCCATTGTTGATTTCGGATGAAGAAAAGCGATATTAAGGTTTTCCGCTCCCTTACGTGGAGCCTTATCTATAAGGCGGATTCCTTTACCTTCGGCATCAGCCAAAGCATTAGCTACACCATCTTCAACGGCAAAAGCCACATGATGTACACCCATTCCTCTATTCTCAATAAATTTAGCTATTGTACTTTCAGGACCTGTCGGTTCAAGAAGTTCTATTTTTGTTTCACCACATTTCAGGAATGCAGTTCTAACTTTCTGGTCTTCTACTGTTTCGATGTTATAACATTTCAATCCCAATACATTTTCATAGTATGGCAGGGCTTCTTCGATACTGTTTACAGCAATGCCCAAATGTTCAATATGAGATATTTTCATAATGATGTTGTTTTTTTGATATTAAATTAAAGTTGATAAATTCTATAAGACAAAGGAAAGAAATTTGGATTAAAATACGAAACTTTTTCAGTAAATATTTATCCTTATTACTTTTTTATAACGTCTGAACTTTGATTTTGGAAACTTAACTTTGCAATCGACTGTTATATCAAACATATATCTTTTCCATTATCCTATTCAGCCATTTCCATTTCAGTCTGTACCACCGGCGGGTACTCAATTGCTTGCCTCCAAACCTCAATATAAAATCACGGTATCCGTATTTTTTAAAAGGAAGTCCGGCATCAATAAACTCAAAATGACTATACCCCTTCTCCCTTGAATACAGCATAGCATTCCATACAGCCAACACACCTGGATATAGCGAAGGATAACTCTTGCGCATTCCACCGGAAAACAGCAGAAATGCCGTATCGTCAGAGAACAGACAACACGAGCCTCCAATAATCTTACCATTATATGAGACTGTAAATATTTTTCCCATCTCTCCGCATTCCTCACCAAGTTCCAGTAAAGACGTAAAGAAATCCACTCCGGGAAAATATTTGAACACTTTCGAAGAATAATAGTTCTTCAGCATTCTGAAAAGTCCTTGAACCTGCTGTTTGTTTTCTGCTACTCCCATCACAGCACCGTTTTTCAAAGCCTGCTGTATCTGTCGTTTTCTTGAAGCCCCCATCCACTTATCCAAAGTTGTGTGATGAATGGAATTAATCACCCTCAAACGTTTTATAGGAAAATATCCGTTCTTCCTGAAATAACGGTATCCGAAAAGCGGTTCTGTCAAGTTTCTGAACTCTATCAGAAAGAAATTATCCTTGTTCCGGGATGTAAAGTACGAAAGAAGTTCATCGAAAATCATGTCATGCTTAATATCCGTATCAAAATACTCACCAGTATCATATATAACACACTCCCTTATAAACCAAGACTTTCTGATTACACATAATAATTTACCTATAGGTCTGTCCCCATCAAAGGCCACAAGCATAAAAGGAGTATATCCGGATGTCCGTTCAAGAATCCTAAACAGGCCTACCGAATGAAAGACGTTCTTCCCAGGAAGCTGAGGCAACGTTTCAGAGTGTTCATATGTAACCAAACGTATTGCCATATATCGCAAATTTACATAAAAAGTTTCAGCCTTTAAAACGAAAATCATATATTTGTGACTATCATTTTAAATTTTCACATATGAAAAATTTCAGCGACCTCATAAAATCAAGGCGCAGTATGCGCAAATTCACTCCACAGGAACTCACTCAGGAAGAAGTAGTCACACTGCTCAAAGCAGCACTCATGTCGCCAACATCCAAACGAACCAACTGCTGGCAGTTCATCGTAGTTGACGACAAGGAAATACTTGAAAAACTTTCATACTGCAAGGAAGCAAGCTCATCGTTCATAAAAGATGCGGCATTGGCAATAGTCGTAACAGCCGATCCCATGGCGAGCGATGTATGGATTGAAGACGCATCAATAGCATCCATCATGATACAGCTGCAGGCAGAAGACCTCGGACTTGGAAGTTGCTGGGTACAGTTGCGCGAAAGATTTACGGCAAGCGGCATTCCATCAAACGAATACGTACACGAAGTATTGGATCTGCCACTACAGCTACAGGCTCTATCAATCATCGCCATCGGACATAAAGGAATGGAAAGAAAACCTTTCGACGAGTCGCATCTGCAATGGGAGAAAATACACATCAACAAATACGGAGGAAAATGACAGTGGAATATTCAGAAAAACATCCTTCAATAGTAATGATTGGAGCCGGCAACGTAGCTACACATCTTGGAAAAGCATTCCACGAAGCCGGATGCCATATAAAAATGATTTACAGCAGGACTCAGGAATCAGCCAAAGAACTGGCAGAAAGTATAGGTTGCCCCTACACTACAGATATAACATCGACAGACAGTGATGCAGACATCTACATAGTATCACTCAAAGACTCTGTACTCGAAACAATACTTCCACAGCTAGTGAAATGCAATCCCAATGCCTTGTTTGTACATACTGCCGGAAGCGTTTCCATCAATATTTGGAAAGGACTTACAGCCAGATATGGCGTGCTATATCCAATGCAGACATTCAGCAAGCAGAGAAAAGTAGATTTTAATAATATACACTTCTTTGTAGAGGCAAACAGTAAAGAAGACACAGATTTACTCATCAAGATAGCCTCACTGTTGAGCAGCCATGTATTCGAAGCCTCATCCGAACAAAGAAAATACCTGCACATATCAGCTGTTTTCGCATGTAATTTCAGCAACCATATGTATTCCATCTGCGAACATCTTCTTTCATCCCACGGTCTGCCATTCAGCGCTATGCTGCCATTGATAGACGAGACAGCCGAAAAGGTACACCATTTATCTCCGGTATCAGCCCAGACAGGCCCCGCCCAAAGAGACGACCGCAACATCATGGACAGCCATCTTGAGATGCTTAAAGATGAACCAGACATAGCAGAGCTATACAAACTTATCAGCAAAAGCATACACAATTATAATACGAACAAAATATGATAGACTACGATCTCACAAAAATCAAGGCACTGTTCTTCGATGTTGACGGAGTTTTAAGTGGCGATACCGTACCTCTCCATCCCAACGGAGAACCTATGCGCATGATAAATATCAAAGACGGATATGCCATACAGTTCGCCGTAAAATGCGGATTACATATAGCAATAATCACCGGCGGACACACCGAAGCCGTCAGATTAAGATTTGAAGGACTCGGAGTGAAAGACGTATGCATGGGAGCTTCCGTAAAGACAAAGGAGTACAACGAACTGATAAAAAAATACAACCTCAAACCGGAAGAAGTACTTTATATGGGCGACGACATACCCGACTATGAAGTACTCCGCCTCGTAGGTCTCCCTTGCTGCCCCGCAGACGCCGCACCAGACATAAAAGCCATATGCAAATACATTTCCCATCGTGCCGGAGGTCAAGGCTGCGGCCGTGACGTGATAGAGCAAGTACTGCGCGCACAAGGAAAATGGATGTCACATGAAGAAGCATTCGGATGGTAAAATTCAAAAACTCAAAAACGTATGTTAGACAATCTAAAGAAATACAATATAATCCTGGCATCAAACTCGCCACGCCGCCGCGAACTCCTCTCCGGTTTGGGCATCAATTACGAAGTCAAACTGATAAAAGGTGTTGACGAAAGTTATCCTCCACATCTGAAAGGAAGTGAAATACCTGAATTCATATCACGCATAAAAGCTGCCGCCTACCGCCCGTTCATGGCAGAAAACGATCTTGTGATAACAGCAGACACAATAGTCTATGCCAATGGTGAAGTACTTGGAAAACCCAAAGACAGGGAAGATGCAGTAAGAATGTTGAAAATCCTGTCCGGACACACCCATCAGGTAATGACAGGAGTAAGCATCACCACACGAGAATTTCAGAAAAGCTTCTGTTCAGTATCAGATGTTACTTTCGACACACTGACAGACGAAGAAATAGACTTCTATATAGACAATTACAAGCCTTACGACAAGGCAGGAGCATACGGCATACAGGAATGGATTGGCTTCATCGGTGTGTCAGGCATACATGGGTCTTATTTCAATGTTATGGGTCTGCCGGTGCAGAGGCTTTATAGGGAGTTGAAGGAAATTTGATAAAAAATAAAGAAGTACTAATTCAAAACTTACTTATACGTTTCCAGTAAACCACATATATAATTGGAATTATTCTTTCTTATCTTTAAATAAAGACTCTATAAAATAGACAAGAAGATTGTGCAATTTATCACTGTGGTTTACTGGATAGTATTAATAAAAATACTATATCAGCATCTTATAAATTAATTATCAATCTAATATCATTGAAAAATCAATCATTAATATTTATAAGATGCATAATCATTTACTTACCTTATCCAAATATGTTTCTGCTATAAGTTCCTGCTTCTTATATATTTTTATACTAGGATTAGTCGAACGATGCCATATCTCACAAGAATACTCCTTATAAGCTACAGATTGACACTCATCATCATTACGAAGAACTTTTATATCGTTACACAAACTCATATTTTTTGTTTGCGAAGCTGTTCTTTTAGGCAATATAGCATATGCATATGCTGATTTTTTATCTAAGCAATGTTTAATGATACATTTGAAGACTTTTCCTTTACTCCAATCATTTTTAAAGAAAGGATCTATTGCATCCCACTTACCATATTGCATTTCTTCTGTTACAACAAGCTCCTGATCAACTGCACTAGAATGATCTAATAATATATAACCTCTTCCATCATGCCAAGCCCATTTCTTGCCATACTTTACATCACCGATAAGATTATTTTGTTCCAATGAAGTTTTTATATCTATAATGTCTTTATTATTACTATAGATATCTGCTCCTAAAGCTACAACTAAATCTTTAAAGAAAAAAACTGATTTAAAGGCATGTAGCCCATCTCTGTTTAATTCCATGGTTGTACACATAATCTGATCAGACACTAATCCTCCAACATGTTTTGTCTTATTTTCTTTATCGTATCTATTATCGGAAACTTTAAGAGGTTTATTATCATCATAACTGGTAATACCTGGTATTGCTCTCCAATCCCAATGTGCAAAAATATTATCATACTCACTTCCATGCTGCATCATCAAAAGGGTCCCATCTGCAGAGAACCAAGCATTAGTGTTTTCTTTATTTGTAAATTCAAAACCAATAGTCCTCTCCGAATGCATTCTAATAGAAGCGTACCAATCTTCAGTACGGTAAATGCCACAATCTGAACACAAATAATATTTTGCTCCGGTCAATGTATTCTTATACTTGTCAGGCATAAGATTCTCATTTGATATGTTAATAAACAAGCTACTATCTTTTTCTCCAACCATAGCCATATTTTGAGCTGCAACAGCAACGGAATAAGCCTTACTACGTCCACTGTCTTTAAAAACCTGCCTTCCGCAAAAGCTAGGATCCATAACGCCTTTGAATACACTCCAGCATATTCCTTCTTTCATTAAATTAGCAACAATATCGTATTCTTTTTTACTAAATGCATAAGAAGTACCTTGTAAAACGGCCAACAAGAATGAGACCGACTCAGCATAAGTCTGACCATAGTTTCCAAACTGAATTTGTGGACCATGCTGATGGAAAGACCAATCCTTTTGAATACCTTCTTTATCAGAAATAGATATTTCTTCTGCAATAAATTGTTTTGACATAACCAACAATTGTTCATCATTTATCAAAAGAGCTTTCATGAGGTTATTCGCAGCCAGCCATACTTTGTTCTGACCTGTCTTTCCAAACTCTGATCGTTTTAACAAATCCAAAGCTCCATTTAACTGCATCGGTGTAATTTCATCCATTATCATTAAAAGTATAGCTGTCATTTTACGAGGTACACCAATATCATTATGCCACCAATTATCACTGGTTGGCTTTAACTTCATCCAATAATTTACAGCCTTGTGAATATTTTCATGCATCTTTATATCCTTATACCACTTACTTGAAGGAGAGACATAAAGTTTTACCAATGAATAGAGACGAGTCAAATGTAGAGTCGGCTGCCATCTGCCTCTTGTTCGGTCCGTATAATCAATATCTGAAAAAGAGCCATTCTCATTTATCAAAGAAAACAAACGATTTACTTCTACGTCTGGTAAATGTACCGACATGTATAATTGAAGCTGTAAAACATCATTAGCCCTTCCATAATCAGAATATTTAATAAAATTGTCAGTAACCTTATCATTAGGAGAGTAATTGAATGCAGAAAGAGTAACAAAATTTTCCCTCACTTTATCCAAATTATTTTCATTAGAAGCACATACACTATGACATAAAGCCAGTGATATAATTGTTAGTAATATATTTCTTACATCCATATAATAGGTTATTTTTATTTGCACTTAGAATTATTTCTTAAACAACAGTACTTTTTTATGACCAATATTTCCTAAACGATCATTTTGCGGTAAATCAATAATAAAATTCTCTCCATTAAGTTCTATTGTGATTTGTTTAATTGAAGGATCCATAGTAGCATCAGATGCATATATCTGCATACTGTCACCTTCCTTATTCAGCATAACTACGCAAGGAGAAGAGACCTTCATTGAACAGTTATCCCAAAACAATCCGTTATTATTTGGATAAAATATTGCCTGGATAATATTCTTGTCTTCATTAATGACAGCCTGGACAAGAGTGTCATTCCTTAAGATTTCAAAAGGAAACTTAGTATTCGGCATACCATTTCCTGAATACACCACATATCCATATTTTTCGTTTTTAGGGTTCACACCATGCTCTGTCCAAATACGCAAAATTTGACTCTCTTCTGGAAGATTCTTTTTCTTAATATTACCAGGATTTAATTTACACCAATCGTTTTTCTTATTCTCAAGGGCCAAACTGATATTCCTGGTATATTCAGGAATTGCACAATATGCAAACTGTCCCTGTTGTTTTATCCAAACAAAGTCCTTACCTTTATTGTCTAAATGTATTATACTATCATTAACAAATCGTTCATCTTCATTTTGTATAATAGATACTCTATTTTTTAATGAAGTTTGATCTATTGTTGTACGAATAGTTTCATGTCTTCCATAATTATTATTTGTAATTCCAGCACCAAGTGCTATAAAATAATCTCCCAAAATAAAGTATCCTTTATATGCCTTGAATCCATACAATATATCATTCTTAATATGATAATCTCCTTTATCATTGACCCCTTCTTTATCCGATCCATTCATCTTTTCAAAAATAAAACCTGTTACCGCATTCTGTTTAGAATCAGTTGCAGCACCTGCAAAATTATGCTTGCTGCAATATCCCCTCCAATTAGTTACAGGAATAAGTTTATCCATTCCTTCACGTACAGTAGTACCAGGCAATGCAGTTACATCAAGCCCTCCAAGAATACGTTGATACTCATCTCCTTTTCTTTGAAATAACGTAACACCGTCAGCTGTATGAAAGTTATAATTATCGGCAAACAAAGCACTTTCCACTCCATCTGTTCTTACGGATGCCATATTGACTGATATATGACAATCCGATGTTTTCTTTATCAAATCATCATTATTGTAAAACCAGCGTATTCCGTTATACAACCCGAATTCATAATTTTCCATTATGATTTTGGAATTATCTACTTCATATTTAAGTTTTAACAGTTCTTCCTGCTGCTCTTTTGTAAATGAAGACATCCAGTTTTTTACTATTTTATTTAAGATATTCGAATATGGGATTCTCTTTTTCTCAGGTCTGTATTCATAAGTATAACGATTCAATCCTGGTATTACAAAACCGTTATAATAATACCAGCTACCACCTCTGAAATAATTCATAAGCGCTTCTGTATTTTCTCTCGTCAAACTTTTATGCCATGGTGTATCCTGTAATGTCTGCAATGTCTGCAAAGCGAAATCTATTCCACCCATCGGATAATCAAAAAGACAGCACTGCTTTCCATGTCCCCATCCGGCACCATCAGAAGTGAGCCCTTCCGTCCAAAAAGAGTCTTTATTTGTACTCTGGGAAGTAGAACTAATACTTCTCATACAAACCTCAGATACAATCTCTATCATAGAAACAGACTTCAACATTACAGCTACAGGCAGTAAAGACCTATAAGCTATACCATTTGCACCTACCCACCATACATGATTTCTAAAACGCTCAACAGAAACAACATTAATATCTGTCTCATCATTCCTCAACGGCTGTGTCCAAGCTTGCAATGCAACAACTTTCAACATTGTACATGCATCCATTAACAATTTATCCGCTTTTCCTTTCTCTGCTCTATCCATATCATCAAGCAACGTAAAATATATATTTACAGCTGCTGTAGGAATAGCAAAACATGATGCATGAAAACGGGTTGATACATTAGGACGCTGTATTTCAATTTCGCCATAGTGAATTATAGCTTTCTGTATTTTAGGAAATACTTTATCCTTCTCTGCACCTTGAAAACTAGAAGAAGCTGTTATTTGAAAAATTCTTTCAAAGGCTTCCCTTATAAATAGCCCGACTGTATCATTGGTTGTCAATCTACTTCCTGCATGATACATATCCTTTATTTTCTCTTCCATTGTCATCATATCAGAAAAACGTCCTTCAGAAGTCAATGAACTTAAATAAGAATTTATCAATTTAGTATCCTTATTTACTTTTATCCTATATGGATTTTCATGGTAATACGTACGTAATCTATCTAAGGCTCTTATTTCCGACGAATCACATGACTGAATTTCCCTATTATCATACTTATGATAATTATCAAAAGCCAATCTTCTCTCTATGTTTTGTGCATTTGCAAATAAGGAAAGACTTAATAACAGATATATAGCATAATATCTCATGTTGAATATCATTTTATTGGTCTATTATAAAATTTATAAATTGTATGGCTTTCGTATTTTTTATTCACATCAAGCATTGTACTTGGCCATTCTTTTTTATTGGGACTGTCAGGATAATGCTGTGTCTCCAAACAAATAGCAGAATGCTGTGGATACCAAATACCATATTTCCCTTTTACCGTTCCGTTCAAAAAGTTTCCTGTATATATTTGTATTCCAGGTTCTGTGGTAAAAACTTCCATCTCTATTCCTGTTTCAGGACAGCTTAACTTGGCTGCCAATTTATTTATATCTCCATCTGTTTTTAAAACCCAGTTATGGTCAAAACCATTTCCATTTTTAATTTGCCCGTTATTAATGTCTATATTTGATGAGATAACCCTTAAAGATGAAAAATCAAATGGAGAATCATCTACAGGAGTAAATTCCCCAGTAGTCATTAAAGTTGAATCTATTGGAGTATAATATGTCGAGTTCACATACAATTTATGATCCATAACACTCTTATCATGATTACCACTTAAGTTGAAATAAGAGTGATTTGTCATATTTACGACAGTTGCTTTATCTGTTACAGCACTATAAAAAATATGTAATTCATTATCATCATTCAATCTGTATTCTATCTGGGCATTAACATTTCCAGGAAATCCTTGGTCACCATCCGGTGAAAATACGCTCATAACAATTGAATTATCATCAAATTTATCAACCTTAAATGCTTTGCAGTGCCATCCTTTCTCTCCTCCATGCAAACAATGAGGATAATCATTTTGCGGCAATACGACAGTATCTTTATCAATTACAAAATGTCCATTATCTATTCTGTTTGCATATCTCCCTATTGTAGCTCCAAAATTATTAGGTACAGTTATATAATCATTTATATTATCAAAGCCCAGTACCAGATCCTTTTTATCACCACTTTTGTCAGGAAACAAAATTGAAACGATCCTGGCTCCATAATTGGTAATAAAAACCTCCATACCATTTCTATTACGCAGCTTATACAAACCAACATTAATGCCGTCAATACAAATTTGAAAGTTTTCTTTTACCAATGGGGTGAAACGATCTCCATTGTCAGTATTACAAGCTACAAAGAGCAGTGATATTATCACAATATGCATTATTAAACTTTTCATATAAGTAACTATTCAAAATTAATTTTATACATATGAGTAATTCACAAATAAGTTCGTACCTACAGATGCCAGTGCCCTGTTTGTACAATAGAAAAGCGAGTCCTTAGTATTGTAATCAGCAGGTCTTATCCATTTGCCTTTCAATATGCGCCACAGGATTTCAGCAAGATTAAGTTCTGGAGAGTATGGTGGAAGATAAAAAAAAAATAATCCTCTATCCTCCCATATTTTTCTGAGTTCTTTTATCTTTCTGTTCCTGTGTACAGAAGCATTGTCAAGGACAACCACCGTTTTCTTCTTTACCTCAAAAGAGAAAATGTCAAGAAAATCCACAAGTTTGTCTGCATTGATGGATTCTTGTGTTGTAAAACCTTTATATTGATTTCTTCGGGTAATCATGCCAAAGATATTAAGTCTTGCTGTTTTCTCTGATGGAATATAGACATTCTCATCTTTGAACTGCCATCCGTAAGGTACATAACCATCTGTACATACATGACTTTCATCAGCATAATAAAGTTCTATTTTACCTTTGGAGTCAAGGCTTTCAAGTTCTTGCAACTTCTCTTTCTTGTATGTGTAGAGTTGCGGTGAGGGGATACCCCTTGGGCGTTTTCTTATTCGCTTATATCTTGCACCAATGCTCCTAAAAAACGTTTGAAGGTAATGTCGCTGGCTTTTTTGCCGGAAGCTTTTTCCCAGGCTTCGCGTGCTTTTGATACACTCTGACGGTCCTCCTCTATAGCCTTACGGACTGATTCCTCATCGGAACAATCCATTATAGGTTTACGACCTTGACCGGGACGTGTTTCCAAGCCTTTGATTCCATTTTCTTTATAACGTTTTATCCATGCGTATACTGTTGGTATTGTCACATCAAATATTTCAGCTATTTCTGAGGCCGATTTGCCTGATGACTTCAACAATATGGATTTGCATCTGATACGATAGTTATGAGTAGGGCCATTATGATACCCTTTCTCAAGTTTGAGGCGATCAGCCTCACTCAATTCAAGCACTTTTATATGTTTCATGATTCAAT
>NZ_JAOQJJ010000016.1:0-67706 GCF_025567135.1 Bacteroides cellulolyticus
CCTGTCAACGGAACATTTTCTACGCCAGTAGTGATAGGTTGAATAACTTACACCTATCTGTTGAAGGTACGACTTCAACGGCAGGTCGCTTTGTTGCACCTGTAATTCTAATTCTTCAAATTCTTGTCTGTTCATAATAATTGAGGTTTGATTGTATTCACTGCCGCAAAGCTACAACCAAACCTCAAAGTGTAAAAGGTGCATTTCTTCGAATGCTTACATTCTTCAAATTCTTGTCTGTTCATAATAATTGAGGTTTGATTGTATTCACTGCCGCAAAGCTACAACCAAACCTCAAAGTGTAAAAGGTGCATTTCTTCGAATGCTTACTATGAAGCTGAAAAGATTTTTATTACCGATTCTGGCATGGAGTGGGCTGATGCTCACTTCCTGTCATTGTGAGCATGAAGAAGATGACGGTCTTTTATCTTCCCTCCAGGTTGGCAATGTGGTCTGTTCGGACGGGAATATATTGTCCATGGACAGATTCAGGCAGTCCGGCAAGGAACCTGTTGCCATAGTTTTCCATGTAAACCGTAGTGCTGAAACTGATAATCTTGGTTATGCAGTTTACATTCATGATATGGAACCGCTGGCTTTTGCTGACAGTCTTGGGATTGACCAGGGTACTTCTGCATCATTGACCGAAGAAGACGGAAACAAGAACACTTATTCTTTGTTCAATAATGATGAAGTCAAGTCACCGATGGCTATCAAAACTTTTGATTTGTGGAGTTATGGGCAATCGGCCTATATTCCTTCTGTCCGGCAACTCTCTTATCTATTCACGGTCCGACATCTGGTTAATGAATGTATAAGCGAAGTCGGTGGAACCCAAATTAATCTGAACCCGGGTGAATGCTGGTTATGGTCATCTACTGAAGTGGAAGGCCAGAAGGAGAATAAGGCCTGGCTTTATTCCATGCAGTCTGGTACTATTCAGGAAACACCAAAGGATCAAGCGCATAAGTTCAGGCCTATTATTTCGATAAATAATATATAGAAAATTAGTGAATAAGGGGTATCAGATACCCTTATTCGCTTGATGTTGCTTTTTCCATTCAATAATTTCTTCAAATTTCTTCTTATAATATAAATCCCTATGACTTGTATAATTCATTCTCATCCAAGTATCAAAATCGTTAAATTCATCCATATAATAGAATGAACTATTATCTTTATAATAAATATGTTTATTGATAAATTTATCGAAGTAAAATTTGAAACCATTCTTTTGGAATAAATCATAATAGAAGAAAAATGTCTTTATAGTCATAACTATTAAAGGCTTACACTTATCTTTTGAAGTCTTTAAATTTTGATTTATTCCCTTTTGATACCATTCATTAGCGATGGCAGACAATGGGACTTGAGCTATTTCAGAATTTTCCAATACTAATACAGGATAATAAAATGATATTGATTTTGGATCAATCGTATCCCATTTAAAATCAAAATTCTCTAATCTAACAATATGATTAACCAGTTGGCCTACACCTTCAGGCTTTTCTTTTTCTATTGCTTGTTTTACTCCATCTTTAAGACTCCAACGCTTCACGCTTAATTTATTCTCCAACTCATCGATAATATCATCTACACTTGCTTTTACTTTTAAATCTCCATTTAGTTTAATTGCTTTACATTCAAAAATAAAAGCACTATCACCTTCTCTAAAATAAAAATCAGGTTGATTTTCTTCCTCTTTAGTATTTATAAAATCCTCTTTTTTTATATCTTGCAGCAGAGGAAAACATTTATCAAGATTTCTTCCATCTAAACATTCTAATATAGAATGATCAAATAAATATTTCTCTACAAATGTGTCCTTATAGAATTGATTAAAGGATTTTTTTCTATATTTTAAATTATAGGATAATAAATCAAAATATATACTGTTATATAGCCTTTTATTCAATAATTGCTTATTGTATACTAAATATTTACCATCATTCATACTTATTAATGGTCGTGAACGAAATACAACAATATCTCTATTATCATCATCACTTTCAATATAGGCGTCTTCATTAAGAGATATTTTTTGAAGTACATTTGCATTAAATATATGATCGGGATCATTCAGTTTAACATCTAAAAAACCTAAACCTTGTTTAAATGCGACCAAGTTTAAACCGACAATAGTCAGGAAATATTCCCTCCAATCATTTATTGAAAAATGATTCAAAAAGGTCTTGTAAATAACTTCACATTCAAAGTTTGATGAAATAAATTCAAAAAAAGTCAAAGCATAATACATTTGCTCTGACAAATCAAGAGTCTCATTATTATTTGTAAATTCATTTGTCGCATAAAGTCCAACATACATCATACGTGCCAAATCATCTTTTTCCTTTATACTTGGCTGATATGGGGTAACCTTTTGTTCATTTATAGCCAATAATAAATCAAAAGTTTTAATTTCTGCCATATAAGAATTGTATTTGTCATGACAGAGTTCGGGCCTTATACTAAATATTAGTTTAAGAAACTCTAAGAAAGTTTTTTGAGATGCATATGACACATTATATGGTAAAGTTTTATTACGTTTGATATAATTATATATCTTATGCATCATTTCGTCGATTAACTCTGATTTATATGAAAAGAAGCGTTTCTTTTCCATGTCAGATATTCTACACAAACCGTAATTTTGTCCAAGAACTAAAACCATTCGTAAAAGCGTATTCCTAGAAAAATTATAGATTTCCTTCTTTATATCTAGAAATTTCCCTGGATATAATGAAGAATATTCCAATAATAATTGGGTATGAAATTCATATCCTTTTTTTGAATCTCCCATTATTATTCTTTTTGCGTTGTAGTTTTCAAGATATATTTCACGCCTACTTTCTGATAAACTGTTTTTTTTACGAGTATTCTTATTCCTTGAATAACAACGCCTTATATTCCCCTTAAGTGAGCATAAAATTTGATGTTTTTTATTCTTAAGTTTACGTATGCTCTTATGGCTTTTATATTTATGTTTCATATCTCTTATTCAGTTTAAAATTTCAAATCACATGAACATAAATGAGTTGCATATATAATCCTATTTCAGGTTCTCTTTCATATAATCACAATCTGATTCAGCGGCTAACAATTGATTATCTTCCTGTATCTCATACAGCTTTACACTTCTGTCATTCAAATATATATGATTAAGTGTATATGCTAATGACTCTAGCGTTTGCTCACGTATTACAGGTTTTAATTGGCATTCCCATATCGTAATACAATGCCATCCCATAGCAGCCAGTTCCTTTTGCTCCCTAATGTCCCGTTCTTTATTTCTCTGTATCTTGTTTTCCCAAAATTCTGTATTTGTTTTAGGAAGAACAGAATATTTACATCCATCATGACCGTGCCAAAAACAGCCATTTACGAAAATAACCGTTCTGTATTTTTTCAACACGATATCAGGATGTCCAGGCAGACGAGGATGATTCAACCGATATCGAAATCCACGGCTAAACAAATATTTTCTCACTAATAGTTCTGGTTTTGTATTTTTACTGCGCACAGCCGACATATTTCTATGACGTTGTTCTTTTGTCAATCGATCTGTCATATAATATATTTATTCAGCAATAAAGATTCTTCTTGAAATCAATATCAATGTAAATATGCATCCAATATAATCCTTTTTCAGAAAGTGGACTTCAATATCTATTTTTTAAATCTTATCTGAAGATTCAATTTAATATAAACCTCTCCATCCTCATTATACAATGAACCAAAGCAATATCTACTACGACTTGCACGTTCAAAACGTGTGTTATTATAAAGATAATCCTCCACATCATTTCTATTGTAGAAATGATAACAGACAATATCCCCATCCCTTTTAACAACAAGATATCCTCCGTTTGCGTCATATTGTCCTGTCCATTCTTTTGCTGGTGTCATACCTAACGCAGCATCAAGAAGTAAAACTTTCATTTTATGGGCATAGAAAGCTTCCTTATTAGCACCAGTAAAATTAAACGGATTACTTTCAGCTACCTTTTCAACAGCACTTCTTACTGAGGATGTTGAATCTGGTAGACTGTCTATAATCAAACAGTCCGCTATAAACTGTGGCATACAGCTATCCAGAAACAATAGGTTATTTTTGAAAACTGGATGATCAATATCATGGTACTCCAACTTACATCCCTTATCAAATATCGCTTTCATACGTGATAAATGCTCATCAATAGCGTTAATTTCCTGAATATCTCCAGCAGAAAGCGAAGTTCCAACTACACGATAAGTGATATTTGTGGTTTTTCCAGCATTTAGTAAAGTAGATGGAGTACCAAGCTGTGATTTAATACTGAATCCTAGAAGAGGTTTCATATTAGTACGTAAATCATGAATAACAATGTGAATATCTGACTTATCCAATGATTTGGCTTTAATCTTAGAACACCCCACTTCATTCATAAATTCTTCTGTCTGAGGTATTGAAAATGAAGCTCCCTTGGCATTCTTAATATCTTCCAAAAGCCTCATAGATTCTTCCATAAATTTATCCATTGATATACGCGCATATTCATTACCGTTTTCATCTATGATAACGATATTTTGCTCTATATCTGGTTTATATTCATATCTTTTGGATTCTTCACGTATTACATTTAAAATCGGGTAATACAAATCCAATTTATTCATGTCTGCATCTCCAGCATGAACCTTTCCTTCTCCTAGTAATCTGAATAGAGCATAAATTTCACTCCATTCCCCTTTATTTCCCGATAAAGCCATTTTCTTTAAGTGGTTTAAGTAATTGTTCTGCTGTAGCCTGAATTGCGGGAACAGCAACACTATTTCCAAATTGTTTATAAGCAGAGGCATCCGCTACAACTATTTTAAAAGTATCAGGATACCCCTGTAATCTGGCCCATTCACGTGGTGTCATTTTACGCCATCCTTGTTTATTTACTTCACCTTTAATTCTGGTTGTAGGAGTCAAGTCTGTTTGACGGAAATCTATAACAAGATTACTTTCGCGACCCATTCCTCCAACAACAATGGCATGCGCAACACCATCATCTGGGATAATATCGTATCCAAAGCCATTTCCCTTAGACTCATGTCTGGCTTTATGATTTATAAGAGTAGATATATATTGTGTTGAGAGATAATACTTTGCTGGAACAGGATTTTCTTCACGAACATCTATCCACTTCTTTGTTACTTCTTTCTGTTCAGGATATTTAAAATCATCTTTTTTTATTCCAAGATCTTTTCGAAAACCAACTATATATATACGTTCACGGTGTTGAGGAACACCGAAATACATAGCATTAACTATTTCAGGATCAGGAACGACATAACCAACTTCATCAAGAGTGTTAAGAATCGTTTTAAATGTTCGCCCTTTATCATGTATAACAAGTCCTTTCACATTCTCCAAGAAAAATGCTTTAGGTTGATAACGGCGTAGAATTTCTGCAACATCAAAAAACAAAGTTCCTCTAGTCTCCTCAAAGCCTAATTTTTTACCAGCAAGAGAGAAAGCCTGACATGGGAAGCCAGCACAAAGGATATCAAAATTAGCCGGAATCTTACTTTTTGTGCTTTCTTTTGTTATATCACCAAACGGCACTTCACCATAGTTGGCATAATAGGTTTTCTTAGCCTGTTCATCCCACTCTGAAGAAAACACACATTTGCCTCCCAAATTTTGCATTGCCATTCGGAATCCACCAATACCAGCGAATAAATCTATAAATGTAAATTTAGGATTCTCTGGTGCCTGAAACGGTGCTTGAAACAAATCTGGGAAAAGATAGGTTTGTAAAAGTACTGAAGATTCTCTTGCGCACTCCAAATCTTTTGTACAAATTTTCTTTTCACCTTTTATAAATTCATACCATAAGCCCAATATACTTTCTGCTTTGGATACATAAGGCAAGCTTATTTCAGAATCTTTCAATTGTAAATAATGGGTTATAAGAGCTGCCTGATCAATAAAAGAAATTATATTTCCATCATCATCTAAAGTTTCTTCTCCATATATTTGAACTTTACTTGCTTTCTTTTTACAGAAATCAAACAAGGAAAATGTTTTGTCTATACTCTTCATCGTTTGGAATTATATTTTATTAGGTACTCTTATTAACTCTTGAACTTCTACTTCTAATACTTGAGCTATCTTTATTAACATCTCTAAATTTGGTTGAAGATTATTAGTACACCATTTTGATATAGTTGCTTCATCTTTACCAAGCTTCTCAGCAAGTTGTCTATTTGTTATTTTTTTTTCTGCAAGAACAACTTTCAAGCGATTTAAATCTTTAGCCATAATCATATTAAACATTTATGCAAATATAGCGAAAAACCCCCAATTGCCCATAATAAATTGTATCAACATGAAAAAAACTTCAAGAATAAACAAACATTTGAAATATATTGCAAATGCTGTTTTCGTACTGCTACCATTTTTCTAACTCAGTCATTTAAACAAAATGATAACAGTCCGTCTCGATAATGCAGACTAAAGCTTCCACTGACGGAACGGCCTATATCCTTGAATACCCGTCTTAAAATACAGGCAAGCTGTTCCGACTGTTCGTATTTCATGCGATGCCCGGAACAACTTGCCTTATACTACAGAAACTTACTGGCTGACTTGCTTCGTATCCAGATACCAGGCAAGTTTCAGCCAACAGGTTCATCCTATCATGCAGATTAATCAGGCAGTTGCCAAAGACAGAACCTTTAAGGTTACGCTGCTCTTCACTTCAAAGGCTCTGACATTGGTAACTGATTTTCGATAACATGTCTGAAAACGAAAACAAGCAGGCCGTTCCGATGATGCAGGCTAAAGCTTGCAATGCCGGAACGTCCTATATCCCTGAATACTCGTCTTAAAATACAGGCAAGCTGTTCCGACTGTTCGTATTTCATGCGATGCCGGAACAACTTGCCTTATGCTCCAGAAACTAACTGGCTGACTTGCTTCGTATCCCGATACCAGGCAAGTTTCAGCCGACAGGTTCATACAATCATGCAGATAAATCAGGACTGTTGCCAAAGACAGAGCCTTTAAGGTTGCGCTACTCTTCACTTCAAAGGTTCTGACATTGGCAACCGGTTACCGGTGCTTTGTCTGAAAACGGATACTATGCTCTTCAGAAATCTTTGAATACTGAATATCAGGAAATCATTGGAGCATCATAGCCAGAACCGTTTCTTATGTGCAAAGGTACTGCGGACTGGAGAAACGCCAAGTGACGCTTGCACTTTCAGTCGGAGGACTTGACGGCAGCCTTCCGCAAATTTTCTCATACCTCAAAAATTTGGGTATTCCGTCTGCATCCTCTGACTTCACACTTGTCTTTTTCTCCCTTTGGTCCGCAGTTACAAATGCACATAAAACGGTTTTTCCCGGCCATGAAGCTCAATGAGCTTTACTGGAGGGAAAAGAATCGGAACTTCAAAATTCAAGTGTTATGCGAGCAAGAAAAATGAGTATCAAACAATATTTTAATTTTTAACTGATATGTGCAGATTGATGACAACACAACTGGCGGAAGCTCTGGAGGGTTATCCGTTCTACTCACAGGACGGCAAGGGAAAGGAGGCTGTTTGCCGTGCGGTTTTTGCCCTTGGTTCTGTAAGGTGGTTTATCCTTGAAGGAAACAGGGAGGATGACGATGTGATTCTATTCGGTATCGTAATCGGACTCATGGAGGATGAATACGGGTATATTTCCCTCAATGAGCTTTCGGATGTGGAGCTTGACCTGAGTGCTCAGGGGCTTGGCAAGCTTCAGGTAAGACAGCAGCAGAACTTTAAGCCGGTTCCGCTGAAACAGATTCAGGACAGCAGGCTTCAGGAATTTCATGCAAGGTTTGAATAGGCTGTAAGTAAACAGAAGTGGCCAGTCCTATCCGTCACGGACAAGACCGGCTGCTTATTATAGCAGGTAAATGAAAACAAAACTATAATTGTATGGTAAATGGAAAATTGTCGTAATATTTTTAATCTCTCTGCCCGACATGGGTGGAGCGTTTCTATGGAAAACAAGGATGGAATCCGGTATCTCAATTTCAGACGGAATACTTCGAGCGGTGTACCGTTCTGCTTTACCATTGAAGCCGGTGACGGTACAGCCGGCTGCATAGCAAAAGAAATATTCTCTTTCGTCAGTGCCGCTGTTCCTGAACAATGTGCAAGGGAATGGATGATTCAGTCGGGAGCAATGGAGCCGTCGGAGTTCCTTCAGGCCGTTTCCGACATGGAGGATGTCAGGCTAAGGGCAAGGCTGCTGGCTCTTGAACTTGCAGCCATGAATGTCAGATATAATGTCCTGGATACCATTCCATGGGACAGACTGAACTAACGGTGTTTCTTACGCTTGCGGCCACGTTTGGGCAGGCCAGTTTCCTTGTAGGCTATCAGGTCAGTTCCTCTGAACACCCTTTTTGCCTTATCAGGTATCTTCAGGAAAGCCAGCGGCTTTTCCAGATAACGGATATAGGCATAGATGGTGCAGCGGTGAACACCCAGATAGCGTGCTGCCTCCTTTACTGAATATGTCTTTTCCGGAACAACTTTCATTATTTCTCATGCTGGTTAATCTTTTCGTTTATTGGATGCCGTAAAGGTAAACATCTGATTATTAGCTGTCAATACGTCAAATATGGGATTATTCCGGAGATTGTGGGATTTGTATGGATTATGTGTTACCTGTCATATTCAATACGGCTGGGGTAAGGCGATTGATAACGAATCTTTTTTTATGAAAATCAGGAAGGCATATATTTGACGGTTGACAGCGTTGACAGCAAATCCAATGAAAATCCGACATAAAGTCTATCTGGGAAGTTTCTGTAATACAGTATATTATATTCTTTCTGATTTTTCTTATAAAGAATAGAGTATTATAATGTGTCAACGTTTGGCTATGGATTTTTAGCGGACTGAAAATTGTGGCTACGCCTGTCAACGTTTGTCAACGTATGATTTCTATGTGAAGTATCTGATACACTGACAGATACTCTCTGTCAACACTGTCACCATTGAAACGGGTGCATTTTATTATCTGAAAACATCTGATGCGAAAGGGATACATGGTTATCCCAATGTACCATTACAGCCACAGGTTTGTTCAGCATGCCTCTGCAGATATTTTTTTGCAAAGGTATCTCCGGCATTGCAAACGTCAAACACAGGGCTGAAAATCTTCCTCAAACGGGGTTGAGCGTATTTTCAGCTTCCCTTGTAGTTTGCCTTATTGAATGCCTGCGCTTCTGAGAACTGCAAAAATATCCTTCGGGCAAGCTGAAAAACTTGCAGACAGAAGGGAAAAAAATCAGAGCGTATGGTACAGATGGACGAAAGCATCAGAAAGCAGTTGGAAAAGCCACAGACATGGTTCTGCAAATATTTTCCCAAACGTATTCAGAATGTGGGCGAGAAGGAAATCGCCGACAGACAGTTGGTTTATGACTTCAAGGACGGAAGGTCTCATGAAGAGGTGGCACAGATGACGGCAGCAAGAATGATTGAGGAACACGGCAACAGATGCTCACAGTTGGTATTCATTCCGGTTCCGGCATCATCGGTAAGAAAGAATGAAATCCGGTATATGGACTTCTGCAAAAGGGTATGTGAACTCACAGGAGCAATAAACGGATATGACCATGTAAGGGTATGCGGAGAAAGACTTGCTATTCATGAAAACCGTAAGGCTGAAAAGGAAATCAGAAAGGTAAGCATCATCGAGTTTGATGAAGAGTGGTTCAGAGGAAAAGCAGTCATAGTCTTCGATGATGTAATCACACGCGGAATCAGTTTCGGTATGTATGCTAATCAGCTGGAGAGTTTCGGAGCGAATGTCATTGAAGGCATCTTCCTTGCAAGAACCCATTATAAAGTATAGAACTATGAACGGAATATTATCAGACAAATCAAAGTCACTGGCTTTCACGGGACACAGAACTATTCCCATAGAAAGGCAGAATGAAATAAGGGCACGGCTTGTTGAAGCCGTGTCGCTTGCATGCAGGTCAGGCATTACCTGTTTCTTCTCAGGCATGGCCATGGGATTCGACCTGATGGCAGCTGAAACTGTATTATCACTGAAGGGAAAGTATCCGGATATACGGCTCATTGCCGTTGTTCCTTTCAGAAGACAGAGTTGCCGGTGGCATTCCATGGAAAAGGAACGTTATCAGAATATAATTTCCAGGGCTGACCAGGTTATCGTATTGAGTGAACACTATTTTCACGGGTGTCTTCTAAGGCGCAATGACTTCATGCTGGAGCATTCATGTGGCGTGATAGCCTTTTATGACGGCAAGTCTTATGGTGGGACATTCTATACCTGCAGGGAGGCAATGAAGAAAGGCATGGACATAGTAAATCTGTACTGAAAACCAGTCCGGATTATACTGAAAATATTGTACAAAACAGATATGCAAATTTCTTGCATATCTCATTTATAATGCTTATATTTAGATAGTTAAACAAGTTATAAGAGGTGATTTTATGAATAATATCTACAACCGCTACATTTGGCTGCTGCATACAGTCTATCAGGAGAGAAAGGTCACTTTTGAAAGGCTTTGTGATATTTGGAAGCACCATTTCCTATACAATGGAAAGCCGCTGAGTCTGCGCACATTCCATCATCACCGGAAAATGATTGAGGAAAATTTTGATATAGTTATTGCGTGCAACAGAAAGGACTATACATATTATATCCAGAATCTGGATGAAATACTCGGTGACGGTTGCCGGAACTGGCTGTTCAACAGCCATATCATTGATGTGGCTTTGAAAAGCAGTCCGTGTCTGTTCCATCGTGTTGTACTGCCTGACATGTCTGGCGGTATTGAATACCTTCCTGATATATCGGAATGTATCAGCGATGGACATGAGCTGTACATATTCTACACCAATGACAAGGGCAATGAAGTGGAAGGCCGTTTCCGACCGGAAGGTTTGAAACTGTTTCATAACCGCTGGTATCTGCTCGGGTACAGGAACGGATCAGAGTTCTGTGCTGTGCCTCTTGATGCACTGACAAAAATCTATCTCAGCGGAAACAGGTTTCAGGCTGACTGCAGATTTTCGCTGGCTAATCGTCTTTCAGACTCTATTGGTGTTGTGGCTCCGACCGGACAGCAGCCGGAAGAGATTACTCTAAGGGCTTACGGTTCATTTGCAGATTATCTGAGAAAGCATCCTTTCCACCATTCTCAGGTGGAAAGGAATGATATGGGGACTTTTACGTCATTTGATTACACCCTTCTTGTGACTGACGAGCTGGTGAATGAAATCCTGGCTCTTGGTGATAAGGTGGAGATTGCTTATCCGGAAAAGTTGAGAATGAAGCTTTTTCAGAAAATTGGACGTATCAGAAACAGGTATATGGTAATATAGTTTCAACAAAAATATGATTGTAACCTTGTTACGGACAGTAAGTACAATCATTTTTAAAATCTTGAAGTAAATCTGCAACCTCCCTAAACATCTTACACGGCTTATTTATTAGACATTCTCCAATCTCAACATTGGCGTAAAGTCGTATTTTTGAATATAGCTTTTCCATATCAGTTAACCAGGCTACATTAAACGCTCTTATTAATAAAGATACTAATGCCGCATCATATGTATCAATATCTTCTTTTTCAAGACTAGGAAAAGTAGTATCAGCTTCCATTGCAATTTTAACATCAACTATTCCTGTAGGCATATTTCCAAAACCTATGAAAGAAGTTAAATTATAATTTTCACAGAACTCATAAGAATTACATGCTAATATAAAACATCTTTTTCCATAAAGTAGTTCTTGTATATTAGTTTCGTTTATCAGCACTGTAAATTCTCCATCTTGTGGCGAACCATATAATGTATCAGAAGCACCATGACCTAGAAAAATAATACTATCAGCCTCTTTAATTAAAGCATATGCTTCATCTGTATTTTCCGTTGTATCTTTGTGCCATCCTTCACATCCTTTTTCACATAAAAAGTCATATAAAGGAGAGAGAAAATCCGTAGATTCATCTTTGGGGTATATGCAAACTGTCTTATTCATTGATTTTTACTAAATATGCTATAGTTTGTTCTACTAATTCCTGAGTCCAGGAATCGACACGCTTGTCTGATTGCTTTTCAATCATGTCTGCAATTTCACCTAAAGTTTTACCTTTTAAAGGAGCATAACATGATTTAAATTCCATTTCTGAATGTTGACGTAACTGCTCTAAAAAATAATCATGTACGGTCGGTTCATCATCACGGTTTATCAGTCCTATTAATTTATCTTTATATTCATCACGTTTGACATAGTCAATTATTTGATATTCCATCAGCTTTCGAACAGCTTCAACTATTTCTTCTTCTGTTGCTTCTTGTAATTTAACTTTTCCCAGAACACGTTTGACGACAGCATTCCTATTACCTGAATACATAATAATCTTAAGATTTTTACGTAATTCAGTCAATATTTCTACTACATTAATACCATCAATATCATCTTCTGAAAGATTAAAATCTGTCAATGCCCAATTTATATGTTTAGAACTAATTAAATCTTTTATGCGTTCTTTCAACTTTCTGACATCAAGATGATCTGAGCCATCTTCTCTTAACTCAACATCTGTTGTACGAATACTTATTGCCTCAAATTCACATTTTCTTTTAAGCTGTTTCTTAAGTGCATCTATTATTTTTGACTGATCTACATCATCAATAATAAGAACAGTTACTTTCTTTTTCATATTATTGTAGTATTATACGGAATGTTGCCCCTTTAAGTTTATTAATATTATTACCTAAAAAACTGATAGTGCCATTCATATCTCTTTCTAAAGTATTTCGTATGGTACTTAAACCAATTCCATGACCACCTGGCCTATTTGTTACTCCTACTTCAAAAATAGTTTCTGGAGTGAAACGGTTAAGATCTACTCCATCACCGTCATCAGAAAAGTCAATTATAACACTTCTTCCATTTCTTTGAAATGAAACAAATACTTGAGTTGCGTTATTCTTTCTAGAATTACTTATTAGATTCTGGAATATAACTGAATACTCAAGAACCTTTACTTTCTTAACGTAAGATTCCAAGTCATGCTTTACGCAATCCACTTTAAGCGATCTTGAGAAAAAAGATAAAAACTCCTTGGTATATTCATATAAATCAACATCTGTAGATTCACGTAACAAAGAAGTATCAGCCTTTGTTATAAGACTGCTCAATACATGGATACGTTCAATATTGAATTCCATATCCCTGGTAATATCAATTAGTTCTTTCCTATCAATAACCTCTTCCTGAAGAATCTCTTTTTGAGATGAAACGAGGGAATTTAATTCTGCAGATGAAATTAGAACTGTATGCATCAAATCCTCGACTTCTTGTGAAGTATCCCTAGCAGAAATTAAATAGGTGTTCTTTTGTATTTGTGCATCACGTTCTTTCTCGGCTTTTTCCCTTGCAGCTTTCTCAGCCTCTTCTTTTCGCTTTGCCATAATGGCTTTTAGACGTTCTTCTTCAGCTTTTTTTTCGGCTTCCTCTTTTTCTTTACGCATTTTTGCCATCTCTTTCTCAAAAAGTTCGATTTTTGAAGACAAGTCAGAGTCATTCATTTTTTCAGCAATTTTACGTAAATCATTCAATACATTTAACTGAATTATCTCAGAAGCTGAGGCGTCTGAAACCAAGTCAGCAAGTTTAGTATTATAGTACTTAACATGAATGGAGCCATCATTAACCATGCTTTTTACAAGCTGTAGGAAATCCACTTTACTGCCTATGTTGTCATACACATAATCTGTATTATCTAAATCTTTACCATGTTTTAATTGTTCTCTTGCTTCATAAGCAAATTTTTCATCTTGGAAATAACTGTTTCTAATAAAACCTTCCCCCCATAATACTCCTACAACATACCTTTCAAGCCTACGATGAATCAATGAAAAGAAGTCTAATAATTCTTGACTAGCTTTTGTTTTTATCAAGCCTCCATCACGGCTAGAAACCTCCTTAAAATCTTCTACACGATTAGTCTCAACATCTACACGGCCAAACAAATCTCTAGTTCCAAGAAAACGATTGTATCCTTGCTGTGCTCTTTGATTTAGTCCCCATGAATCATCATTATATTCTCCATATGGCCATATTCTGAACCCATTTCTAAACAGAAAAACATTACCATAATTAACAGGTTGTACACCCATTTTTAGACTAAAATTATATTTAGCAGCACGATTAAGATAATATAAGTTTATAGAAACATTCTCAAGTTTGCCAAACTTATTTATCTCCTCTATTTCATACATAACTTCTCCTCGATCAGAAAGTTTTGTATGAATTATACCATCTTTTAAAATACTCTCTATTTGAGTAGTTTTAATTTTAAGTACATCATTTATGGTATTTACTATAACTCCTGTGACCTTAGAGTTCTCTAATTCTGCAATGGTAGCCCGTTCTTTATCAGTGAGTATCGGATTGTTTTTATGAATATTATTTATTTGTTCCGTTATTCTGTTATCTGATTCTACAAAATTAGGAGCAAATATTTCTATTTTATATTCATCCGTCTCAGAAAAAGGATTAATCATTTTTTCAAGAGACTTACGAAGTTCTATAATTTCATCCCATCCCCAATTTGTATGCAATACTGAAAATTCAAGGATAGTTCCAGTTGTAGAGTCATTAGGAAACTTGTGAATTTCAGTAGAAGACTTATGTTTTATACCTACAGTATCAAACTCAACCTTTTGTTTACCTTCAAAAGATTTCCAGTCTACAAATAATGTTTCTTCAGTATCAGATTCACTACTTTTTGTAATAAGAGTCAGGTAACGTGCTAATCTGTCACAAGAAATTCGACCTATACCTTTTGCACCAGCATAGTTCCTTTTAAATTTACTGCGATATGAATCATCTTCGGTACCATCCCTTTTAGCAGAAAAACCCACAAAAAGCCATTTATTCTTGAGTTCATCTAAAGTCATTCCTTTACCATTATCTGCTATGATAATCTTGTCAGTATCAAATGTTATATCAACCTTAGTTGCATGAGCGTCATATGAATTTTTAACTAACTCTAAAATGGCTATATTATCGCTCGTGATAAGATCTCTCCCTAATATATTTTTAAGTTCTGCACTGACTTTAAATTTCAACTCTTCCATGGTTCTTAAGCATTTTTTTTAGCACTAACCCAGCTTGTAAAGCAAATAAAGGCGGTATGGCATTACCGACTTGACTATAACGAGGAACCTCATGTTTTCGCATTTTTCCACCTGTAGTATATTTACTTTTAAATTCGTACCAGTCCGGGAATGATTGTATTCTGGCACATTCACGTACTGTCAATATACGAGGTTCATAATAATGGAGATAGTCATCCGGCATATTTGTTATAGTTGGAGCAATATCATTTGGATCTAGAATAGTAATACCACGCTGATGAATTCCCCATATCTCACGTACTTTGCCATCTATACGTTTTCCTTTTATAGGATAATCAGATAGAAGTTTTTCAAACATCATTTTTTTCCCTTCTGAATGATGGGCAAAACTATGACTGTTTGGTATAGTTTGCAATTTATGCAAACCCTTACGCATTAATTCTTGATAAGGTGATTCAATTTTGCCATATATACCTGAATTAAAACCTTTACGGTCTGGAGTTTCAACGATTCCATTCTCTTGTAACAAATCGGAAATTGCTTCTGAAACTGTACAAACCTCAGAAAGATTATAATGTTTAAGAAACTTACTCTTTTGAGTATCAAGTAAATCTACAAACCTTCGTGCTGACCCTTCATCTCCATCTTTAACTCCTACTAGTATAAAACGTTTTCTACGTTGTGGAATCCCGTATTTAGAAAAATCTATAACTAAAGCAATAACATCATATCCCAATGTCCGAAGTTTATCAGTAACTATCTGAGAATATGGTACAGCATCTTGATTTTTCTTCTTATCAAAAGCATAAGTAAAACCTTTTACATTCTCAAAAAGTATCAGCTTTGGTTGAACCATACTAATGAAATCAATATATGAAAAAACAAGCTGATTCCTAACATCATCTTCTATACGCTTACCTGCCATTGAAAATCCTTGACAAGGTGGACCACCGGCAACTAAATCAACCTTACCTCTTAATTGAATGAGTTGTTCAGAATAATTTTCATTAACTTCTATGATGTCAAGGCAAGATTGTGGTAACCACTTTGGCCACGCAAAATGTTTTTTCCCCTTAATTAAATTATAATTAAGAGTCTCAAAAGCATTTGCGTTTTTTTCAATTGCGAAAAGACCATCCCATCCTGCTTGATACAAGCCAAGAGATAACCCCCCACAGCCAGCAAACAAATCTATAACTGTATATTTTTTATCTTGCTTCATCATCTATAAGGCAAAAATAAACCTTTGTTAGAAGTATATTATAATTGTTATTCTATAAAGTGTTTATATAAGGCAATACTTGTTATTCATACTTTCCAAAGTATACCTAATATGAAAATCTATTTTATAATACTCTTATTCTTAATCTATAGTGAATAGATAATTCCTTAAAGAAACAATCAATAATACCACTATATTTAAAAGTACAAAATTACAAAAAAAATATATCATATACACTTTTTCTGTAGTTTTTTAACCTATCTGCATATAACTTTATACGCTAAGAATCCTATCCTACAAATCCTATTACTCAGCTACAACCTCAGTTTCAAGATCCAATCCGAAAGTTTCCTTCAATTGTAGATAATCAAAACACAAAGCCTTCGGCCGGTTAACTTTTACCTTCTTAACCTGCTCTCCATTCACAATGTCAATAGTATAATCTGGAAGTCCGCTGGGCAGAAGTATGGTGAATCTATCCTGCTTAAGGCCCAGGTATGAAGCATGGGATTTCAGGTAGGACATGATGGTGGACCAGTTCGAGCGGTTGGAGGTGGAACCTGCATTCCGGCTGTTGAACAGTGATGCTACGGCTGCTGTGTTCAGATAGAGAATAGGACGTGCTTCCTTAAATTCTATATCTTCCTTTACGGACAATGGACGGAAGGATTTCATATACCTTATACGGTAATGTGCCTTCTCAATACATTTCCCTGAAGTCTGGAATCCCTGAAGCATACTCCAGAAGTCCGCTATTTCCGAACTTTCCTGAGCCAGCTCATTCTGGTTGCGTATTCCTTTGATTGCTGTTTCAAAAAGCTCCGCATAGTTGAAAGGCACGTCAATGACTGTCTCCAGTGTCCTGAAGGTGGCCAGTGGAATAACCCAGTTACCGAATATACGGTCATGGATAGTTTCATTATCCAATTTCGCAGCCAGCTCACGCTTGGTGATGGAATATATTTCCAGAAAGTTCTTCTCAAACAATTCCCGGTGTCCCAATATCTCCAGGGTGAGGTGGGTAAGTCCCATGTTGCAGACTGATACAAGGTCTTCATAGGCTCTTTTCTCATTCTGGTTGAATGATGTCTTTGAAAAGGCAAGGAAGATGACACGGGTATAGAGCGCCATATCCTGTGTCGGCTTGTCCTGGCCGCAAAGGGCTACACCGGTAGTGACAATTGTCTGGGCTGCCATCCCGTCCGTATTCGTATTCTTCTTGGTCTGGCCGCCACCGCCCCAAAGTCCTTTCAGATAGGCTATCTTGCGGATGTCGAGGTCATTCTTATATTCGTCCAGCACGGCAAGAGTATTGACGGCCTGTGACACACGGTCGTTCATGGCCGGTACAGAGGTTACTCCAAGGTTGGGCGGATCTACTCCGTGCAGGAAAAAGGACTGGAGGGAAACAGCCAGGGTTGTCTTACCAGTTCCTTTCTCACCGAAAAGGTTCAGGATGGGAAAGTGGCGGGTACGTCTGAATATGATGTCACGGAAGAGGGTGGCAAGAAGGTAACAGAAGGCTACACTTGCATTCTCACCGAACACTTCCATAAGTCTTTTTACGTAATCATACAGTTTTATTCCGTTACGGTTCTCATGCACCATAAGTCTTTCAAACTGGAATATCTCTGGATTGTTAAGATAGATTTTTGAAGTGGCCGGTATATAGAAGGCCTTGCCGTTGATACAACGGACTATACCCAATTCGTCAACAGCATTGAATGTGTCTGCAAAAAATATTCCGTTTCCAAAAGCAAAGAACCCTTCAGCTGCATTCCAGCCGAGCTTTCTGATACGTTCTGCCGTATCGGTCTTTGAGTACAGGTATTCCTTTACACGGTTGAGTTTGTCTATCTTGGACAGCCATACATAGTTGCCCAGTGAGCCGACCTTCTGCTGAAAGTTGCTCAGTGAGCAGAGTTCTGACTCCTTCAGTTCTATTACCCGGCATACATTGTACATATTCCTCATACGGAAAATTCTGGTTCCGTTTATCTCATCCTCGATATGGAATAGCGGTTCCATAATGAAATTGGAGATTCTTGACGGTTCATCATCATCTTCACCGATGGAGTAGTAACAGTTTTCCCTGACGAACAGTCCGAACTGGCGAAGCAGTTCCGCTTCACGCTGCATCTCGTTCATGGCTGCAGGTTTGTCGTTCCTTCTCCTGGCTTCACCACGTGCCTGGGTAACGGCATCACGCCACAGCTTTACCTTGCCGTGCAGTCTGGAGAGTTGTTCTATACACTGGTCATACACAAGCTGGTCTTTTATATAGCGCAACAGGTCTGCTATTTCCGCAACACACTTTCTTTCCTCTACCATGGAACCGGCTACCAGAAAACGTTTCTGTGCCAACCAGATGATAAAATGCTTTTCCGGAAGTGAAGTATAATCTTCCCTGCTGCGGATATAGCTGTCGGCATCATTCTTGGCATATTGTACTTTTCCTTCTGCCTCGGATGGTATTTCTGCAAAAGGAAGTTCCCTGACTGTTACATGGAATCCTTTTCTTATGGCTGCAGCCCCATTGGTCATCACCGCCTCAAATCCAGGTCCGTATGGCTTGCCTTCCGCAATATCTGAATCTGGAATGAAACAGAGTGAGGATACATACTTCTTCAGCTGCTCGAACTGGCTGTCACTCCAGGCTGTTCCAAGTGACGCTACTGTATTGTCGTATCCAATCGACTGCATTCTCAGGACATCAGGAGCACCTTCTACAATGATATAATAGTCGGCATCACGCAGTCTGGCGGCACGGTCAATACCGAATACTGTTTCTCCCTTGGAGTAAATCATGCTTGTTGCCGAGTTGATATACTTGGGAGCTTTCCTGTTGTCTCCAATGTATCTGGCCGTATAGGCAATGATGCGTCCCCATCTGTTTCTCACGGGAATCATGATACGCTGGCGGAACATGGCGTATGTGTTGCCGTCCTCACCACGCTTGAACATACCGAGTTCATACAGCAGTTCTTCGTTCAGGGCCTTGCTTCTGCAGAAATCCATAAAGGCCTGGCCATCTTTCGGCGCATAGCCTATTCCGGCAAAGGCACAGAACTCCTCATGCCACCGGCCGTATGCGTAGGCCCTGGCATTAAGGCTCTCTTCCTTGTCTGTTGCTCTTAAATTTTGCAGGAAGAAAGACTGTACTGTATCGAGAACTGTCAGAAGTGACTCCCGGTGCCTGGCTTCGGCCAGCTGTTCCTCACTGCGCTCTTCACTGATGTATTCTACCGGAATATTATGGTTCCTGGCAATAAATTCCACGGCGGCACTGAAGGAAAGGTTTTCCTTTTCCATTATAAACGTAATGGAATCACCGCCACGGTTACAACTGAAACAATGGAAGAGATTCTTGCTTGGGGTAACGGCAAAGGAACCGGTCTTTTCGGAATGAAAAGGACAAAGTCCCATCAGGGTTGAGCCTTTTCTGGACAGTCTGACATAAGGACTGAGTACGTCTTCTATGGCAAGTTCCCTTACTTTCCGTATGGTTATTTCGCTTATCATAACGTACTGAGCAGGTTCCAACAATCGATTATTGACTGGCCGGAGTATTTCGGACGGCTGATATTATTAGGATTGAGCGGTTGGATATACCCGTTTTCTCTGTATTTTTTGAGTGTCTTGTTGCTGATACCGAGTTCAGCACAGGTGCGCTTGACTGAATAGACACCGTTTGGATCGCACGCTGGTCTGATTTCTTTCATTATTATAAAATCATTATGAATGTGCGATACAAATATCTGTCCGGCTTTATTGTTAAGCTGGTGAACAAAGGTTACTGATGCACATTCCTGTACCTACTATAATTGCTTTCTTTATATTTCATAGAGTATCACGGCTAAACTAAACAAATAAGGTTTATCAATATTAGAATGTTAGCCATAATATGTTTATCATTTATCTTTTTTGACCGATTTTTCTGCCTGTTTCGGCTGACTCTCATCAAAATAATCCTGGGTGGTACGCTGGAGAAGCCTGAGGTCTGCCGTGCGGTATTCCACCTTACCCGGTCTTTTATAGGAAACCACCTTTCCCTGACGTTTCCATCGTTCCACATTCCTGCGGCCAAAAAGCTCGTAAGCCTTCCTCTGGCTGATAAATTCAGGATCATCCTTGTCGGCTTTCAATTGCCTGACAATTCTTGAGGAGAGATCATTCAGGAATGTTTCGTATGGTATAAGATGGTCCAGAAACTGTAATATCTTCATATAAACCTGATTTGGTTTCTATATTGTTCGTTTGACCGTGATGGTTTGGTTTTCCCTGTCAGTCCTGGTCTTGAACTGACGGTTGTAGATGGCACCAAGCTCTGAGGCCTGTGTACGGACGCTTTTCAAACGTGAAATGGGGAATGAAACGGATTCACCTACTTCAAGGGCAACAAGTGCCGGACGGATTTTTTCTAAGTTTTCAGACATAATTGTTGGATGTTTAATATTTAATGTTTAACTTTGTATTCAACAAATGAATAGGTTACACCGCAAAGTAACATAAAATGGTTTATATAACCAAATATTTGTTTGATGATTTATTGTTTAAGATGTATTTATTGAAGGAATCGCATGGATAATGACATAAAACACGTGCATGTAGGGCAGGCTATCGACAAAAGACGCAACGAGCTTGGATTAAGCAAATCTGAGCTTGGGCGCAAAATAGGTGTACCGCAGCAGCACATAAACCGCATACTGGAAAGGGAGACAATGGAAACGAGCAGGCTTATTAAAGTCAGCGAAGCATTGGACTTCAATTTCTTTTCCCTTTTCTGTCCGAAACAACATCATATATCGGCACACCTTGCAGCCGTTTCATTGGATGGAAATGCAAATAATCTGATAGGTGATGCAGAACTGGCCGTACAGTTATCCAGCGAAAAGAAAGAAACAGAGAACCTGAGGGAAACAATCAAACTTCTGAAGGAACAGATAGAGAGTCTGAACTCACAGATTTTACGTCTTGATTCAAACCTGAAGGATAAGGATATAATAATTGAACTATTAAAAGAAAGGAGAAAGGAATAAGACATTAATTATTTCATCTGTAGTACCCATGCAGATAATTCAATGATTAAAACCATTTTGCAGCTTACCTTTTTCAAGTAATCCATAAAAAGGAAGAGTCCTGAAACTTACAAACTACTTACAAAGCAAAGGGAAGCTACTGATATTCAGATATGAATTAAAGAGGCACAAGCTGCAATTGAAGAATAAAATTTGCCATTAAATAAGTTTACGAGGTAGATAATAAAAAATTTATCTACCTCGTTTTCTTTATATCAATATGCATACAAAAAAACTGTACCTACATTATCCTGAAAACAATGAGGTACAGCTACACGAATAAACTAAAAAATTAATTATCTTAATGAAAATAGATATCTGAGTTATTTTTCTTATAAAACAAACTTATATTGTATTTTGTTCATTATAATTGATTTAAATTCCATAGAAATGTGCAGGATAACCATCTAGCAAACAATCCAATCTATTATTATCCATAAATATATTATTCATATATGAATAATCATTCGCACCGTATTTCAGACGCAGTGTAGTATAATTGGCATCATACCAATCCCAAAGAAACGAATATGAAGATTCCTGACGAAATCCGCGATTATCTATAGTCAGAATATAATCTTCCCCAGTATTATTGTCATAAAAGCGTAACTCCTGACGATGAAAATCGCCATTATTGTCAGTCCATTCCTCTACCCATGTCCTGCTACATAAATAATATGTGGCTTCTCGGTAATTATTGGTTCCGTTCCCTAATTCTATGCCTATACCTACATACTCACATGATGAGAATAAAATAGGAAATGTGGAGATTAGTGCCGAAAAAGCAATAACCTTACTTAAATTCTTCATGGTTTCCTCCTGTTCTTCTTAACTTCCTGATACAAAAGTACACACATCAATTCACTTACTATAAAGTAAATTCCTATATTTTAAGGGGAATTTCCCTAAATGTAATAGGGATACAAGAAAGGCATTATGACATGCTAATAAAAACAACATATCATAATGCCTTAATGTTATAGAAATTGAATGTAAATATCAGGCCATTGTTCCGCCAACAATATCAAGCAATTCGTTCGTAATAGCCTGCTGACGGCTCTTATTATATACCAAAGTAAGCTCCTGAATCAAATCGTTGGCATTGTCGGTAGCTATCTGCATTGCCATCGTACGGGCAGCATGTTCCGATGCTGCTGCGTCAAGCAATACCGTATAAATCTTCATCCTCAGAACCTTAGGAACAAGTGATTTCATTATAACTTCAGCCGAAGGTTCAATAATATAGTCTGAAGACTGTTCTTTTGCCTCAGAGTTGTCTGTATTGCCAACCTGTCCGTTTACATCAACCGGAAGATATGTTTCATGAGTCAGAATCTGTGATGATGTTGACTTGAAGTGATTATACAGCAAATCTACTTTCTGTATCTCACCTTTCAGGAATTTACTCATGAGTTCAGAAGCCAAATCAGAAGCATCCTGATAATTTGGTTTTCCACTCATGTGCTGATAATCTCCTGCCACTTCCATTCCCATCTTCTTTACTGCCTCAGCAATTTTCCTTCCTACAGGATAAATCAGGATATTCTCCTTTCCTACTTTAGCAGAATACTCGTCAACCAGAGCTGACAAATGTCTGATAACATTTGCATTATATCCGCCACAAAGACTGCTGTTCGAAGCAAAAGCCACTATTGCCACCTTCTTTACCTGTTTGTTGACAGAGAAAGGTGTCTGAACAGAAACGCCGGACGCCAAGAAATCTCTCAGAATTCCATGCAGCTTGTTCTCGTATGGAAGCATATTTTCTATAGCTTCCTGAGCCTTGTGCAGTTTTGCCGACGCCACCATCTTCATGGCCGAAGTAATCTTCAGCGTACCGTTTATAGAGTTTATTCTACTTTTAACTTCTTTCAGCGATGCCATAATATAATTACTGTTTATATTGAACTGCAGTTTCTGCTGCTACCTTTTCTATAATAGCCGTTACAGCATCATTTATCTGTCCGCTGGCCAAAACATCTATCACATCTTCCTTATGGTTCACACGAAGAGTTGAAAGGAATGTATCCTGGAAGCTACGTACCTTGTCAAGTGGAACTTCACGCATCAAACCGTGTGTACCGCAATAAAGGATTGCAATCTGCTCGCCAACCGGCATAGGTGAGTACTGAGGCTGAATAAGCAACTGGTTATTCTTACGTCCACGGTCGATGGCCATAGCTGTAACAGGGTCCATATCGCTGCTGAACTTAGAGAAAGCTTCAAGTTCACGATACTGTGCCTGGTCAATCTTCAGTGTACCGGCAACCTTCTTCATACTCTTGATCTGCGCACTACCACCCACACGTGATACAGAAATACCCACGTTGATAGCAGGACGGAAACCTTGGTTAAAGAGGTCTGTTTCAAGGAATATCTGTCCGTCAGTGATTGAAATCACATTTGTAGGAATATATGCTGATACATCACCAGCCTGAGTTTCAATAATAGGCAATGCTGTGAGCGAACCACCTGCCTTAACTTTTCCTTTCAGGCTTTCAGGCAGGTCATTCATCTGTTCTGCCACTTCCTGTTGGCTTATTATCTTAGCCGCACGTTCAAGCAAACGTGAATGCAGGTAGAAGATATCACCAGGATAAGCCTCACGTCCAGAAGGACGGCGAAGGATAAGTGATACTTCACGATAAGCTACAGCCTGTTTTGACAAGTCATCATATACTACCAATGCATGACGACCGGTATCACGGAAATATTCACCTATAGCTGCACCGGCAAACGGAGCGAAATACTGCATAGCTGCAGGATCAGAGGCTGTAGCTGCAACTACCACTGTATAATCCATAGCACCACGTTCACGGAGTGCATTAACTATACTTGCCACAGTAGAACCTTTCTGTCCTATCGCCACATAAATACAGTAAACCGGATTTCCTGCCTCATAATTAGAGCGCTGATTGATGATTGTATCAATAGCAATAGCTGTCTTTCCTGTCTGACGGTCGCCGATAATCAACTCACGCTGTCCGCGTCCTATAGGGATCATGGCATCAATAGCCTTCAGACCAGTCTGCAACGGTTCTGTTACAGGCTGACGGAAAATAACTCCCGGAGCCTTACGTTCAAGCGGCATCTCGAATGTCTCTCCAAGTATGTCGCCACGTCCATCCAATGGAACACCTAGAGGGTCTATTACACGTCCCAACATACCCTCACCCACATTGATGGAAGCGATGTGTTTGGTACGTTTCACTATCATTCCCTCCTTAATCTGGTCAGTAGGACCAAGCAGGACTGCACCCACATTGTCCTCTTCCAGATTCATTACCGTACCCATGATACCGTTCTCGAATTTAAGCAACTCGTTAGCTTCAGCATTACGCAAGCCATATATACGAGCCACACCATCACTCACCTGCAACACGGTACCTACCTCATCAAATTTAAGCGAGGTATCTATACCTTCAAGTTGCTGGAGCAATACTTCCGAGACTTCGCTGGGTTTTATAGTATTATCTGCCATTCTTAGTCAATTCAAATAATTAAACTATTCTTCTGTTCTTCTCAATAAACTGACGCTTAACTTTTTTAAGCTGGTAATCGACGCTGGCATCAAGACGATATCCATCTATTTCCATAATGTAACCGCCTATAATAGAAGGATCTATCTTAGAAGTTATTTCTATCTTAGAATTAGTTTTCTGGCTACCAATTTTTTCAAGATGCTTTACCAATTCCGGAACTTCGATTGCAGTTGTCAGTTTACCCATCAATATATGCTTCCTTTCCCTATACAGGTCAATATACGACCATGTCATGAATTGCAAGAATTTCTCTCTCTTACCATTAAGTACCAGCAAGAGGAAACGTTTCATTTCTTCAGTGACATCTTTACCTCCCGCTGCCTCAACAAGTAAATTCAATTTTTCTTGTTTCGTAACAACCGGATTATCAATAGTCCTTCTCAAATCAGGAACATTAGCAAAATGTCTGGCCAGCGTTTTTACCTCTTCATATATCTTGTCTTCATTGCCTCTGTCCATTGCAAAGTCCAACAAAGCCTTGGCATAACGCCTTGAAACAACTCCTGTATTCATACTAGGTTATTTAGAAGATTCAACCATTTCGTCCACCAACCGACTGATAAGTTCAGTCTGTTCCTTCTCATCGGCCAATTTTGTACGCATTACTTTTTCAGCAATACCTACAGAGAGTAAAGCCACCTGACGCCGGATATCGCGGATTGCACTTTCTTTTTCGGTTTCAATCTGCTTTTTCATTTCCTCCATCAAACGGTCACCTTCCAGACGAGCCTTTTCCTGAGCTTCTCTAATGATACGGTCACGCGTTTCTGTTGCCGATTTCAGGATTCGGGCTTGCTCCTCATGGGCCTGAGCCAGGATTTTCTCGCCTTCAATCTTCACGTTTGCCAATTGTTCGTTAGCTTCACGTGCAGCTTTAAGCGAGTTGTCAATATACGCTTTCCGATCGTCAACCATTTTGATGATAACAGGGAATCCGAATTTTGCCAACAAAAAGAAGACAATACCGAATACTACTACCATCCAAAACAGTAACCCCGGATCCGGAGTCAATAATCCCATACGCTGATTATTATAGGAACAATGTCAAAAGACAAACGATAATTGCGATAATAGCTACACCTTCAACAAGTGCTGCAATGATAATCATATTAGTACGAATATCACCTGATGCTTCTGGCTGACGAGCAATTGCTTCCATAGCTGAACCACCGATTTTACCAATACCAATACCTGCACCGATTACTGCAATAGCTGCACCAAGAGCAGCACCCAATTTACCTAAACCTGCACCTGCGGCAGCCTGTAATAAAATTGAAAGTAACATAATTATAAGTTTTTAAGTTTGTTATTTTTTAATTTATAAAGTAATAATTCTACTACGGCAATTTTGTCGTACATTTTCATCACTATTTTTTGTTAGTTTAATTTTCTTCTTTTTCCTTTACCTTGGAAAGACCGATAAATACGGCTGAAAGCATAGTAAACACATAAGCCTGAATGAAAGCTACCAGAAGTTCAAGAGCAGTCATGAATATACCAAAGGCCACTGACACAAAAGTCATTGTTCCATTCAATAACGGACCAATCTTCACTGTTATGAAAATTATGGACAGCAAACTGAGAATAGCTGCGTGGCCTGCCATTATATTGGCAAAAAGACGAATCATAAGAGCGAAAGGCTTAGTGAACAGGCCAAAGAATTCTATCACCGGCATCATAGGTATAGGAGCCTTAAGCCATACCGGTACATCAGGCCAAAATATATCTTTCCAATATTCTTTGGTTGCAAAAGCATTCGTAAAAAAGAAAGTCAGCAAAGCCAGCACGAGTGTAATAGCTATATTACCTGTTACATTGGCACCTCCAGGAAATATTGGAATAAGTCCCATCAGGTTATTGACCAATATAAAGAAAAATGCAGTCAGCAGATACGGTGCATAACGTTCATAACCAGGACCTATACCTTCCTTGATTACATCATTATAAATCATTAGCACCATCGATTCTACCATACCTACACCACCTCTTGGCGCACCGTTCTCTACAGGATGTTTTTTATACCATCTAGCACATCCAAGAACTATCCACACCAGAATAGTGCTGTTTATTATAAGTCCAACAACATTCTTTGTTATGGACATGTCCCATGGACGAACTTCCTCGCCTGAAGAATTACGCTCTACTATCTTTCCGTCGTATGTTCCACCTTCGGCAATATAAAGTCCTTCATACTCACCATCTTCAAGTTTCTCAGATGAGAATACATGCCATCCGGTACTGCTTTTCACTATTACCGGCAATGGTATTGTGATATGAGTATCCCCTATGCTGAGAATATGCCAAGAGTAGGCATCGTTGATATGTCCGAACACCAGTTCATTGACATCCACTTCACCACCTTCATTAGAAGTCTCGGCAGATGCGAAACCCGATGTAAAAACCATCAGTAACACCAAAGTCCATATATAACGTACTTTTTTCATTGTTTCTGTTTTAGTTTTTTCTTCTTTATAAGTCTCAGTTCGATATTAGTAAAATATACAGTTTCGAATATCAGAAAAGAAATATAGAATACCAGAAAGGTTGCAAAAAAAGCCACAATTTCATGCTGTACCGCATAACAGTATATAGAAACTATCAGCACACTGACAAGAAACTTTGTTCCTTTGCAAACCAGAAACAGTGGAACCATCTTATCTTCTCCCAACCGATAAGCCAGAGAAAACATGTTGATGTAGAACAGACCAAAGAGGTAAAAGAACACAGGAATGGCAGGAAACCATGGAAAATACCTGTCTGGTATAAACAAATGGTAAATCAAACCTATCACAACAGACAATATCAAAGTCAATATTGTCATTTTTTTTATAAATATCCTCTTTGCCTTGAGCAAAAACATGTTTTTCAGATTTTTCGGTTTATAATTCTACGCACACTGAGACCAAATTATCTTTAACCTCAACGAATCCTCCTGTAATTTTCAATCTTTGCGTATCTCTCTGCACCCTGTAATGTGCCTCGCCACACTGATAGACCACTTCACCATCCTTTAACGAAGATATTATCGGAGCGTGGTTTACAAGCACCTGAAACTTTCCCAGTTCACCCGGAAGTTCCACCCAGTTGACAGGACCATCGAAGAGAGTACGCTCCGGTGAAATAATCACCAGATGCAAATTCTTCCTGTCCATAGGCGTTATGCTTTAGCAGCCTCAAGCAGTTTCTTTCCTTTCTCTATGGCATCTTCGATAGTTCCTACATTAAGGAATGCCTGTTCCGGCAAGTAGTCAACTTCACCGTCAAGAATCATCTTGAATCCCTTGATTGTATCTTCTATTGAAACCATAGCACCAGGAACACCTGTAAATTGTTCTGCCACGGCAAACGGTTGTGAAAGGAATCTCTGTACCCTACGAGCACGGTTCACAGTCAGACGGTCCTCGTCAGAAAGTTCATCCATACCAAGAATAGAGATAATATCCTGAAGTTCCTTGTTACGCTGAAGAATCTGTTTAACCCTCTGTGCAGTCTCGTAATGCTCCTTACCCACAATCAGCGGATCAAGGATACGCGATGTAGAATCCAGTGGGTCAACTGCAGGATAGATACCAAGCTCGGCAATCTTACGGCTCAACACTGTAGTAGCGTCAAGGTGAGTAAATGTAGTAGCCGGAGCAGGGTCTGTCAAGTCATCGGCAGGCACATATACAGCCTGAACTGATGTGATGGAACCATCCTTGGTAGAAGTGATACGTTCCTGCATCTTACCCATTTCAGTAGCCAGAGTAGGCTGGTAACCTACAGCCGAAGGCATACGTCCTAAAAGCGCAGAAACCTCAGAACCTGCCTGAGTAAAACGGAATATATTATCGATAAAGAACAATATGTCCTTAGGGCTGTTTTCTTCAGTCTTGCGGTCACGGAAAGATTCGGCAAGTGTCAATCCTGACAGAGCTACAGACTGACGTGCGCCAGGAGGTTCGTTCATCTGTCCGAACACCATCGCAACCTGCGATTTCTCTACTTCCTTATAGTCAACTTTCGACAAATCCCAGTAGCCTTCATCCATACTCTTCTGGAATTCCTCACCATAGCGGATAACGCCTGATTCAATCATTTCCCTAAGCAAGTCGTTACCTTCACGAGTACGTTCACCCACACCGGCAAAGACAGAGAAACCATTGTGTTTCTTTGCAATATTGTTAATCAACTCCTTGATGAGCACAGTCTTACCTACACCTGCACCACCAAACAATCCGATTTTACCACCTTTCAGATATGGTTCCAAAAGGTCAATAACCTTAATACCTGTAAATAAAACCTCCTGAGTTGTTGCCAAATCCTCAAAACGTGGAGGCTCGCGGTGTATAGGGAAACCGTCCTTCTTGTCCAGTTCGGACATTCCGTCTATTGTCTCTCCCACTACGTTCATCACACGTCCTCTGATCTGTGCTCCCACCGGCATGGTTATAGGCTGTCCGGTAGGTACAACTTCCATTCCGCGTTTTAGTCCGTCTGTACTGTCCATAGCTACTGTACGTACAGTATCCTCGCCTATATGCTGCTGTACCTCAATAACCAATGTACGACCATCCTTGCGGACTACAGTCATTGCATCGTGTATTTTCGGCAGTGCAACTTCGGCATCCAATCCCTCCAGATCGAAGTGAACATCCACAACCGGACCAATTACCTGCGAAATATGTCCAACGATTTTTGACATAAACTAATCTGTTAAATAATTATCTAAATTGTATATCGCAAATTTAATATATTATCCAGTAAAGATGTACCATAATGTAACATTTTTTAGCCGTTAAACAATGTTATAGGACATAATAAGAGAAATATTTCCCAATACCATTTACATATTATCACACCACATAAAGACTTTTTATACTTTATATTATAGCATTGACTTTTCTTCTTATTGCAATTATGTTATATGCGGACACAAACAGGAACAATATAACTCCTACCATACATGAAACAACTATTCCACCGTCATCAATACCTTGTATCATATCAGACAACACACCGGAATACATTCCTCTTATTACAATCAATAAAAACACGGCTATGACCAGCACCGCAAAGTTTATCGCAACCGTTAGTATCTGATATGGCATCGAAACACGTGATGCACTGTATCCCATAAGAATTAGATTCTCCAATTTATCAGTGTTTTTCTGTAAAAGCAGATATATGCTCAACAATAATATATAGAATGACAGCGCACTTATTACAAGTCCTATTGCCATGACTATTCCTACAGCCATCTTGAGAAACCATGTAATTTTTCCTGCATCCAGTTTATTATCCTCAGTTTCATATCCGTTATCTCCGAAAAAACGTGCTATTCTTTCATCAGCAGGATTATCCACTTCTATGATTATTCTTGAAGGCTTCAGTTCATTGCTTCCGCCATATTTATGATTTGCCAGATTCATAAACGATTCCGGAACGAGAATTGTATTCAGTCGGTTGGAAAATCCCACTATACGACCTTTCTTCATTTCACTCATTCCATTGCCGGAAATGTATAAATCCAGCGATACCATACCTATCATTCCTTCAGACAACTGTGGAAGATTTCTGCTTCTGGCAAAACCGAAATTGTACAGGTTAAGATAGTTTTTGGGAATTATTATCGGGATTTCCTTTTGTCCTTCTACATATTTCCAGTCATCTGCCTTCACATCCACAAAATTGTCGGGAACAGATTCAAGAAACATTGCCGTGCTCATATTCATTCCTCCGAAAGATACTCCGGCAGAAACCTTGAATTGTGCAGGTTGGAATTCTCCTACTTCCACCGTGAAAGGCTGCGACTTGATATCTTCCACCTCACGCGAAGAAAAAGCAGAGCTTTTCCCTGACAGACTTCCGATAGTACTTACTTTCTTTGTGACAACTACATAATCTTTTTTTATGAAGCTATCCTCTTCCTCAAACACAGGCGACACGTCACTATAGAACTGAACGCCAAGCATCACAATAACCATACCGCACAGATTGGCAATAAAAAATCCGGCCAATTGTGACACGCTTATATGTTGTCTTAATAATTTCCAAAGCATATTCCTATCTACTTAAAGTTTTATTTCCTCACTATAATTCATCTGTAAACGGCGACCGATGGATGTCACTATCACTCCTACCCCTCTCTCCTTTATTTCATTTTCAATAATCGAAGCCATAATTTCGCCATTTGCATTGTCCAAATGACTGACTGGCTCATCCAGGAAAAGGAAGTCTGAAGGCTGACACAACATCCTTATAAACGCTACTCTCTGCTGCTGCCCAAACGACATCCTGCCTATAGGTTCCGACCATTTATTGTCAATGCCCAACATTTCAAACCATTGTCTGATTTGTTTTTCTTCTCTAAACGCAGTAAGGTTATTTTTCAGTATGACATTTTCTCCGGCCGTAAGTTCAGGAAAGAGCCTGAGTTCCTGAAACATCAAACCTATGTTATTTTGTCTCATGGAAGTCCAATCTTTGCCGGAGAATGTTCTGATATCCGTTTCGTCAAAACATATTTTCCCCTCATAATCTTTCCTGTATCCGTATATAAAACTGATAAGCGACGATTTTCCTGTACCGGATGCAGCTTCAATCAGATAAGACTTTTTTTTCTGAAAAACAACATCTCTTCTCCAGATACCGGAATCCATCTTTTCTACAGACGAGAATATAGAAGGTACGATATTATTCAAACATATTTTTTCCACCTTATATCACTTTATTAAATTCTATGGGTACACATGCAGACGACAAATCTTACATTATCTATAATTCAGCAATGTAGCCAATGGATTTTTATTGTTATCTTTCATCAATATCTCAATATGCACATTTTCTCCATCGGCAGATTCCACTGTAAGACAATCAAGTCCACCGAAGAAAGCCAATGCAGAAGCCATAGTTCCCTTGAGATGCTTCAAGTCAAAAATACGATTTAACGACGTCAAATCAGAAACCATAAAGAACTTCTGACCGGCTACCCTGTCACCCCATTTGCGATTTCTCAACGAGAGTCCCAACACACGCCTGTCAATCAATGACTCCTTGTTGGTTACATATAATTTCCCGTCCTTCACTCCTATCCATAATGATAAAGGACCGGAAGACAGTCCTACAAGACTTCCGTCAACAGTCTTGAATTCATATCCTTTGTCACCATAATTTTTCAGAACTACCTGCCCTCCTGAAAGCAGAGCCATAGCTTTAAGTCGCTCAAAGGACTCCATAAAAGAATCAGAATTCACATCTGCATATGCTATGAATTCTCTTCCGTCAGTACCGGACATAGCCAAAGCCACATCTCCGCTTATCGCATTGAAAATCGAACGAAAATCCAAAGGTATCATGGAGTTGTCAAAATATCTTCTCATAGCCGGATTTTCGCACAAGAAATCATAGAATTCGCCTCCTTTAATATTTGCCGTTGCCCAAAAAGGAGTACTCGACGGGAACATATCAAGGTAATTGCCTTTTATACTTGAAGTCACCTGCTGTTTCTTCTCAAGGATATTTTTCATCACTTTATCGTCAATCATTGTCTCTATATCAACAACAGTTTTTCCCTGCTGAAAATCAACCACCGACAAAGCTTTTACATCTTTCAGCTTCAGTTCGGCAGAAACTCCCATTGTCAACGGATATACAGCCTCCTGAGGCAAGAGTTCAAGCGATGTCCACATCACTATATCACCATTCTTGCTCTCGATAGATGTAAAATCTTCTGATGCGGAAAATCCTTCACCGTCTTTCTGTCTCAACCACATTGAAGCCTGACGCACCAACGATTCAGGGTCTGACCCCTTATTGTCAGCAACAAGAATAAAAGCACTTTTACTATACGCCAGAAGCCAGTCTCCAACTATAGTCCACCTGCATCCGTCTGCCTCTTTCACCGACAAACACAACTGCTGCTTTTTGAGAACATCAAGAAGTTTTTCCAATTTATCCCTGTCGGTAACCTTTACAAGCAAGCCACCCATTTTTGCCTGTTCACCGGCAAATAAGTAAATCTTATCCTTTAGACCTAATCCACTCTCCGTGCCATCATCAAAGATCTTTTCTATCAAAGCATCCGATCCTGTCAATCCGCTCTTAACCATATTTTCCAGCTTGTCAAGAAGAGGTTTGTCAACTTTTTCACCACTGAGCCCCATCTTCTCCGACATGGAATTCAAATCAACAGCCACAACTGCCGCCGATTTTGACGGGATGGCATTTCTATAATCAGAACCTTTATCACATGCCGACATAATAAATGCCAGTACAAGAATATATATAAATCTTAGTTTCATACCTTTATCCGATTATACATTATTATTCAGCGTTCAACAGATTCATAGTATGAACGGCAACCAATGCCGCCGTTTCAGTACGCAAACGCGACTTTCCCAAACTTACAGGCTTAAAACCTTTCCTGATGGCTGTTTCCACTTCCTCTACACTGAAATCACCTTCAGGACCGATCAGCACCAAAACATCATTTCCTGGCACTATTGCATCTTTCAACAATGTTTTTTCACCCTCATTGCAATGAGCAATAAACTTATCGCCCTTGAAGTCCATATTCATGAACTTTTCAAAATCAGTCATTTCATTTATCACCGGCTTACGGGCTTTCAAAGACTGTTTTACTGCAGATACGACAATTTTCTCAATTCTTTCTGTCTTAATAACCTTACGTTCGGAATACCTGCAATTAAGGAAAGTAATCTCGTCAAGACCTATTTCCGTAGCTTTCTCGGCAAACCATTCTATTCTGTCCATCATTTTGGTGGGAGCCATAGCTATATGCAGATGACCTTTCCATAATGGTTCTTGGAATATTTTTTCTTTAATACTTACTTGGCATCTCTTTGAAGTGGCAGCACTTATCACTGCCTTATAGAAATACCCTTTTCCATCGGTAAGTAGAATTTCATCTCCAATGTTCAAACGTAAAACTCTCACACAATGTCCTGCTTCTTCTGCAGGCAATTCCGGATCTGTAAGAATGTCAGGTGTATAAAATACGTGCATAATAATAAACTTGATATAAAAACGAACAAATGTAGCTATTTTTTCCGACACATCTGATGCTACATACGTCTAAATTAAAACGACATGTCATTTAACAAAGATAAACAAATAGAAATAATACATTATATCATCCCAAAAAGATTTTTTATATACATTTGCTGATAATAACAAGAAAAACAAACACACATGAAAAAATTACTATTAATTATGCTGGCGATTATGCCATTTTTCGCTATTGCCAAAGACAATAAAAAAAATGACAATTCGAATCCAAAATATTTGGAAGGTGCAATAACTTTCAAAGATGACAAGATAACATTCGAGGATGAAATAAAAGTCCCGACAATGACAAAAGATGAACTATACAAATCAATGCTCGAATGGGCCGAGAAAAGATTTGTATCCGATAATAAACTAACAAGCCGTGTAGTATATACAAATGAGGAAAACGGTGAAATTGTAGCATCGGCAGAGGAATACATCGTATTCAGTTCTTCGGCATTGTCATTAGACAGAACAAGAATCTACTATCATTTCTACATTCAGGTGGAGAATGGTACATGCCATCTCACAATGAGCCGTATCAGATATTGGTATGACGAAAACAGAGACGGAGGTGAACGCTATTCTGCCGAAGAATGGATTACAGACGATATGGCACTGAACAAGAAAAAAACAAAACTGGCACCTATCTGTGGAAAATTCAGACGTGAGACTATAGATTTGAAAGATGAGCTGTTCAGCTCAGCAAGAGAAAGTCTGGGACAAAAGCTTATTGACAATCCTACAACAACTCCTGTACAGTCTCCTGCCAATACATCAGGAAAAGTTTCCGTATCACAATTACCGGGAAACCTCAACGATATAGCTGCCAAAGGTAGAATTACAATAACATCCGGAAATAAAGAAACCGAAGTGTCACATCAGTCATGGGGAGGCTTCGGAAAACTGTTCAACAAAGACGTTGCATATATCCTCATAGACAAGAAGAATTCCGAGATATGTAAAAATATGGAAGAAAACTCAGAGTATAAGATTTCATTCTATGTAGGAAAATCAATAGATGCTGCAATCATCATAGAATGTAAGAAGACCATGACACAAAATATGTCTTCAGAAGAACTTAAATCTCTAAATCAGAACATCGACACTTCTAAAGAATATATAATGTATATATGCGAAGTGACATCAGCTGAAATAAACAACCTGTAAATCATATACATAATAAAATCATCAAAGCCAACCTCCGACGGTTGGCTTTTTTCATATAAAAAAGTTATATTCTGTTCAAATACATCACCTAACAATAACAATATTACAAAAAAACATATAACTTTACCCACAGTTTTAATGTATGAAATACACTATATAAACATAAACTCTTAATATCTTATGAAAAATAGAAAAACATGGCGTTTCTTCGCATTGGCCGGCTGCGGAATCCTCTTGTTCTCATGCCAGGAACCGGCCTACAAAAACACTTCATTATCGCCCGAAGAAAGGGCTGAAGACATTATCAGCAGATTAAATCTGGAAGAAAAAGTATCGTTAATGCAAATGAACTCACCTGCCATTCCACGACTTGGAATAAAGAAATACGACTGGTGGAACGAAGCATTACACGGTGTAGGAAGAGCCGGAACAGCAACTGTATTTCCACAATGTATAGGTATGGCTGCATCATTTGATGATGAGTTATTATACGATGTATTCACAGCCGTTTCCGATGAAGCCAGAGCCAAGAATACAGAATTTTCCAAATCCGGAGACTTGCAAAGATATCAGGGACTTACTTTTTGGACTCCTAACGTAAACATCTTCAGAGACCCGCGTTGGGGAAGAGGTCAGGAAACCTATGGTGAAGACCCGTATCTGGCAGGAAGAATGGGTATCAGCGTAGTAAAAGGATTACAGGGACCTGACTCCACAAAATACGACAAGCTGCACGCATGTGCAAAACACTATGCAGTACACAGCGGACCGGAATGGAACAGACATGTGTTCAATGCCGAAAATATTGATCCTCGCGACTTATGGGAAACTTACCTTCCGGCATTCAAGGATCTGGTGACAAAAGCCGGAGTAAAAGAAGTGATGTGTGCCTACAACAGATACGAAGGCGAACCATGCTGTGGAAGTACAAGGCTTTTGCAGCAGATTTTGCGCGATGAATGGGGATTTAAAGGTATCGTTCTGTCCGACTGTTGGGCTATAGCCGATTTTTATACTGAAGGACATCATAACACTGAACCTGACGCTGAGCATGCGAGTGCAAAAGCTGTACATTCAGGAACAGACCTGGAATGTGGCGAGAGCTACGGTTCGCTGGTTGACGCCGTAAAACAAGGATTGATAAAGGAAGAGACTCTCGACAATTCATTGAAACGCCTTATGACAGCACGTTTCGAGCTTGGCGAAATGGACGAAAATGTATCATGGAAAGAAATCCCTTACAGCGTTGTAGATTGCAAAGAACATAAAGACCTTGCATTGAAAATGGCTGAGGAATCACTTGTCCTACTTCAAAACAAGAACAACATACTCCCATTAAACAGGAATATGAAGATAGCGGTTATCGGTCCTAACGCTAATGATTCTGTAATGCAGTGGGGTAACTATAATGGATTTCCAAGCAAGACTATAACATTGCTTGAAGGACTGAAAGAAATCATTCCCGAATCACAGATTATATACGAACAGGGATGTGACCACACTTCTGAAGTATCTTTGCAAAGTCTGTTCGATTTGTGCAGTGCCGATGGCGAAAAAGGATTCAAGGCTTTGTATTGGAACAAGATGAAGCAGGAAGGCGATCCTGACGTTACCGCTCATGTAGGTACTCCTTTCCATTTCACCACAGCCGGTGCCACAGTATTTGCTCCTGGCGTAAACCTCGGAAATTTCTCGGCAAGATATGAATCGGAACTGAAACCGGTAAAAGATGAGACTATAGCATTCAGCTTCCAGACTCAGGGATATATCAGATTATATATAGACGGAAAAGAAGTTGCATCGGGACTAAACGTTAAGAACTCGCATGCTTACGAGATGAACGTCGAAAAAGGAAAAACATATGACATAAAGGTTGATTATGTTGCTACAGAAGGAAACTGTGCGACACTGAATTTCGATTTCGGACGCGAAGTTCCATTAAACCTTTCTTCAACCGTAAACAAAGTAAAAGATGCAGATGTAGTTATATTTGCAGGTGGTATTTCACCTCAGCTTGAAGGCGAGGAAATGCCTATCAGAATACCAGGATTTAACGGTGGAGACAGAGAAAGTATAGAACTGCCAGCAATACAGACCAAGTTGCTTGCCGCACTGAAAAAAGCCGGAAAGAAAATCGTTATGGTCAACTTCTCAGGCTCGGCTATGGCACTTACAAAAGAAGCACAGCTGTGCGACGCTATCCTTCAGGCATGGTATCCAGGACAGGCTGGAGGTAGAGCTGTAGCGGCAACTCTTATGGGTGACTATAATCCTGCCGGAAGACTTCCGCTCACTTTCTACAAGAGCACAAGCCAATTGCCTGACTTCGAAGATTACTCACTGAAAGGACGTACATACAGATATTTCACAGACGAACCGTTATTCCCGTTCGGCCACGGTCTTAGTTATACATCTTTCAAATATGGAGACGCAACTTTAAGTTCTCAAACTATAAAGGCTGATGAAACACTTTCGCTTGAAATTCCTGTAAGCAATGTAGGCAAACGCGACGGAGAAGAAGTTGTTCAGGTTTATTTGCGCCGTCCGGACGACAAAGAAGGCCCTATTTTGACTTTAAGAGAATTCAAACGTGTAAATATAGGTCAGGGAGAGACAAGCAATGTGAAATTCCAACTTACTCCTGAAAGCTTTGAATGGTTTGACACAAACAGCAATACTATGCATACACTTGAAGGTGAATACGAAATCCTTTATGGTGGAACATCAGACATCAAGAAGCTGAAATCGGCTAAGGTTACGATAGCCGAATAATCTACATACAGTATAAAAACAAATCAGGCTGCCCTCATGGACAGCCTGATTTGTTTTTATATATAAGAAAGTTCTATCACCTCTTAGGAATATCTACCGATTTTTCACTTTGTCCCTTCAGATGCTCTGAAAAATAATCTACAAGTCTCCAGTAGAAATATTCATTCATATCTCCAAAAGCATGACGTTGTCCCGGAAGATATAGCATATCGAAACGCTTGCCTGCCCTGATAAGCGCATTTACCACGCGTGTAGTATTTGCCGGATGAACATTGTTGTCTATGTCGCCGTGAACCAGCAAAAGATGACCTTTCAATTGCTTTACTATCTCAGGGTTAGTAGCTATCTTATATACGAATGTAGTATCACCTTTTTCAGAAACAGTTTCTTTCACTCCATGGTGTGTTTCACTCCACCAGCGGTTATAGATACGGTTATCATGGTTTCCTGCGCATGAGACTGCAGCCTTGTAGAAATCAGGATACTGGCATATTGCGGCTGTTGACATAAAACCGCCACCGGAATGACCGTGAATACCTACCTTATTTATATCTATATATTTATATCGTGCAGCCAGCTGCTCAACCGCTGCCTTGTGGTCTGCCAAAGGATAATCGCGCATATTGCCGTAACCATAATTGTGATACCACTTCGAACGGCTTGGATGTCCTCCTCTCTGACCTACAGAAATGACGATAAATCCAGCCTGAGCCAAACGGTCGGTACGGATACTCATGCGTGTAAACGGATAATATACAGCCTCAACCTGAGGTCCCGGATATACATAGTCTATGATAGGATATACCTTTGTTGAATCAAAGTCATATGGTTTGTACATCACTCCATAAAGGTCTGTCACACCATCGGCAGCCTTAACCTTGAAAAGTTCAGGGAACTTATATCCCGCAGCCTTAAGGTTTGAGAAATCACTTTCCTGAATAGTCATCACCTTGTTTCCGTTTCTGTCAATCAGGTCTGCACACGGCACCGTGTTTACACGCGAGAAATTATCTACCGCAAACTGTGCATCGTCCGACAATGAAATCTGATGGAAGTAATCTCCTTTTGTCAGTCTTGTAAGCCCGCTTCCGTTTACATTTACCTTATACAGATGTTCGTAATAAGGGTTCTCATCCTTTTCCTTACCGTTTGCCAGGAAATATACGGTACGTGTAGCCTCATCTATCTTCAATACCTGCTCCACATGCCATGGTCCTTCGGTAATTCTGTTCTTCAGATTTCCCTTGTCGTCGTATAGATAAAGATGCGCCCAGCCGTCGCGTTCGCTCCACTGTATAAATTCCTTACCTCCGTTCAATACATGTATAGGACGAGTTTCCTGATAAGTATTCATGCGTTCCTTCACTATTGGAACGATGGAATCCTCTCCTACTGTATATGTACACACGTCAATACGGTGAAGATCTCTGCTATATCGTGTAACGAAGAAACGGTTATTGTCACCCTGCCATACCGAAGGACGGAATTCCATGTCTCTCTGTTTCTTTTCCATTGGTTTTTCTTCAAGTCCCAACCACTGGTTCTTCCATGCCGACACTTTAATCTCCTTACGTGTGTTCGATGTCATATCGAATATATAGAGATGTTCTTCCGGTGCCTCCATTTCCCCCGGCATCTGATACTTGTATGTCTCAAGTGTAGGGCGAGGTTCAGCTATGGAATTTATTACCCACAAAGGCTTGACAGCCCTGTCATCCGAAACTATAGTAACAAAATGCTTTGAATCGGGCGACCAGCAGCCCCATGCTCTACGGCGCTTGCCATTACATAGAGTGTCTGTATTCAGTATGCTGTAAGGAATACCATAGCCGAAATCAGGCATACCGTCTGTGGTAAGCTGAATTTCTACTATTGTACTGTCTTTCTCATCCTTCTGAGCCTTACGGTAGTCGGCAATGCTCATACGATACAGGTTGCAGTCCTTGGCATACACCACAGACTGTCCGTCGGGTGAAACAGACGCCCAGCCTAGTTTCTTAGGTTCTTTTTCCTTATCTGCAAGGTGAGTCAGTTTCTTTGAAGGAAAATCATACGAAAAATAGAAAACCTTCTTTTCGGTTTTATTGTCCTTATCATTTTTTTCATCCTGCGATGACACTACTTCGAAAGTAAAAGTACGTCCGTCAGCTTCAGCCTTAAGATTCTTAACAGGAAGCTGTCTTGCCTCAAACGGGTCTTTCACTATTTCAGTGAGTTGTGCTGCCAGCTTATCACGGTCGAACAACAGTTCCTTCTTCTTTTGCGATGGGTTTACCACATACCAGAACTTACCTTCGGAAGTCTTATATTCATACCAGAAGCCGTTTCCATTCTGAAACCAGTGAGGATCGACCATGGTAGAAAACAACATGTTTTTAAGCTTACTTTCGGTAAACTTTTCAGCCTGCAGATATTCCGGAAGTCTTTCCTGGGCCTTGCCCAATGTAGCAGAAAGCATCATACTTCCCAATATTGCAGAAAACAAAATTCTCTTCATATTTCGATATTTAATTATAACAAGAATCTAAGTACGTCATTGAAGTTTGCCCAGATAAGCAATGCAAAAAGCAGGAACATACCAACCATCTGAGCATGTTCCAGGAACTTGTCGCTAGGCTTGCGGCGGGCCACAATCTCATAGATAAGGAAGAGCACATGTCCACCGTCGAGTGCAGGAATAGGCAGAATGTTCATAAATGCCAATATAATAGACAGGAATGCTGTCATTGACCAGAAACGTTGCCAGTCCCAAACCTTAGGGAAGATGCTTCCGATAGTACCGAAACCACCCACACTCTTGGCTCCTTCCTTAGTGAATACATATTTAAGGTCGTTCACATACCCTTTCAATGTATTTACACCAAGAGTAACTCCTGCAGGGAATGACTCGAAGAAACCGAATGAACGCACCGTAGGAGTGTAGTTAAGCAGTCCTCCAAAGGCAGCCACTTTGAACTGCTCGTCAGTAGTCACATTTACGGTATCTCTTACTCCCGCACGCGAATACACCAAAGAGAATTCCGCTGTAGTCTTTTCTGCAACTTCAGCCCTAAGTTTCAAATCGGCAATCTGGTTCTGGAAGTCATTCCATGAATTAAGAGTTTTTCCGTTGACAGCTATAAGCGAGTCGCCTTTCTGTATTCCGGCATTTGCAAATCCGCCACCTGCAAGCACTGAATCGACTACATTAGGATGGAATACATCAACAAACATAGGATCCTGCTGTGCCACATCAATAAGGCTCAATTCAGGCATGGCAATATTGACAGTTTCTCCATTACGCAATACAGTCACTTCCTTAGCTTCAACCATACTGCGTATCATATCCATACCGAAACGGTCAAGTTCTTTTCCATCGGCACTGATTAGTATATCACCATCGCGGAAACCTATTTCCTGAGCAGTTTCGTTAAACTTCAACCCATAGCTCATATCCTTGAGTGCGATATATTTGTCACCCCATGTGAACAGAATCATTGAATAGATGAACAAAGCCAGAATGAAGTTCATCATCACACCTCCTATCATCACCAGCAATCTCTGCCATGCAGGTTTTGAACGGAACTCCCAAGGCTGTGCAGGCTGCTTCATCTGCTCGGTATCCATCGATTCGTCTATCATACCTGCAATTTTACAGTATCCGCCTAACGGCAACCATCCTACACCATATTCCGTATCCGAATTCTTAGGCTTGAATTTGAACAAAGAAAACCATGGATCGAAAAATATATAGAATTTCTCAACCCTTATTTTGAATAAACGCGCAAAAAAGAAGTGTCCTCCTTCATGTACTATGACCAGAATAGACAAGCTTAGCACCAATTGAAGGGCACGGATAAAAAATGTCTCCATTGATTTTTCTTACTTTTTTTAATAGGTTATTGACTAAAAGCCCGAATTTATGACAAACTCTGCAGCTATACGGCGTGCTATAGCGTCAGTCTCTACATAATCCTGATATGTAGGGTTACTGATGAAAGCCACCTTATTCATTGTTTTTTCGATTACATCACTCATACCCAGGAAAGATATCTGGTCTTTCAGGAAAGCTGCAACAACCACCTCATTGGCTGCATTCAATATACAAGCCATATTACCTCCACGGTTCATAGCCTCGTATGCAAAAGCAAGGTTTCTGAAACGTTTTGTGTCAGTAGCTTCAAATGTAAGTGTATTGCATTTCATGAAATCAAGACGTTCGCCCGACAGACTCTCGCGTTTAGGATAAGAGAACGCGTATTGTATCGGCAGACGCATGTCTGGTACACCAAGCTGGGCCTTTACCGCACCGTCCTTATATTCCACCATAGAGTGTATGACCGACTGTGGATGAACCACCACCTCAATCTGTTCAGGCTTAACTCCAAAAAGCCATTTGGCCTCTATAACTTCAAATCCTTTATTCATCATAGAAGCAGAATCTATGGTAATCTTTGCTCCCATACTCCAGTTAGGGTGCTTCAAAGCCTGTTCCTTGGTTACTGTTGCCAGTTGTTCCATGCTGAATGTACGGAAAGGCCCTCCTGATGCAGTAAGAATAACCTTACTGATAGGATTATTCATTTCAAGACACTGGAATATTGCCGAGTGTTCAGAGTCAACCGGCAAAATAGGAGTCCTGTACTGCTGTGCAAGTTCTGTTATAAGCTCTCCTGCAACTACCAGTGTTTCTTTATTGGCAAGTGCAATTGTTTTTCCGGCCATTATGGCATTCATGGTCGGTTTCAGACCTGCATAACCCACCATTGCAGTGAGAACTATATTGACCGGTCCCGATTCCACTATCTCACACAATGCTTCAGCTCCAGCATAAACCTTTATAGGCAGGTCAGCCAAAGCATCTTTAAGTTGCTGATACTTATCTTCGTTTGCTATAACTACAGCCTCAGGCTGAAACTTTCTGGCCTGTTCAATAAGTTTTTCTACTTTATTATTAGCTGTCAGAGCATACACTTCGTATAAATCAGGATGTTCCTCTATCACTTGTAAAGCCTGGGTACCAATAGACCCAGTAGAGCCCAAAATTGCTATCTGTTTCTTCATAATCTTAGAAAACTACATATTTTTCCGGATTGATTGGCGTACCCCTGTGCCAAAGTTCAAAGTGAAGATAATGTCCGCTTGGCTTTTCCTTACTTTTTCCCACCAAAGCAATGACATCGCCACCTTTTACCTTATCTCCAGGTTGTTTCATCAATGAACCACAGTGTTTATATATACTGATAAAATTTTGCGAATGCTGGATTTGTATTACGTAACCATCGTCTATTGTATATGCAGCCATGATTACAGTTCCATCCAATACAGCCAGAACGTTTGCATTAGGACCAGTTATCACATCTATCCCGTAATGTTTCTTTTCAGGATCGAAATTCATATCCATAACTCCGTTTACAGGCTTGAAAAACACCAGTCCTGCCACCGCATTCCCTGTATCTATGGCACGCAAATTATACCGTTCCTTCTGTTCATACTGCTGACGGAATTCCTCTTCTTCCTTAGTTCTTTCCATAAGCTGTTCAGCACGCAGATTGGTGAGCGAATCTATCGACTGAACCGTGTCAGCCTTTATTTTTCCACTGAAAATATCCTGTATATTCATTATATACATGTTCTGTTTTTCCAATGCCTGTCTCAATGAATCAGCCCTTAAAGCATTGGCGACAACCATTTCGCGCACCTCACTGTTCATATAACCAGGCAAATAGTTTCTCAGTGGCGTAAATGCGATTATCAACGCAGCAATAATAAATATTACAGTGCAAGCAAATATAAGGACAGAAAGCCCATTCAGTTTGGAAACATGTATTCCTACCACCTCTTCCAACGTATTTTCGTTGATGATAGTCAGTTTATATTTAAACTTAATATTATGCCAAAACGCCTTACGTCCTTTCTTTCTCATGCTCATCAGTTTTTATTATTCCAACAATCCTTCAGGAATATCCACTTTCACACACTTCTTCTTATGGTCAATATCAAGTATGAATTCTTCGTGTGCAGGCAACAGGATCTCGCTTCCGTCTTCCTTTTCAATAACGAACAGTACATTTATAGTAGCGTCATCCACATCAACTATCCTGCCAAGTATTCCATGATTTACATCATTCACTTCGAAGCCCACAAAATAGTTCCACGATGTTACTTCGTCCTGTTCCTCCACATATTTCATAGGGAAAAACACTTCCACATTGGTAAACATTCTGGCCTTTTCTGCCGTATCCACATCCTCAAATTTCACCAAAGCAGAATTATCCGAACGGAAACGATATTCCTCTATAAAAAACGGTACAAGAATCCCGTCCATAAGCAAAATAAGATAATCACAATCCACACGGTCGAATATATCATCAGTGAAAGTAAAGGAAACCTCTCCTTTCACCCCATGAGGTTTGTTTATCACTCCTATTTTATATACTTCTTCTTTTCTAATCATCTGTATTAATTAAATTCTTGTGATACGAGCCCCCAGTGCAGTCAGACGTTGTTCTATATTCTGATATCCACGGTCTATCTGTTCTATATTGTGAATCCGGCTTGTGCCTTCTGCTCCCATGGCAGCAATAAGCAACGCAATTCCGGCACGTATATCCGGCGAAGTCATATTTCCACCTCTCAGACTGAAATTATGGTCATGACCGATAACTACTGCTCTATGCGGATCGCACAATATTATCTGTGCTCCCATGTCTATGAGTTTGTCAACAAAGAACAGCCTGCTTTCAAACATCTTCTGATGTATAAGCACACTACCCTTAGCCTGTGTAGCCACTACCAGCATAACACTAAGCAAGTCAGGAGTAAGTCCAGGCCATGGTGAATCGGCTATAGTCATAATAGATCCGTCTATGAACGACTCTATTTCATAATGTTCCTGCTGGGGCACCAATATGTCATCACCTTTCTGCTCGAGTCTGATACCCAATCTGCGGAAGCTGTCAGGGATTATACCAAGGTTCTCATACGAAACATTCTTAATGGTAATTTCACTTCTGGTCATAGCTGCCATAGCTATGAAACTACCAACCTCAATCATATCAGGCAATACAGTATGAGTGCAACCTTTCAATTCCTTTACACCTTCTATAGTAAGCAGATTTGATGCTATTCCGGAAATCTTTGCTCCCATACGGTTCAGCATCTTGCATAATTGCTGAAGATAAGGTTCACAAGCTGCATTATATATAGTCGTCACTCCCTCGGCAAGTACAGCAGCCATAACAATATTGGCTGTACCCGTCACAGAAGCCTCGTCAAGCAACATGTATGTTCCTTTCAAATTATCTGCAGAAAGCGTATATACCCCACGTTCCGCATCATATTCGAATGAAGCTCCCAGTTTCTGAATACCGATAAAATGTGTATCCAGTCGGCGTCTGCCTATCTTGTCTCCCCCCGGCTTTGAAATCATAGCCTTACCGAAACGCGACAACAGTGGTCCGACAAGCATAACAGAACCTCTCAGTTTGGAACATCTGAGCAAAAACTCCTCACTTTCCAGATATGACAGATTTACGTTATCAGCCTTGAACGAATAAGTGTCAGCATTCAGTTTTGAAACCTTCACCCCCATGTCGCTGATAAGTTGAATCAGATTGTTCACATCCAGTATATTAGGGATATTATGAACCGTAACTTCTTCCGAAGTGAGCAATGTGGCACATAATATCTGCAGAACTTCATTCTTTGCTCCCTGAGGTGTTATCTCTCCATGAAGTTTGTGTCCGCCTTCTATTACAAATGAGCTCATATTCTTAATTATTAAGTCAGTCTGTCATTAGTCATTCCACACGATGACATATGATAACCGACAATTACTTATCATTATTGTTTTTACGCTTCTGCTGATTGTTGTTTGTCTGACGACGGCGTTGCGTAAACACACGATGTTCAAACATTTTCACATCATCTACAGTAATTTTTATTCTACCGTCGGACAACTCACACAGGTCGTCAACAATTCTCTGATTATCGACACCATCCTTATTCCAGTTCTGATAGTCCTTCTTCATCTGGTTGGCAATAAGATTGATGAGCTGTCTTTTCTCTTCACCTTCCTCATATCCTGCAGCAACATTAATCATATCCTGCACAAAACGGCCATAATGCTTATAACGCAATTTTGACTGAGGATAAGGAACCCTGTCAGGCTTCACATGCAGGCTTTCCTTCTTTACAATCTCCACCGGATAATCAATATCAAGCTTAAAATCAGACATAATAGCCAAATGATCCCAAAGTTTCTGATTCAGGTCTGCATTGTCCTTATATTGCGGAAACATTCCGCGCATAATCTTGATTATAGTGTTTGCACATATCTGCCTTTGCTCACGGTCTTTTATCGTAAGCGCATGGTCAACCATGTTCTGCACACTTCGTCCATATTCAGGAAGCGGAAGACGGCGTTGCTGTGTATTGTATTCCATATATTCGTAATAATGTTTATATCAAAGTAGTTTTTTAGGCGTAGAAGCTACAAATTCTTTCAGATAGAAAGGTTCAAAATAAGCTACATCCTTATAATCTTCACAGGCGATAGCCTTTTCTGCCAAAGGGAACATCCATTTTGCCAGCGGATGAATGTCATCAATGAAATGAGCGTTAGTATGAGTAATCTTTTCGCGACATTTCGCAGCACCGTTACCAAAGAAATAAACCGGATGTTCGTCAAGGAATTCCTTATAAGAATTCTCGTCTATTATGTCGGCACTGATTTCACGACAAGCCTTCAAAGAACGGTCGTATATTGCGGCATACACCTCCATACGGCGAGCATCAATCATAGGACACAGCAAAGCATCGTCGGGCAAATCATGATTGAGAAGCACAGGAACACACATCACTTCCAGCGTAGGAATACCTATCAGATGAATATTTCTGCCATAGCAAATACCTTTTGCCATAGAAACTCCTATTCTCAGTCCGGTATATGAACCAGGCCCGCAACTCACTGCCACTGCATCGAGCGGAATAGCATGATTATCAACAAACGACAAAGCCTCATCAACATACACACCAAGCACTGTGGCATGAGATGGTCCGTTAAAATCTTCCTTTGTAAAAATAGAAGCTCCGTCCTGACTTACAGATACGGAACATACTTCTGTAGAAGTCTCAATATGTAAAATACACGACATAGTTTACTTTTAATATATTATTGTCTGCAAATATACACTTTTTATCCCACTCTCTTTCTATAAATTCCTCACTTTTCCTTACTTTTGCAAAAAAATAGAATTTGTTATGATACAATCAATGACCGGTTACGGTAAATCAACAGTTACTTACAACGATAAAAAAATTATCGTAGAGATAAAATCACTAAACAGCAAGGCACTTGACGTATCAGCCAGAATAGCCCCATTGTACAGAGAAAAAGAAATGGAAATCAGAAACATGATTTCCAAAAGTCTTGAACGCGGAAAAGTTGACTTCAGCCTGTGGATAGAAAAGGAAGCTTCGGACGCAGCAACTCCTATCAACGCCGCACTGCTCCAGAATTACTACTCACAAATAAAGAATATATCAGAAACTTGTAATATTCCATTACCTTCCGACTGGTTTGCCACCCTGCTCCGCATGCCCGACGTACTGACAAAGGTTGACATGCAGGTGCTGGAAGACGAGGAATGGGAAGTGGCCAAAGGTGCTGTGGAAGAAGCCATCAATGCACTGGTAAACTTCCGCAAACAGGAAGGAGCAGCTCTTGAAAAGAAATTCAACGAAAAGATTGACAACATCGAACGTCTGCTCGCATCCATCGAACCATTCGAAAAAGAAAGAGTGGCACGCATAAGAGAAAAAATCACCGATGCACTGGAGAAGACAATAAGCGTTGACTATGACAAGAACCGTCTGGAACAGGAACTGATATACTATATCGAAAAGCTTGACATCAACGAAGAGAAACAACGTCTCGCCAACCACCTGAAATACTTCCGCGAAACAATGGCAGGCGGACACGGTCAGGGCAAGAAGCTTGGATTCATAGCTCAGGAAATGGGACGTGAAATCAACACTACAGGCAGCAAGTCAAACCATGCAGAAATGCAAAACATAGTAGTCCAGATGAAAGACGAGCTGGAACAAATCAAGGAACAGGTATTAAACGTAATGTAATCATGGGAAAACTTATAATCTTTTCAGCCCCATCAGGTTCAGGCAAATCAACAATAATAAACTATCTGCTGAAACAGAACCTTAATCTGGCATTTTCAATCTCGGCAACAAGCCGCCCGCCACGCGGTACAGAACAGAACGGAGTGGAATATTTCTTCCTTACTCCTGATGAGTTCAGACAGAAAATAGCAGATGGAGAGTTTCTTGAATACGAAGAAGTATATACCGACCGCTTCTACGGAACACTGAAATCGCAAGTCGAGAAACAGCTTTCGGAAGGTCAGAACGTGATATTCGATGTTGATGTAGTAGGCGGATGCAACATAAAGAAATTCTATGGCGAACGTGCCCTCTCCGTATTCATCCAGCCACCATCAGTGGAAGAACTGCGCAAACGACTTAACGGACGCGGCACAGATTCTCCGGAAGTGATAGAAAGCCGTATAGCAAAAGCCGAGTTCGAGCTAAGTTATGCCGACAAGTTCGATGTAGTGATAGTGAACGACGTGCTGGAAAAAGCACAGGCCGAAGCACTTGAAACCATCAGTAATTTCCTGAAAAAATAATATGGCCAGAAATCCTAAAAAGATAATGCAACTGATGGCGATTTTAACAATCGTCATCGGTTTTGCAGCTATTGCCGTAGGCATAGTGGCAATCGCCAAGGAAGAATATATAATAGCTACAGCCATGATACTGGTTGCGGCATGGCAAGTTGTCAACTACAGATTATGGAAGAGAAGAAGTTAAGAACAGGCATTTTCGGAGGCTCGTTTAATCCAATCCACATAGGACATCTGGCATTGGCCAACTACTTGTGCGAGAATGATTACATTGACGAATTATGGTTTCTCGTTTCCCCACAAAACCCGTTCAAGCAAAACGAAAAGCTTCTTGACGACAAGACCCGTCTGAGGATGGTGCACGCTGCTGTAAGTGGATACGGACGTTTCCGCGTCTCCGATTTTGAGTTCAGTCTTCCCAAACCTTCATATACCATAAATACCCTTAACAAACTGTCCGAAACATACCCTGACAGGGATTTCTACCTGATAATCGGAGCCGACAACTGGGCGGCTTTCGACCGTTGGAAATCGCCGGAAGAAATCATATCAAAGCATCATGTATTGGTCTATCCACGACTAGGATATGATATTCCAGAAACGTTGCCACAAAACGTAAGAGCCGTTGACAGTCCATTGATAGAAGTAAGCTCAACCTTTATCCGCCAGAGTATATCACAGGGTAAAGACGTGAGATATTTTCTGCATCCTGCGGTATATGAAATTATAAATAATGAAGGGCTATATAAATAAAGAAAGAAAACGTGCGCACGTTCGAAACAAAATGGACGCCCATTCGAGACAAAATGGACGCACGTTTTACCAGAAACGTGCGTTCATTTTTTTTAAACGTATCAAGACTTATTCTGACACTGTTCCGTCTTCGCTCTTAACCAGCAGAAGAACCTCATTATCAGCAACATCCATAAGCGACAAAGTTCCGTCTTCATTAACAACGAATGAAGCTACTTTATTCATGGCAGAAAGGACCTTACGCTCTGTTTCCATACCAGGACCTGCCATCATGGTGCTTATCATCTGACCGAATTTAAGAGAAGAAGGATTGCCCTCTTCCTGAGAGAATGAACCGTTGATGATGTTGCATCCGCCGTTTCCGTGGACAGCGTTCTCTGCCACATTGAATGAGATGAAAGGAGTCTTGTCAGCAACCTCCACAGCAGCACCTTCCACCTTTGTTATATTCCATTTGCCATTGATGTCATTTACTGATACGGCAGGAGCTTCTTTCTTTTCGAGCGACATCAATACATTGCCGTCCTTGTCAGTAAGCTCTACTCCGGCAGACGAAGCCTGATATCCGGCAACCTCGTTCAATGCCTCAAGAACTTTCTGTTCTGTTTCCATGTCAGGACACATCATACGTGTCGCACCTACTCCGGTAAATCCTATTTTGCCCGGATTGACAGAGTCAACCTCTACTCCACCCATTATTCTGTTACATCCGGCATTTCCGTATATACGTCCTTCTGCAAGATTAAAACCTATGTAAGGATTGCCTGCTACCTGTTCACCCTTTACAGATACAACATTCCACTCGCCCGAAATATCTACTGATTTGCCTGTTGTTCCACAAGATGACAAAACAACCGCAGCAAAGGCTGCTGCACTGATTAACATTTTCTTCATACCTTTTTCCTGTTTTTTATATTTCAAATACTATAACAAAAACAATTATCCATTGTTCACACAAAAGTAACAAACAATGTTATTGTTTTTTCTATTCTGATATAAAAATAATGATATTTGAACAATACTGCATGCAATTTTGAAAAAAGTCTTATCTTTGCATATTGAACGGTAACGTTTACCGGGAATTAAAATTTCACATTAATATATTAAATGAGTAAAGTATTGATTATCGGTGCAGGCGGTGTAGGTACCGTTGTTGCACACAAGGTGGCTCAGCATCCTGAAGTTTTCACAGAAGTGATGATTGCTAGCCGCACCCAGTCAAAATGTGACGCGATTGTAAAGGCAATCGGCAACCCAAACATCAAAACCGCTAAGGTAGATGCAGACAATGTGGCCGAACTGGTGGCTTTATTCAACAGTTTTAAACCCGAAATCGTTATTAACGTAGCTCTTCCTTATCAGGATTTGACTATCATGGAAGCTTGCTTGCAGGCAGGAGTGAACTATCTTGATACAGCCAACTATGAGCCAAAAGACGAAGCTCATTTCGAATACAGCTGGCAGTGGGCTTACAAGAAACGTTTCGAAGATGCAGGTCTGACTGCCATCCTCGGATGCGGATTCGACCCGGGAGTGAGCGGTGTATATACTGCATATGCAGCTAAACACCACTTCGACGAAATGCATTACCTTGACATCGTTGACTGTAATGCAGGAAATCACCACAAGGCATTTGCTACAAACTTCAACCCTGAAATAAATATCCGCGAAATCACTCAGAACGGACGTTACTGGGAAGACGGAAAATGGGTAACTACAAAACCTCTGGAATTCCACAAGGATTTGACTTATCCAAACATCGGTCCGCGCGATTCATATCTGCTTTATCACGAAGAGCTCGAATCGCTCGTAAAGAACTTCCCTACCATCAAGCGTGCACGCTTCTGGATGACATTCGGACAGGAATACCTCACTCACCTGAGAGTGATACAGAACATCGGTATGGCAAGCATCGAGCCTATCAACTACAACGGAATGGAAATCGTTCCATTGCAGTTCCTGAAAGCCGTATTGCCTAACCCACAGGATCTTGGCGAAAACTACGAAGGCGAAACTTCTATCGGTTGCCGTATCCGCGGTGTGAAAGACGGAAAGGAACGTACATACTACGTTTACAACAACTGTTCTCACCAGGCTGCTTACAAGGAAACAGGTATGCAGGGAGTAAGCTACACTACAGGTGTTCCGGCAATGATAGGTGCCATGATGTTCCTGAAAGGATTATGGAAACGTCCGGGAGTATGGAACGTGGAAGAATTCGATCCGGATCCATTCATGGAAGCATTGAACATGTACGGATTGCCATGGCATGAAGTGTTCGACGGAGATTTGGAACTTTAATACAATAACATAAAAAGTCCGCTTCGGAATATGTATCCTCAGTATGACTTATTCCAGAGCGGGCTTTAATTATCTTTATATATACCATGAATGTAGGAGACAAGGCGCCCGACTTTTTGGGACTGAACGAAAAAGGCGAAGAAATACGCCTGAGCAATTACAAAGGAAAGAAAGTAGTACTTTACTTCTATCCTAAAGACATGACCAGCGGATGTACTGCACAGGCATGCAATCTGCGCGACAACTACGAGGCTCTGCAAAATGCAGGATACGAAATTATAGGTGCAAGCATACAGGATGCCAAATCGCACCAGAAATTCATTGAAAAGAACAGTCTGCCATTCACCATCATTGCCGATACGGAACAGAAACTGGTTCAGGAATTCGGTGTTTGGGGTGAAAAGAGCATGTACGGAAGAAAATATATGGGAACTTTCCGTACTACCTTCATCATCAACGAAGAAGGGGTGATAGAAAGAATCATTTCTCCTAAAGAGGTGAAGACAAAAGACCACGCAGCACAGATTTTAAAATAATAACAACATATAAACTCAATCATATATGGCAAAGAAAGACGAACTGGAATTTGAAGGTGGCATAGACAGCCCTTCAAAGCCTAATAACTCGGAAAAACTGAAGGCACTGCAGGCTGCCATGGACAAGATAGAAAAGAACTTCGGAAAAGGTTCAATCATGAAAATGGGTGATGACCATGTGGAAGAAGTTGAAGTAATCCCTAGCGGTTCAATAGGACTTAATGCCGCACTTGGTGTAGGCGGTTATCCTAAAGGACGTATCATAGAAATCTACGGTCCTGAATCATCAGGTAAGACCACTCTGGCAATACATGCCATTGCAGAAGCACAGAAGGCAGGCGGTATAGCAGCTTTCATCGATGCTGAGCATGCTTTCGACCGTTTCTATGCTGCAAAACTTGGAGTTGACATCGACAATCTGCTTATCTCACAGCCGGACAACGGTGAACAGGCTCTCGAAATTGCAGACCAGCTGATCCGTTCATCAGCTATCGACATCATCGTTATCGACTCTGTAGCTGCACTTACTCCTAAAGCTGAAATAGAAGGCGACATGGGCGACAACCGCGTAGGTCTTCAGGCACGACTGATGTCGCAGGCACTGAGAAAGCTTACATCAACCATTAACAAGACAAACACTACCTGTATCTTCATCAACCAGTTGCGCGAGAAAATCGGTGTAATGTTCGGTAACCCTGAAACTACTACCGGCGGTAACGCTCTGAAATTCTATGCGTCAGTAAGACTTGACATACGCCGTACTACACAACTGAAGGACGGAGAAGATGTTATCGGTAACCAGGTAAGGGTGAAAGTTGTGAAGAACAAAGTAGCACCTCCTTTCCGCAAAGCCGAATTCGACATTATGTTTGGCGAAGGTATCTCCAGAAGCGGAGAAATAATAGACCTGGGAGCTGAACTAGGAATAATCAAGAAAAGCGGATCATGGTATAGCTACAATGATACAAAACTGGGACAGGGAAGAGACGCAGCCAAAGTTTGCATACAAGACAATCCTGAACTGGCAGAAGAACTTGAAAAACTGATTTTCGAAGCTCTTAAAGACAAAGAATAAGGATATATCATAATAAAAAAGCCATTCACAAACCAAGGTTCTTTTTACGGACACGATATAAAAAAACGTAAAAGATAAAGCTTGATATATGTGAATGGCTTTTTTTTATTTAAATTTACGCTGTTGTAAATCAAAATAAATATAATCATAAAAAATCTCGATTATGAAAATATCGCATTTAGTATTATCGGCAATATTACTTTGTATCTCAACTGTAGCACTGGCACAGAAAAAAATATCCTATCGTTTCGCCACAAAGGCTGAAGCACAAATGCTTATCACAGACATAGATAACTTCACCAATAAATTGAACAGCCTGGATATAAATTTACGTCTGGGAAAAGAAGACGGAAGAAAATCAGAACTGCTCAGACTTGCGATGAACGAGACATTGAACTGGAGCGACGAAGACAAGAAAAAGATTACAGCAGCGTTCAAATCGCTTCAAGCGAAGATAGACAAACAAAAACTGAAAATAAAATATCCTCATGAGATTATACTTGTCAAGACATCAATGAAAGAAGAGATGAACGTAACGGCATATACCAGAAAGAACTGGATTGCACTGGGAGAGGATTTTATCAATAAGGCGACAAAAGATAATCTGGAATATCTTCTTGCTCATGAAATGTTTCATCTTTTAACTAGAAGCGACAAGAATTTCAAAAAATCTGTTTATTCTGTAATTGGATTCGAAGTAACTGACAGAGAACTGTTTTTCCCTATAGACATAGTGGAAAGGAAAATCTCAAATCCGGACATCGAACAGTACGACAGCTATGCCGAATTTACTATTGACGGAACAAAACAGAAATGCTCGATGATTATATATTCAGACAAGGCATACACTACCGGAGGACTTGGCGACTATCTGAACGTAGGTCTTATACCGCTGGATGAAAATCTTATACCTTTGCGCACAGACGGCAAGACCATCATATACGGTATTGACAAGGCTGAAGATTTTTATGACAAAGTGGGAAGAAACACTAAATACACAATAAATCCGGAAGAAATTCTGGCAGACAATTTCGCTTATCTGCTCATTCAGAAAAAAGATTTGCCTAACCCGGAAATAATCAAAAATATAGCAGCCATACTGAAATAATTCATATTGTGGGATGAAAAGAATCGGATTATTGTCTGACACGCACGGATATTGGGACGAGAGGTATCTGAAATATTTTGAGGAATGTGACGAGATATGGCATGCAGGAGACATAGGCTCAAAAGAAGTCATGGACAGGCTTGCCGAATTCAGGCCGTTCAGAGGTGTATATGGCAATATTGACGGACAGGATATCCGCAAAATACTACCTGAAACAAACAGATTTACCGTAGAGGGTGCCGATGTCATTATGAAACATATAGGAGGATACCCAGGAAAATATGACAACAGCATAAAAAAGGTATTGCAAGAGTCCTCTCCCAACCTATTCATAAGCGGTCATTCGCATATTCTGAAGGTGAAATATGACAATGAACTAGGCTTCCTGCACATCAATCCGGGAGCTGCCGGCAAATATGGTTTTCACACCGTACGTACGCTTGTGAGGTTCAATATCAATAATTGTAACTTCTCAGACCTAGAGGTAATTGAGCTAAAAGATTAATTGCAAAAATATTTGTCAGTTAAAGAAATCTTTCCCAAATTTGCACTCGAATTATAAACACTTTTTATGAAAACGTATTTAGTCACAGGAGCAGCAGGTTTCATAGGTTCTAATTACATCAAATACATTCTGAAAAAACACGATGATATTAAAGTCGTAATATTGGATGCTTTGACGTATGCGGGAAATCTGGCTACAATAGCCAGCGATATTGACAATGAACGCTGCTTTTTTGTAAGAGGTAATATATGCGACAGCGAACTTGTAGAACGTCTGTTTGCTGACTATAAATTCGACTGTATCGTGAATTTTGCAGCAGAAAGTCACGTTGACCGCAGCATAGAAGACCCTCAGTTGTTTCTACAGACCAACATATTAGGCACACAAAACCTCATGGATGCAGCCCGTAGAGCCTGGGTTACTGGCAAAGATGAAACAGGCTATCCTACATGGAGAAAGGACGTGAGATTCCATCAAGTTTCTACCGATGAAGTTTATGGCTCGTTAGGTTCGGAAGGATATTTCACTGAAACCACTCCATTATGTCCACATAGCCCTTACAGTGCATCAAAGGCAAGTGCGGACATGATTGTCATGGCATATCACGACACATACAAGATGCCGGTTACAATAACCAGATGTTCAAACAATTACGGTCCTTACCACTTCCCTGAAAAACTTATTCCGCTTATAATAAAGAATATACTAGAGGGGAAAAGACTGCCTGTATATGGCGACGGTTCGAATGTAAGAGACTGGCTATACGTGGAAGATCACTGTAAGGCCATTGATCTGGTGGTTAACAAAGGCAGATGCGGAGAGGTTTACAACGTAGGCGGACATAACGAAAAGAAAAATATAGATATAGTAAAGCTGACAATAAGCACCATCCACGACATGATGGCGGAGAAACCTGAATTGAGAAAAATACTAAAGAAAAAGGAACTCAACGAAAACGGTGAAATATCTATAGACTGGATTAATGATTCGCTAATTTCTTACGTAAAAGACAGATTGGGACACGACAAGCGTTATGCGATCGATCCAACAAAGATTTCTGAAGAGTTAGGATGGACACCGGAAACAAAATTTGAGGACGGTATAGTAAAAACCATCGAATGGTATCTGAACAATCAGGAATGGGTGAAAAACGTAACAAGCGGGGATTATCAGAATTATTACGAAAACATGTATAAAAACAAATAAATGTTTTCATAAAACATAAAGCGGTGCAAGGTTCATAATGAATTTTGCACCGCCGTTTTTTTTTATATAAAAAATGGTTGTATATCTTTAACTTCCTTCTCTATTATTATAATAAAAAGACATTCCATAATATAACAATTATTATTACAAAAAGAATAAAGTTATCACTCTTATAATATAAATATACGTAAAAATTACAGTATAAACATCAAATCATCACCCCATATACGGCATAAAATATATACAAAAGTGTTATATAACAGTTCTAACATTTTTTATTAAATTTTCTTTTTAAAAAATAAGTAATCTGTTAACTTTGCAAAAAAGAGAATTATATCGTATTTGATTAATTTATGAAAAACAGTTGAATGATGAAACTATACGGCTACAAACAACAATATTTAAGGTTTGTAATATATGTATTTATATTACAAGTTGTTTGCCATATACCAATAAAAGCACAAACAACGGAAGATGAATTGAATTCACTGGTCAGGGATTTTAATGCCCGCATTAATACAGAAAAAAAATGACTTTGAGCAATATGCCGACTCCGTAAAAAAAGCTTATAATGACTATATTGAGAAAGCGACAGCTGAATTTAACATATATAAAAACAATATCCAAAAAGTTTGGGGAGGTGATTCTATAGTCCTTGATTCAAAATATGAATGGGTTGAATATAGTGATGATTTTCTATCACGTTCTATTGTAAATTTCGAGAAAGGCAATGCTTTGGTAGAAATTGCAGTTGATCCGAACGCCAATCAGGAAGAAATTGACGAAAAGCTTACAGAAGCTATATACAATTTAATGGTCAGTCGGGGAAGCACTTGCCCCTATCGTTCACAAGTCGATCAATCCAAACCTATTACCCAAAATCCAATATTAGATGGATTACTGGATTTGTCGGACTATCATATAGATTTGTCTTCAGAAAATGTAATGAGCCTGAGAAGCTCGACCTCAAATAAGAAGAAGACTCCACCACAACCAGTAGTCAGAGGTGGAGAACTGAAAATACCTCAAAAAACAGAATCTCAAAAGCATTCACGAAAAGACAAAACTCTGGCAAGAATCAAATTGGATAAGAAAGAAAAAAGTAAAGAAGAAGCTGCGCTGACACAGAGTGAAAAAACTCAAAATCTAAATAATAAAACCAAGGAAAATATTGCCTACCAAGTAGCAAAGCAAATCAACAAATCAGTAACTAAAGTAACAGGAAAAGACGGAAGCAATCGAAAAATTGTTTACATTAATTTGCCTTTAGTTAGTGACAATATATCCAAGTCTGCTGCTTTGTACAAAGACATCGTTAAAAAATATAGCAATAAATTCCAGATTGAACAGCCATTGATCTTTGCGGTTATAGAACAGGAATCAAGCTTCAATCCTCAGGCTACAAGTCATATTCCGGCATATGGACTCATGCAGCTTGTTCCAACATCCGGTGGAGTACATGCATACAGTTTCGTTTATGGTGTAGAGAAAGTACCCACAAAGAGTTATTTGTTTGATCCTGAACGGAATATTGAATTGGGAACAGCCTATCTGAGAGTTTTGTACAACATGTTTGATGAGGTAAAAGATGCACAATGCAGAAGGTTATGCGTAATAGCAAGCTATAATACGGGAGCGGGAAATGTAAGCCGCGCGTTCATTGGAACAACACGTATAAGTAATGCCTATAACGAAATCAACAAGCTTGACTACAATAAGTTATACCACCATCTGACTAACAACCTGAGTACAGCCGAAGCTCGTAATTATGTGAAAGGTGTAACTAAGAAAAGAGAAAAATACATCAAATAACAAACTAATTTATTAATGCCTATGTTTTGCCCCGAATGTGGTAACCAACTAGATGATGACATGCTATTCTGCCCAGAATGCGGAACCAAGGTCGAGCTGGAATACGAAAAAAATTCTGAAGCTCCGATATTAAAAGGCATATTGTTTACACATATACCCAATCTGGCCAGAAAATTATCAGTCAGCCAACAGGATATAACTGAACTTTTAAAGTCCTATATAAAACTTAAAGCGGAACAAGGTGTCCTTTATAGACTGGCAGATACAGGAGTTGAACAAAAAGGTTTCTTCAGTAAAAGAAGCCTTGACCAGAATTCTCCATGGTATGAATATGCCGACATTCTCAAACAAATTCACGATGAAGAAACACGAAAACGTGAAGAGCCGTCAACATTCCTGTTTATCATAGGTGGAGATGACATAATACCTATGCCTGCCCTACCACATTATTTGGGGGATAAAGCAAGTGACCCTGATAAAAAAATTGATACGGATTTATTATATGCATATCCCTATGGAACAAAGATGAATGACGCAATCCGATCCGGAGAAATATTTTTTTATGATGCACTGTTTTATGTTGGCAGATTACCGTTAGCGACAGATGCAGTATATCAGGATCTTGCCGGCTATCTGCAAAGAGCTGTCGAAAATCCTGTTATTGAGATAGATGCAGGATATGGACAGTGTGACCCTCACTGGATGAAAGTAACAGCCAAAGTAACAAACAGGATGAGCAGAGAACAGCTGTTTCCTAGTTACAAACCATTACCAAAAGAAATATTATATGGCCAATTATTCCTTACTCCTGAAGTTGATCATAATATAATTGGTCAAGTATTTAATACAAACGCACAGCTATTTTTCTTTAATTTACATGGCAGTGCAGCCAAAGATACATTCTATTTCTTGGGTCAATCTACAAAGAATCCTGAAGACTGGAGAATTGCAGTTTTCCCAGCAGCAATCGCCGCATGCAAACAACCTAACGTAATTGTATCTGAAGCCTGTTATGGAGCCCGTTTCATTGGTTTCGACAAGGAACACAGTATGCTTTTGACGGCTATGAGTACAAACACATTAATATATCTGGGTGCGTCACGTGTGGCATACGGTCAGCCTGACCCTCGTGAAGCAAATTCTCCTGTACTAATGAATAATGCAGACATCGTTACCGGAGAATTTGTAAACAATATGCTGGATGGTCTGCCGGCTGGAGCCGCATTGTTCGAAGCCAAAAGGATTATGCATCAGACTTCTGAAATAGGACCTGTGGAATCAACAACTCTAGTAGAGTTTAACCTATTTGGTGATCCGACGCTATTCATCATGAACAAGAAGATGAACAAAGCTTCAAAACCTGCAACAAATACCAATATCGGAACATTGATAAATCCAACAACAGCTTCCTGCAAACTGGAAAACGTACCTATCCCAATAGAAGAAGAAACAAAACCCATGTCTTTACTAGCACAAGTTAGAGCACAGGTTGACGCAAACATAGCAGAAATTCAATCAAAAATAAACGACCAACTCTACAAGGAATGGGGTATAAGCCCTAGAAAACCGATCAGCATGAGCCGGACAACATCAGTTAGCGGACAAAAAGGGTATGAAATTCAATACAATTTGGATGAGCATAAAAGTGCGCCGGACGGATTTTATAATCTGATGAGCGTATCGTCCGACATGAATGGAAAAATAAGAAGTGTCAGAATTACCAAATAATGTTTAATCTTAAAATAACAATTATATATGAATTGTTCTAAATGTGGCGCTCCATTAAAACCAGGTGCCAAGTTTTGTGTAAAATGTGGAACTAAAGTTTCCGGAAATATACCTGAAGCAACACAACCTCAGAATCAGCCTACAGATATCCAACAGGGCAATAAAAATGAAAAGGAAAATCTGAAGGAAGATCTGATTGTTACAAACCAGCGTATTCACTGGAATATCACTCCAGGTCAGGTGGCACGTGTCATAACCGAACAGGAAATGGCAACTTACAAGGATGTTGAAGGCATTATTATTGCCGAGGGAACAACTGCCTTTATCCGCGCAAATGGTACGACAATAGCAAGCATCAGCGGTGGTTCTTATGATTTCCAGCCAAGACGTACTTCGGTTGGAGAAACTGTATCTACATGCATAAGTAATGCATGGCAAATTATCATCGACTTATTCAAGAGCCGACGAAAACAGCTGGAAAACAAACCCGAGGAAGAATCAAAGATAGAAATACACGCCAAACAGCAAAGAGATATTTTTGCACAAGCAAAAGCAGGAGCGTCATTCTCGATTGTAATCCTGCTAGACAGGGCATTTCCGATGCTTATAGGAGCTAAGCAAAAAAATCTGGATGATTACAATAATTTCAAACCGATGATTATCCATACACAGCACCATGACATGAATATCGGTTTGAATGCTTATTTCCGAATAAAGAAACAGGAAGAATTCATATTACATTATCTCGTAGATAAACAATATCTTAATACAGCAATACTAATAGATGAAATAGCTGAAACTGTAAGAACAACAATTCAAGAAGTTCTGTATGATAAACCGATTACATCAAACAGAATACCAGCCGAGCTATTGACGGTAATAAAAGAGCAACTGAACATTGCGGCAGCAGAAGCTTTCTGGGGATTGGAAATTGTGCGTATCGTTGAGATTTCTGCTGATAATGAGGACATACAGCGATTCAATAATTTAAGTCACGAGATGTATCTTTCCGAACAGGAACTTGACTATCTTCGACGCACAAATGATTTTAAGAACAGACTTGCAGACGTCAACAACAGTCAGCAAATACATACAGCGCGTACTGCCGTAGAATTACAGCAAAGGCTTAACGAGATAAACAGAGACCAATTACTGACAGAAGACGAAATGAATAAATTCGTCATGCTACTCGAAAACGAGCGTTTGCTGCGAGAAGCACGCACCAAGGAAGAACGTGAAGCAGCCTTGGCAGAAATTGAAAGAACCAGACTAATAAGAGAAGACGATCTGGCAGAAATCAGAGCCCTTAGCGAACAACATGCATATCAACGTGGTATGGCTCTGCGATTGTCTCAGCTTAAAGACAGTATTGAGTTTGAGCGTATTAGAATGCAGGGCGAAAACGAGATGATGGTAGAAAAAGCCAAGACTGAACTCCACATCCAACAAATGCTTGAAGATCAAAAAGCGGCAAACAGACAAAGGGACGCAGATTTTGATTACCAGCAACGTAAACGTGATGCTGACCTGCAATTTGAACAACGTAAGCGCGAACATGAGCTGGAGATGGAAGAAGACAGGCAGCAACAGGAAAGGCTCATGCAAATTCTGCAGGCTCAAGAAGCGAGCAAAGAAAACGAGCGGAGACACCAGGCCGACATGCAGGCACAACAATTTGCCCACAATGAAAATATGGCCAACATCCAAAGTAATCTGACTCCAGAGCAAATATTGGCAATGAGCGGCGGGGAAGTTTCCTTGGAATTTGCACGCTCCTACACAGCCCGAAATAATGCTGAGGTAGAAAGAGCCGCAAGCGAACGTCTGAATGAAGAACAGCGTAGAAACCAAGAGATGATGTATCAATTGATGAACCGCATGCTTGACAATCAGGCAAATCAGGCAAATCTTCAGACACAGCAGACATTCTACCAGCAACAAAGGGCTGACAATGCTTATAACCAATCTTTAAATTATACAACAAGACAAGGATATGCCCCAAGTGAACCGGCAAACAGGCCTTTACAGCAAGGACAAACAGTACCGGTAACACAACAAAATGAAGAAAAACAAAGTACAATATCGAAATCGAATGAAAACGAAAAAATGTATTGTCCCGGATGTGGTGCTTCAATAAGCAAAGATACAAAAGTTTGCCCAGAATGCGGTGAACAAATTTAAGAGTCTATATCAATAAACTGAAAACAAATGGATACCTACAAAGGTCATATTGAATATAAGTTAGCCGGACAAGGATCGAAATCAGAAGGTTTTATGACTTATCTGATTACTCCATCAGGGGAGTCATACAGATTATACCGAAAAGGAACTTTTGATATAAACGACAGTTTCTTCAAACAGTTTGATCAGCAAGAAGTTGAAATCAACGGCGAATTGGAAAATACAGGATTTATATGTACCATATCTGTAAAGACTTCAGAAGGGAAACTAATCCATGTACCGGAACAAACTTCATTTCCATCTGATTTGGTTTTTATGCCAAAAGAAGAAAAGGAAGAAGCTTCAGACGAGAAAACAGTTTGTATAAACGAAAAAAAAGAACCGGCCATGAACAAACTTGTTCTCGCACAAAGAAAAAAGAAGAAAAAAAGTAACAATAATTTTAAAAGAAAAAAGAGATGAATGCGAATAAATTTTGTCCATCTTGTGGAGAACCTACCACTCCCGAGATGGAGACTTGTCCCAACTGCGGAGAAAATCTTGTGGACGAAGCTTCTGTAAAGACTAATGAAAATGAAGCACTAAAAAAAGCGCAATCTATATTGGAAGACAGTGAGGCATCAAAAGATGGCATCCAGATTGGCAGCAGAAGTAATGTGGTAGGCGGCATTACGGGGCGTAAGATTGAAACACAATCTATGACAGAGAATAACAATACACATGTAGAGGCTAATACTACCAATAGTATCAGCACTTCAAATGTGGACAATTCTCAAAAAGTGGTCAACTCTAATACTAATAATGTCACATACAACATTATTTATCAGAATCCGGTACAGGGAGGACCGCAAATACCAAACCAAGGACAGGGAATACCTGATTTTAATCCTGGTGGACCTCAGCAAATTAATCCTACCCCACAAGGTGTCCCGAACGACAAGAACCAAAAAGGTATAGGCGCAATAGCCGGCGACCAAGGAATTAAACCTAAAACGGGGGAGAACACCAATGGCAATACAATGAAAATAATTGCCGCATGTATTGGAATAGCCGTTGTAGTTGGTCTGTTTTTTGTTTTTAAAACACCAGGAGAAACTACGCCCCAACAAAAAGAGCCTACCCCACAAGAACAAGTTAAAGAGGTAGCAGGAAGCGGTTATACAGAACAACCTGCAACCAGACAAGTACCTAGTGAAGAGTTCACAGAGGTCAAAACAGCTCCTGCAAGTACAAAGAAGACAGCTACCCCAACAGAAAAGGTAACAGATTCCAATTATGAAAAAGGAATGAAAGCTTATCAATCCAAGGAAGGGCTCGATGCTATTAAATATTTTAAATCTTCCGGTAGCGCTGAATCAAACTATATGCTTGGCGTCATATATGAACAAGGATGCGGAAATGTTGCAGCCAATGCCATGATGGCAAGAAAGTATTTTAAAACAGCGGCTAAGATGGGAAGTGAATCCGCAAAAGCGAAACTATAATAATTTATATCATTTAATATTTTACGATTATGAAAAGAGTTAGTTTAAATCTATTTCTGTTGTTATTCTTTGCGTTGTTTGCAAATGCACAAGAAAGTAAATATAGGAAACCGGTAGTAGTAGTTAATTACTTCAATAAATCTTCAGAAATCAAATCCGGCGACTGCGAACTGGCTAGAAATGCTGTTCTATCATCTTTATCAAATTATCCTAGATTAAGGGTTATAGATGTGGAAACAGAATCATCAATTGACCAGGAAACAAAACGAAGATTGAAAGAAGAAGCATTGGCAGACGAATTGGCTCGCAGCGGACAAATGAAACAACTTGGCGCTGATTATATTTTGGAAGGATTTGTATCTAAATTGGAGACACAAAGCAAAAAAGATTCTGAAGGAAAAATCTCATATAAAGGTCAGATGGCTTATACCATCAAGGTGGTATCTACAGAAAACGGAACTGTGGCATTTTCAAACAATTACACAGCGTCATCAGGTTCATGCGACACAGAAGCTGAAGCAAGAACTAAAGCATTGAAAGATGCAGCAGTAACCTGCGAGATGATAGAGGCTGTATTCCCGCTGAACGGAATCTTAGTTGATCAGGATTATACAGAGAAGAAAGGAAAAATGAAAACATGTTATGTCACTTTAGGTTCGATACACGGAGTGGTAGAAGGAGTATTTTTGGATGTAAGAAAATCTAAGAATATCGCAAGCAGAACTGTGTATGAAGAAGTTGGCATACTTAAAGTTGAAAAAGTATTAGCAGATGATTTGTCTGAATGCTCTGTTGTCAGCAATGGAAAAGAAATTTTGGAAGCAACTAAGGAATATACAAAGATGAAAACAATAAATGAAGAAGCAGCCAAACCATTGTTGGTAAGTTCAAGATGCGACACAGGAAACCTTTTCAAAGATATTATACATATATTTAAATAATGAGACGAATTAGCATTTTATTAAGTGTACTGTTTTTCTGCCACATTTTTACTGTAGCACAATCAGTTAGTGACTGGCAGAAAGTAAGATATATATCAGGAGATGAGAATATTGCAGTATTCACATCCGAAGGAGAAGCGTCAAAAAAGTCTGAAGTAGGTAAAGACGCAAAATGTCGTTTGTTCTACGCTTTGTTCTACAAAGGAGTTATCGGCTTCAACGACACTCAGCCATTAATTACAAAAGACAACAGACTATACACTGATCCTTTCTTTAACGAATCTCAAAGATACGAATCGTATATCCTTGATATGGAAGGAGCAGACGACACTCATAAAGAAAATAGAAAACATCGGGCCACTTGTACCATAACAGTGAGCATGAAACTACTGAAGAAGTACCTTACTGAGTCGGGCTTGATGGAAAGTGCGGCTCCTGTTTTCGGTGACGAAGGAGGTCCTATTATGCCAACAATAATGGTAGTACCTTACAAAAAAACAGGAGAAAACTATCAGTCTATCTTGGAAAATGATTTTGACCGTCGAGTAGCTGTTTCCAACGTACAAGATGGATTCCGTTCAAGAAATGTTACAACTTACGATCTTGCAGCTGTAATCCGTTCAACCCAGAAACGTGCCGGTTATGAAAACAACAGTAATGCAGCAGATTCGAATGACAAGCAATTACTCATGTCGTCTGGCGCAGACGTGTACGTGGAAGTGGATATGATTAAGGATAAGAACTCCCAAGGAACACGTGTATCTTTGGTGATGAGAGCTTACGAAACAGCTACTGGCGCTTTACTTGCCAGCAAGGATGGTTTTACAAGAAGATACCCAAATGCAGGTAGCGATTTATTGGCTAAATATGCTGTTAAAGATCACTTGCAGCCATTCCTGGATGATATTTGTTCTCATTGGGACGGATCAGGAAAGGGTACAAAAGGTTCAAATGGAACAAGAGTCGTTCTTCAATTTGCCATTGATGGCAGTTCCGCAACGACTTTCAACGATCCTGCAGGTCCAAACAATTACTCCATCGCAAACATCATCAGACAATGGGTAAGAAAGAATTGTTACAAGGGACAATATCATCTGAAAGGTATAATGGCAGAAAGTATCATTTTCGATTCTGTTACCATGCCTCCTACTGATGCTGATGGATTAGCTATGGATGCAGCACAATTTGCATTTTTACTAGAATCATACCTCAAGGAAGAAATGGGAATTGACTGCTCAAGCCGAAATGATGGAAACAACATTTTGTTTACAATATATTAATAATCTCACTCCTATGAGAAAGTTTATTATAACCCTTAATTTATGGTTGCTGGGCTGCATTTCCATGCTAGCACAGCAACCAGCATGGGTAACATCGCATCCGACGGATGACAATTCTTATATCGGTATCGGGTTTGCTCCATTGAAAGATCCTGATTACATTAAAAAGGCCACGCAAAACGCCCTGAATGATATAGCATTGCAGATTGCCACAAGAATTGAATCAAATTCTTTCATGCATACAGTTGACATAGACGGCAAATCCAGAGAACTGTTTGAGGACAAAATAAAAAGTTCAGTGGTTTCGTATTTGGAAGGCCAGAAACTGGTGGACAGTTATCAAAACGACCGCAATTACTATGTATATTATTCACTGGACAAAGCTACCTACGAAAGCACAATTCAGAAGCATAAACGTAATGCTATCAGCACCGGTCTGGATTACTACGACAAAGCCATGCAAGCGCTGGATGCCAACAGCCTGGTTAATGCTGTCCAATTGCTTGGAAAAGGATTGGAAGCTGTTACACCATGGCTGTTCATGGACTTGACCACTACAGTCAACGGTAGTCGTTTCAATGTTCCAGCAGAACTTTACAATGCCTACATACAGGTCTTCGATGGACTTACTATAACTGTAAATCAATTGAATATTGAAGGAGAAGCATTCAAACCAATAAAGACACCTATTGCCGGTTGTCTCTCAAAAAACGGTTCAGTTATACAGAACGTCAAGCTAAAAGCCGAGTTTGTTAAAGGTTCGGGAGATATAACCCCTCCGGTAGCAACAGATTATAATGGCACATCAGAATTCTACGTAACAAACATCACCTCAAAGGCATCAGTTCAGGAAATACGAATTTCCATTGACGATTCCTTTATTGCTGATCTGCCTGTTTCCTACCGACAGCTGATAAAAAACCAGTCATGGCCATCTGCCAAAACCACTATCACGATAGCTCCACAACAGGTTACCGCTTACTTGAATGTAAGTAACAGTGACTTGTCATCATGCGAAAGACAGATAGTATCAATATTGGCCAATCAACACTTCACAATGACCGAAGATCCGGATAACGCCACACTTTTCATCGATTTATCTACGACTTTGGAATTAGGAGGAGTAGTTGCAAGTGATATGTATGATCTGAACGAATGCTTATGTGGACTTGTACTTAAAATATATGACAATAAAAGTACATCACTCCTACTTAATTATGTAGTTGACAGAGTTCGTGTTCTTTCACCTGTAAATAAGACACCGGAACAGACAGAAATGATGTGTGTACGTGAGCTTATGAAGCGAGTTAAACGTGAATTACCAAAAAAAATCAAAGGTTTGGTATTGAACTGATCAGATCTAATATTTTAACCATTTATATTTAACGTCATGAAACTGTATATTTATTCTTTGACATTACTTATGTCAATATCTTTATTCGCCACGTCATGCAAATCAAGCAAGGATATGGCAAAGAAATCTCCTATAAAAACTTATGTACAGCCATGTTATGATTTAGTGCAGTCAGATACAATAATGCGAACTTGGGCTATGGGAAGCTCTGACTCCGAAACAACAGCAAGAAAAAAAGCTACAACCATGGCATATGCAGACTTGGCCGGAATGCTGGAAAAAACAGTAGGTTCCATGGTTGAGGAATACAGCGCAATTTTGTCAGAAGGCAAACAAGCCGCATCCAAAGAACTATTATTACAGAAGACTGTCACAACCAGCAACCGTGTAGTAAAAGGAGCCAGAATTATTTGTGACCAATGGACAAATGATGAATCTACCGGACAATATACCAACTATATTGTCATGGAAATCTCACCTGAAACATACATACGTATTTTAAGTGATGAGATGAAAAAGGCTGGAAACAGTGTGAACGATGATCTCCTGAAAGAATTATTCATCAAACATATTAATGCAGGAAAGAAATAGTCTTCACAAAATAAAATCAAAGAAACAGGCTGTCTATTTGAGATGGCCTGTTTTTTTATGGCATAAATGCAAAATATCCTAATAATGAAATTCCCATGAGATAAAAAAATCACGCCAAAGAGAATGTAAATAGTCAAGCTGAAGTTACCTTTGTATAGTGTAACCCTAAATGTATCAGTTATGGCAGAAG
>NZ_JAOQJJ010000017.1:0-63791 GCF_025567135.1 Bacteroides cellulolyticus
TTTTCTCTTATATACAAAGTTAACTATAATGGTATAGCTTTTTTAGTGCTATCTTATGTTATCCGTCACTTCCGATTTTAAACATAGGAACTATTTATAAACAAATAAAATTCGGAATGATTGTATTATGCTTTCAATTGAAATCTGGAACATCTATTATCTCTTCACCCCATTCGCTTACTTTGTAATCAAGACTCAAATTGTTTTCAGAAATCGTAACATATATATCCAATATTGTGTTCCTCTGAATACCAGTTATCAGTTTTCCCTCACTATTCAGTATCGGTTTTTCAGGGAAATTACCTAAAGTACTTTCAAACCCTAATGTATAAGGTTCTTTTGTTACGGTAGAGAATGACGGATATACATATATTGTCAAAGTTCTTGTTTGTGTCTTTCCGGGCAGAGAAATAGGGAATCCGGTACTTCCAAATTCCGTTCCATACTCAATGCGTGAATATTTAGCATCTGAGGGTACATCCGGAATGCTTTCACCTGTTTTTTTGAACATATATATACAATCACTCATAAACGGACCGAAAGAAACATTTGTCAGTTGTATTTCTTTATCGTACGAATGCTTTACATACATATTAATCTTTGCGACATTACGCACCAGATTAATATTAACAGTCTGTGGTTCTTCCGAGGTTTGAGGTACAACTTCCACAACTCCTCCCCAAGTCATTGGGAGGCCTTTTTTTGTTTTCTCATTAGAATTTTCGGTGTCAAATTCCGATCCTCTTTTTGGAAAATATTTACGTTCAGTATCATTCACCCTAAGTTTCTTTACACCGTTCACATCATCAACCGTCCAACCACCTTCGTCATAATTCATTCCAACACTTGCCTCATTTGCAATTACCCAAAACTGCACAGAACCTACAGGTACTTTTTCTATAATCAGATTAGATAACTGATCTTTATTATAAAGTACATTGTGCAAAGGTTTATTGTCCTTATCCACTATCAACACTCTAAGGGTATAAATTTCGTTTTCCAGTTCTGTACCATCAACATCAGCTCGTGTAGCAGTTTCAAGCATAGGAATATTAAGGCGCAAATCTGTAGTGGTTACATTTTCAAAACCATCCGTATTTTTACATCCTCCTATAAGCGACAAAAAAAACATTGCCGATAAAAGAGAGCAAATTTTATTGAATTTCTTAATCATAACACCGATATTTTACAAGTTTATTACCACTCTACATTAGCATTATCAACTTTATCCCAAGGCAATACACGAACATCTAACTTCAATTCCTCTGTAAGCCTTGGAATAGTTATAGTGTATTTATAATTACCTCCTTTATCCCATGATGTCACTGTTGCTGTATTTAAACTTATTTCCTTAGGACCGGAATCATAAGATTGTTCATTGTATAAATAGCTGTATTCTATCTTTATCATACTGTCAAAGTCTGTTCTGCTTAATGGAAGGAGCAGCATGTCACCAAATACGTTCACTTCAGTTCCATCAGGATTTAATGGGATATCAGATTTGGAGAAAGTGGCAGGAACACCCTCTGTTGATTTCGATGTTATACTCCACGTATCACTACTAAAATTTCCCAAATAACCTGCATTTATCAAAGAAATACTTTTTATTATTATATCTGAGCCTTCAGATTTTACAATAATATTCACTTTTGACAATTCATGGGAAAATTTTAAATCTATCTTCTGAGGAATATTCATATTTTGTCTTGCAGCAATCATTAAATCTACAGCATTTTCTCCTATAACCGAACAATTGAAATTATTAATAGTAATATTGCCCAAATTATCAATATTAACATCATCGTATACTGGGTGTACAGCATAAAAATCATAAAACTCACCTTTATTCCAATAACGAATACCTCCTTCATAATTCCAACCGGAATCTTTTGTAACTTTTTCTCCATCAAAAACAGAAAAATATTCTGTAGCATCATTACTGACTCTACGCCAACCCCATACTCTAAAGTCTGACAAATCTGTTCCGTCATTGACCACTGCACGTGTTACCGTCTGTGGAACACTAAAACTTATAGGTACTTTTTCTAATTTATCACTTTCATCAAAAACTGTTGAAGTACAAGATACCAGCAATAAAGGGATACATGAAAACACAAACGATATTTTTTTTATTGGGTTCAGCATATCTATTATTTTTAGGTTTTAGTAAAAAAGAGATTAGTCTGCACTCTGCCACATGATATTTGGGCTATCACAATAACAAAGAGAAGATAAAAAACAGCTATTCTCTATTAGTTCCCATGCAGGCGGCCAAGCCTACATGGGTATATTTTCATTATTACTTCTCTGATGGAGTCAATTCTGGTACAGTAACATCATTCCATTCTTCTACTGTTGGTTCAAATTCAATCTTAATAAGATCTTCAGGTTTATCTACTATATCTTCTATATCAACTTTTGCAGTGTAGTTATAGCAGAAACCTGGTTTCCATACATTACCATCAACATGGTTATATGTAAGAATTGCTTCAAAGTTCTTTTCATAATTAGTTTGTCCACTTGGCTTTTCACCAGCTATAGTGGCTTTAAAAGTAACTTTCAATCCGTCATTAGACTGTGGCAAAACAAGTTTTACATCTGAGGTAGGTACGTCTTTTGATATTACACCTTCATTAGCCATAGTATACGAATAACCTTTACTTGAACTATACGAAGCAACATTCCAACTTGCACCAGCAGCAGTATATGTTCCGTCACCTTGATTGATTGCATCAATATTTAATTCACTGATAGTTAATTTATAAACTGCAGCAGCATCTGTACTGATAGTGAATTTTACCTGACTCAACATATGTTTGAATGTAAGTTGAACTTTATCGTGAGAATAATTTCCAGTACTTCCTGTCAAATTGCCAGACTCATCTCCAGAAACAGCTGCAACCAAGTCTTTTGAATCATTTGGAGTATAACCTTCAAATTTTAAAGTTGAAGTACTTGCATCAAATTTTGCATTATCGATTTTTCCATTAGAACCATCTGCATAAGCACCGAAACGGTAAGTATGTCCTGGCTGCCAATAATACAATGTTGAAGCCGGCTCATTTTTAAAAGCTTCTTTAGGAGAAGTCCAATCTGGACTTTCTGTGTGATAGCCTATCACATAGAAATCTGTATTTAAATCTGCTACAGTAGTCACCGCTCTTGTATTCTTATTTACAAAAGCATTGAAATTAATAGCTCTGCTATCGTTCACTTCAAGAACCTCGCTCTGAGTACAGCTTGCAAGTGCCAAAGCTGCCACTCCACAAATAACTAAACTTTTCTTCATAATCGTAATAAAATTAAATGTTAGACTAATATTTTAATTATCAAATTCTTTAGTTTATTGGCAACGGAACTTCTATTTCATCACCCCAGTCTTCTACATCAGGATCGAATCCTCCGGAACCTTCCTGTCCGTCTTCATCAGAAATCTCAATATTATCGAACAGCAATACTCCTCCACGAGGTTGAAGACGCATTCCTCTGCTGACATCACGATCAAAAGTCAGTCTCTTGCCGTTCTTAAGAAGGACCTCAAGTGTCAGCACAAAATTCAGACTTTCTGAATCAACAGTATATTCGTTGGTCTTGTATTCAAAATTAGGTACGCCGAAACATGTTACACTGGCTGTACAACCCTGATCATCTACTTTGCAGTCAAAAAGCAAAGTTGCTGCCGAAGAATCTGTATGACCATCTTGCAGATAGACTTTTTCTGCCATTCCGGCAAGAGCTCCCTTTGCCTGTGATACATATTGCAGACCGGAAGTTATACGGTAACGCACAAGGTAAGTATATGTACGCGGGAACATGGTTACAGGCAGTCCGTCAGGCGTAAGTGATTTTTCTGCTGTATAATCAGGAACAAACGAAGCATACAGATTATCAGGAGTAGTTATGGTACGTTCGTCTTCGTGTAGCTCAGGAGCTGAATATCCGGCACGGGTACGCGTACGAGTGCTGGCTGTAGCCATGGCAGAATTGTCAGTACTGTCGAAAATTATATACTCGGTATCGTTGTTGTAAAACAAGATAGAATGTTGTCCCTCGCTCATGGATATTATACCACCATCGCTATCCAAATTGCTGATAGTATGGTTCTCGTCATCATTATATACTATAGAACGTATGCCATCGGCTACATCAGGACGGAATTCATCATAAGAACGCGGCCATCCTTGCTCCTCCCAGATAGTTTCCCAATCCAATTGTATTTCACCTCCAAGATATGGATTTTCCCATTCCTGCATCCAGTCCGGCTGAACTTCAGTCCTAACCTTCAGAGCATGCTCGTCGTGATTATAACAAAGATCCTTTCGGCATCCTACCAGTATCAGTGCCGACATTAATAACAATGAAGTCTTATTTATAAGTTTCATTTCATACCTCCTTTCTTGAAGTATCTGTTAAGGTCGAACACCAGAGCGAACTTCAAACGCAAAGGGCCGAAGAAATTTGTTTTAGTAGTCTGCTGATAAGCAAAGTGGCCATCCAGAGGCAAATACTCCTCGTATTTTGCACTCATAAAGCCAAGTCCTGCACCTGCTTCAAACCCAAGCAATTTATTGATAGGGAAAGAATATGAATAGCTTAGTCCTGCCATCCAAAGTTCACCCTGATAACCGGTTTTCTTATACTCCAAGTCGTACCAACCGGCTCCGCCAAACAGGCCTATGCTATGATAATGTCCTTGTTTGCGGGCATCAATGCGATAGCGTACCTCAGGAATGAGAGTAGCAATCTGATAGAATCATGGTTTATTATTGTTATGCCACCATGCTATAGTGGTTTCCACTCCTGCCGACCAACGGTCGTTGATAACATATTCTATCTCCAAAGACGGAGCGAGCATGGCATCGTAAACAAGATTTGATTTCAAAATCAGTGGAAGGAAGAAGTTTTTATCATTGCCATATTCTGTCTGTACCGGCTGAGATGGTATAACAGCCTTCGAAGGGGTCAAATCAGACAAGAATGCAGAAGAAGACACAGAGCTTTGCGACTGTAAAGGCTCAAACTCAGGTGACTTGCGCTCCGGGCCATAGCCTGGAAGATATTCCACTCCTACCACGGCTACGATATCTTTCTGTCCGCGATAAGCCTCTACATGGTTGCGAGTCTTATAATAATCCTCCTTCATCCAATAGTTGGTAATAAAATATGACTTAACCTGATTGCTACGATTTTTTGCAGCAGATCTATTGGCATCGTATGTAGGAAAGGAGGTACTATAACCATGTATCACTACCACTGCCTTACCTGCCTCGATGTCGTCTTTATGGCTGTTGATCAAATCAAGCGCACGAAAAAGTGATTCTTTGAAGCCAAGCTTATTTGAATCGTAAAACATTAGATCTTTAGGAATAAATCTGAAAATTATAACGGAGTCTGATGATGCAGAAAAATCATCCACTTTCTCAGCACAAACACTCCTTGAGAAGAATGTTAATGCTAATACCCCAAAAAGCAAATATCGAAAAACAGGTTTCACAGCAATGTTTATTTTTATTAATACCTTTATATAAAACGAATCAATTTATAAAAACGATGCCTAATTTAGGCATTGTATATTATTCTATTTTTTATACAAAGATACTAAGGATAAGAATTGCTAACCTAAACAGTAAATTCCCAATTAATCATCTTATATTTTTAATTTGTCATTTGATTAAATGGCACTCACAAATATCACATTCACAATTCTCTTTTGTTTATTTGAAATAAAAAATATACAATTTGGGAAAGTTATTTCAACTGTTCTCTGAAGACTTTGGGACTTATATCATACTTTTCCTTGAACAGTCGGTAGAAAGTAGTGGAACTTGGCAACGCACTTGCCTCTCCAATTTCCTGTATAGACATCTCCGGATGATTTTTCAGTAAAAATATAGAATACTCCAAACGCATATCATTAAGATAAGAATTCAGATTTCCCCCTCCTGTGTATTCCTTAATAATAGATGCAAACCTGCTTCTATCTACTCCCATCAAGCGTGCAAAATCATCTCTTTGCATCTGATAGTTCAAATAAAGTTTTTCATTGCGCACTTTTTCATCAAATTGCAGGAATAACCTGTTATCCTGCGGAATACTGTCAATATTCTCCATCTGATACTGTTCGGTTTCTTCCTTCGCCTCACGCAATTCCAAAAGAAGAGATGTTATCTTCTTGTTTCTGGAATTAAGACGCTTATGGTCATACGAAACCCAAGCGAACAAGACAAGCAGCAAAACAGTGACAATAACAAAGAAGATAAGAAGATTATGACGCTTTGACAGATCGTTTTCCACTTTCTCCAAATCCTGCTTATAGCGCAATATCTCTGCCGTATCATATCTGTCAAGAACAAACTGACGGTCAATAGTCAGACGATGTCTTTCCTTTATTTCGGAAAGTTTCTCAAGAGCTGTATAAGCCCATTTATAATTGCCTGTACCTTCATAGGCAACAGCACTTTGCCTCAAAGCTCTCTGGTAAATCACAGAAACGACATCATCCATATCAACATCTAGGAAGAAAAATTTATTATTATCTATAACCTCCTGATAATTACCCAGTTCCAAAAGATAGTCATTTATATTCAACAGACCAAGCTTGTTTTTGGAGAAATCGGTTTTCAGAAACTTATGATAATATTCATTTGCCAAAACATATCTCCCCTGCTTATGCGAAAGATATGCCAACCTGCTGTATAAATAAGCTTCCTGCCTGTCAACAAGCGTCAGACTCTCGCCTTTACTACGTAAATCCCGAAGCAACACTTCTCTTTTTCTGGCTTCCTTCCAAGCTTCATCATACTTATTATCATACACATAAACATCACAAAGCACTCCACGTATCTGGGATATTCTAAGCAGAGTACCTATTTCCGGTCTCTTACCTAAAATTTCAATTGCCCGGTTGAGATACTCATAACTCTTGTCAAGACTGTTTATCTTCCTATACAGCAGACCTTCCATGAAAAGCATATTGCCTGTCAGTACTTCATTTCCATTCTCTTCGGCATAAAGGAGTACATTTGTCACAATATTGCACGCCTCTTCTATTCTATAAGAGTAAATGGCATTTTCTGCCAGCAAGATAATAGCTCGGTTATATAACGTTTCATCCTCTTTCACTCTTTCATCCTTAAGAGTTGATAAGGCATATTCATATGCAATGCTATATCTTGAGATTGAGTAATAAGCATAACTGCGGAGAAAATCTATTTTATAAGTCGGCTGAAAACCGCTCTTTTCCAAACTGTCCAGTCTATTCAACAAACATTCAGGGGTCTCATATATCTCACGCAATTTAAATGATCCTGATATATCACCCAAGGCCCAAGAGGGTGAAACATTGAACACCAATAGTAACAATATGACAAACCACATGTTATATATCTAGAGTTTATTGGTTCTACAAAATAATTCAGACACTAAAACATAATATCTTTCTTCGATAAAAATATAAAAAGCTTATTTACCCCCCCCCATTAACTATTATTAACTTTTCAAGCTTAAGTTTAACACCAATATATTTCTAGTTGTAAAAAAGCTATTTTCTTGGGGAAATATTTCGTGACGATTGAACATATAAAAATAAAAAAAGGGGACAACGCCTTGTCCCCGTACCTTGTTAACCTTAAATCTAATACTATGAAAAAAATCACGTTGCAAATGTACAACATACACGCATTATTTGCAAATATTTCTCTGACAAAAGTTATTCATTTAAAAATATTTCACATTAAAAGATATACTTACCATATTATTACAATCCGGAAGCAAAGTATATATAGCAAAGTCAGCACAAAATGTCAATCGAGTAGGAGGAAAACGAAGTAGTTTTCTTCCTACTTTCGTTTTCTGACCTCTCACACCACCACGCATGCGGTTCCGCACGTGGCGGTTCTTTACTATGGATGCCTTTCGAATACTTCGAAAGACACTTCCACGACATCATCTTCAACCATCCATTTGTAGGTCTGCGCTCCTTTATACACTTCGGATTCCGTCCTATCTCTTTAAAGGCAGCCCAATACTTCTGTCTTGGTTTTATGCATTCATTCTAACAAACGGTAGTTTTCAGTTCTGTCGTTTAAATAAAGTTCGGTCCTTCCCTATAGGCATACATGCCTTGGGTACTACGACCTCTGCTGACTTCTCACGGCAAGCTTTACTCCATCATGGTACTTCGAATGATTCATCTTCACCATATGTCCGTGAGACCTCCTCGGATAAGGGTATTAACTTTCCATCTTATGTCTGCTCCATTTACACCAACCGTTCCGAATAGCTACAGGGCTTTGGTTTGTTTGGCAACCTTACCCACGGTCATATGCCTTATATGAAGTTTCTGTTCGTCAGACCAGATGTTTGCCGCCGGCTTCTTTCAGATTCCAACTCGCGATGGACACCCTTGCTTTTGGCTGTATGATTCCCGCTATTAGGGCTCATTAGGGACTTGCACCCGTTAGCTAATACTCATGCCGAGCATACCAAAAAAATCCGGCTTCAAACCAATGAAACCGGATTTTGATATTTGTCTATATGACTGATATTAGTCTTTCAGTTTTGCCTTGATGAAGTCGCGGTTCAAGCGGGCAATGTTGCTGATAGAAACACATTTTGGACATTCAGCCTCACAAGCACGAGTGTTTGTACAGTTACCGAAACCAAGTTCGTCCATCTTAGACAACATTGCCTTAGCACGACGCAAAGCTTCCGGCTTACCCTGAGGAAGAAGGTTCAACTGACTGACTTTAGCAGAAACGAAAAGCATAGCAGAACCGTTCTTACATGCGGCTACACAAGCACCACAACCGATACAAGTAGCAGAGTCCATAGCTTCGTCTGCTATTGTTTTAGGGATAAGGATTGCGTTAGCATCCTGAGGAGCGCCAGTATTTACGCTTACGAAACCACCAGCCTGCATAATCTTATCGTATGCAGAACGGTCAACCATCAAGTCCTTGATTACAGGGAAACCTGCAGAACGCCATGGTTCAACTGTGATAGTATCGCCGTCTTTGAAACGACGCATGTAAATCTGGCAAGTAGTAGCACCTGTTGCAGGTCCGTGTGGATGTCCGTTGATGTACAATGAACACATACCGCAGATACCTTCACGACAGTCGTGGTCGAATACTATAGGTTCTTTACCTTCTTCAATCAACATTTCATTCAAGATATCGAGCATTTCGAGGAATGAAGTATCACCCGGAATGTCTTTCATCTGGAATGTATCGAAATGACCTTTGTCCTTAGGTCCGTTCTGACGCCATACTTTCAGCGTAAATGATATATTTTTATCCATTTTACTTCTTTTCTTTAAATTGTTTTACTTCGTCTCAGATTAGCTCAATTAGCTCTTGTAGTTACGAGTCTGTACTTTGATTGCTTCGTAAACCAATGGTTCCTTATAAAGTACAGGAGCCTTGTCGTCGCTTCCCTGGTATTCCCAGCAAGCTACATAGAAGAAGTTTTCGTCATCACGCTTAGCTTCACCTTCTTCAGTCTGGTGTTCTTCACGGAAATGACCACCACAAGATTCTTCACGGTTCAAAGCATCGTAAGCGATAAGCTGACCCATAGTGATGAAGTCGTCAAGACGGAATGCCTTGTCAAGTTCGATGTTCATACCTTCTTTAGCTCCAGGGATAAACAGTTCTGTTTCGAATTCCTTACGGATTTCTTTCAGACGAGCCAAACCTGTCTTCAAGCCTTCTGCAGTACGTCCCATACCTACATATTCCCACATTACGCGGCCCAATTCCTTGTGGATTGAGTCAACTGACTTCTTACCCTTGATGTTCATCAGGTGGTCAATCTTAGCCTGAACAGCCTTTTCAGCTTCAGCGAATTCAGGAAGATCTGTAGAGAAGCGAGGAACTGTAATCTGGTCTGACAAGTAGTTCTGGATAGTGTAAGGCAATACGAAGTAACCGTCAGCAAGACCCTGCATCAATGCAGATGCACCAAGACGGTTAGCACCGTGGTCAGAGAAGTTACATTCACCGATTGCGAACAGACCCTTGATAGTTGTCTGAAGTTCATAGTCAACCCAAATACCACCCATTGTATAGTGGATAGCAGGATAAATCATCATTGGGTTGTAGTATTTGCGTCCGTTGATTTCTTTTGCAAGTTCACCCGGATTAACGTCTGTGATTTCTTCATACATATCGAAGAGGTTACCGTAACGCTGACGAACAACATCAAGACCAAGACGTTCGATACTTTCAGAGAAGTCAAGGAATACGGCAAGACCTGTGTTGTTTACACCGTAACCGTGGTCGCAACGTTCCTTAGCTGCACGTGAAGCAACGTCACGTGGAACAAGGTTACCGAATGCAGGATAACGGCGTTCCAAATAGTAGTCGCGTTCTTCTTCAGGGATATCACTACCCTTCTTAGTTCCTGCCTGAAGTGCTTTAGCGTCTTCAATATTCTTAGGAACCCAGATACGACCGTCGTTACGGAGTGATTCTGACATCAATGTAAGCTTAGACTGCTTGTCACCGTGAACAGGAATACATGTTGGGTGAATCTGAACGTAAGCTGGGTTAGCGAACATAGCTCCCTTACGGTAGCAAGACATGGCAGCTGTTACGTTACATGCCATAGCGTTAGTAGAAAGGAAGTAAGTGTTACCGTATCCACCTGTAGCGATAACTACTGCGTGGGCAGCGAAACGTTCAAGTTTACCTGTTACGAGGTTCTTTGCGATGATACCGCGTGCACGACCTTCGACCAAAACCACGTCGAGCATTTCGTAACGAGTGAACAATTTAACTGTTCCGGCACCTACCTGGCGGCTCAATGCAGAGTATGCGCCAAGAAGCAACTGCTGTCCGGTCTGACCTTTAGCGTAGAAAGTACGTGACACCTGAGCACCACCGAAAGAACGGTTTGCAAGTGTACCACCGTATTCGCGAGCGAAAGGAACACCCTGTGCAACGCACTGGTCGATAATATTGTTAGAAACTTCGGCAAGACGGTAAACGTTAGCTTCACGAGCACGATAGTCACCACCTTTCACTGTATCGTAGAATAGACGATATACAGAGTCACCGTCGTTCTGATAATTTTTAGCAGCATTGATACCACCCTGTGCAGCGATAGAGTGTGCACGACGTGGAGAGTCCTGGATACAGAAGTTGAATACACGGAATCCCATTTCACCAAGTGAAGCGGCAGCAGAAGCACCTGCCAAACCTGTACCTACAACGATGATATCCAAGCGGCGTTTGTTAGCCGGGTTCACCAATTTCTGGTGAGCTTTATAGTTAGTCCATTTCTCAGCTATTGGGCCTTCAGGAATCTTAGAATCTAAAACTTTAGTCATAATGTTTTTCAATTTTAGTTTGTGAGTTTAAGAGTTTATGAGTTTGTAATATGAGTTTATTAGTTTGTGAGTTTGTGAAATCAGCAAACTTAAAAACTAAAGAACTCAAAAACTCAAAAACTTATTACAAGTTTTTTACGAAGAATACGATTGCTACAAGAGCAAATCCCAACACGATGATTGTTGAATAGATGTTAGAGATGCATTTCCAACGGTTGATCCAAGTCTTGTTGTTCCAACCCAAAGACTGCATAGAGCTCCAGAATCCGTGAGTAAGATGGAACCAAAGAGCAGCCAACCAAACCAGGTACAATACAAAGAATACAGGGTTTGAGAATGTCTGCATAATGTAACCATAGCCGTCAGTTGCATGAAGACCGCCCATCATAGGGTCGCCGATGATTTCAGCGAACTGCATTTTGTACCAGAAATTGGCAAAGTGAAGAGCCAATCCCAAAATCACGATAATACCAAGAACAAGCATGTTCTGTGAAGCCCATTCTACGTTCTTTGGCTTAACTGTTACTGCGTAACGTTCGTTACCACGTGCAGCACGGTTCTGGATAGTCAACCAGAAAGCATAGATGATGTGAATTACAAACAAGGCAGCCAAAGCCAAAGTTGCAACCAATGCGTACCAGTTAGCACCCAGGAACTCGCAAACCATGTTGTATGCCTCACCTGAGAACAATGCAACAAGGTTCATCGCCATGTGAAATGTCAGAAACAGGACAAGGGCGATACCGGTAACGCTCATCACCACTTTCCTACCAATAGATGAATTACTTAACCACATAAATGATTGATTTTAAATTATTTAATAATTAAAACTAAAATAGTCTTTATTAATGGTTCTTAGACTTGGCAAAGTTAGGCTATTTCCATCATTATTACAAACAATTAAGGAAATAATTCTTTAATTTGAGGGGACAAGATTTCAGGTATTAGTTGACAAGGCTTCAGTTACAAGTTGACGAGGTTCTCCATCCGGATGGTAGCCTTGTCAACTCGTCAACTTGTCAACTCGTAACTAATCTTCTACCAACTCAAGTCCTTTCTGCACCGTTTCGTTCATCGAGTTTATAACCTGGAAATACTCGTTCATATCCCATAGGTCGCGGGCAATAAGGGCTTTAAGCTGAGTTTTTATAAGAGGAAGTGCAGTCTTGTATTCGTCCTCCTTATATTCCACACCCAGAGTCTTGCCAAGGGCTATCAGATCGGCTAGCATCTTGTCAGTAACTTCAAAACGCTTGTTGAAACGGTCGAATGTCTTGTATTTTTCTTTCCATTCGCTGCGGTTTGCGTCTATCAGTTTCAGGTTTTGCTGCACGATGGCTCCCTTGTCGCGCAATGCCAGATAATAGTCGGTATAATAAGTAGTGTCGATAGGTACAAAGTAGTCAGGCATTATACCTCCACCGCCATATACTATGCGTCCTTTTTTCAATGTCTTGGTTTTCAGAGAGTCAGGGAAGTGGATGCTGTCGGCACTCTGCATCTCGCCGCGGTTATATCTCTCTATAAGGTCTCTGTTATACTGTTCTATGCTTTCGTATGGTTTCTGTATGCATCTGCCCGAAGGAGTGTAATAGCGTGCCACGGTGAGACGTATCATAGAGCCGTCAGGAAGATCGATAGGTCTCTGTACGAGTCCTTTACCGAATGTGCGTCTGCCCACTACAGTTCCTCTGTCCCAGTCCTGAATGGCTCCCGTAACGATTTCACTTGCCGAAGCGGAGAACTCATCTACCAGAACTACGAGCTTGCCATTGCGGAAATCGCCGTTTCCACGGGCCTTGAACTCTGTACGCGGATTACGCTTTCCTTCGGTATAGACTATCAGTTCGCCCTTCTCCAACACATGGTTGGCTATTTCGATGGCAGCATTCAGATAGCCGCCTCCGTTTCCCTGAAGGTCGAGGATAAGGTTGCGCATACCTTTTTCCTGAAGCTTATGCAATGCTTCTTCAAACTCATCGGCAGTAGTGGCTGCAAAGCGGCTTATACGTATGTAGCCTGTAGTCTTGGTCATCATATACGAAGCATCAAGGCTGTAAACAGGTATCTTGTCGCGCTTAACGGTGAAAGGCAACAGTTCCTTCACTCCGCGACGCATAATTTTCAGATTGACTTTTGTTCCTTTAGGGCCACGAAGACGACGCATTATTTCCTCTGTGCTCATCTTCACTCCGGCTATTACAGTATCATTGACTTCTATGATACGGTCGCCTGCCAGAATACCGACTTTCTCAGAGGGACCTCCAGACACCGGTTGGATTACGAAAAGTGTATCTGTAGCCATATTGAACTGAACTCCGATACCGTCGAAATTACCTACCAGCGGCTCGTTCAGCTTCTTGACTTCTTCAGGATCGGAATAAGTGGAATGCGGATCCAGTTCCTCGAGCATCTTTATTATGGCATCTTCCACCAACTTGTCTTCATCTACATCGTCAACATATAGATTGGCAATGGCGAACTCTGCCAGCTGTAGTTTTCTGGCAGGAGAATTCAATAATTTATTCTGAGCCTCAACCATAAAAGTTGCTCCCAATAACAAGGATAATGTAAAAAACAAATTCAGTTTCATATCTTATTTTTTTTAGACGATGAGGTCAAAATGACATCATCCAAATGCGAAAAAACAGGCGCCTGAATCAGGGCCTCAAGAGACTCCCAAAAACGCTCTGTCGTTTTAGTCAAAACGTGCGTCCGTTTCAGTTTAAACGGGCGTCCGTTTTAATCAAAGCGTGCGTCCATTTTATATTGAATATCTGCAGCATCTTTAACATACCTGAAAATCAGCAGATTAAGTATAACTCCTTTTTACTGTATTCCCAGGTAGATAAAGTAAGATTAAAGTTTCATACTTTCCGGCAAGAAAGGACTTACATCCTTGCCGAACTGGAGAAGTTCGCGCACGATAGTAGAGCTTACCGAAGTCAGTTCCGGCTCGGTAAACAGCAGAATAGTTTCTATGCCTGCCATCTTGCGGTTAATGTCGGCAATGGTTTCCTCGTATTCAAAATCGCGCACTGTACGTATGCCGCGCACTATAAACTGCGCGCCACACTCGCGGGCAAAGTCTATTGTCAGACCGGAATATGCAGCTACCTTTATTCTAGGTTCGTCTGCATAGAGCTTGCTTATCATCTCCACACGTTTCTCTGTAGGAAACCATGTGCGCTTGCTGTCGTTTATACCGATACCTATCACCACCTCGTCCATAAAGGTAAGAGCACGTTTCACTACCGAGAAGTGTCCGATAGTAAACGGGTCGAAAGTACCGGGGAATATTGCTTTTTTCATTTAATCTATAAATTTACGTCTTCCTCTACCACCAGATTTTCAATGATGAAGTTCTGTCTCTCCATGGTGTTCTTTCCCATATAGAATTCCAGGAGTTCCTTCACGGCATCAGTCTTTCTCAGGGTTACCTGCTCCAGACGCATATCCTCGCCGATAAAGTTGCGGAACTCATCAGGAGATATTTCTCCCAGACCTTTGAATCGGGTTATTTCCGGATTAGGTCCTAGTTCATCAATAGCGGCAAGTCGTTCCTCGTCGGTGTAACAGTATCGTGTAACGTATGTACCTTTCTTCCTGTTTCTCACACGGAACAAAGGAGTCTGAAGTATATACACGTGACCTTTCTTTATCAGATCGGGGAAGAACTGCAGGAAGAATGTTATCATAAGCAGGCGTATGTGCATACCATCGACATCGGCATCGGTAGCCACAATCACCTTATTATATCTAAGTCCGTCCAGACCGTCCTCGATGTTGAGTGCAGCCTGAAGGAGATTGAATTCCTCGTTTTCATAAACCACCTTCTTGGTTAGTCCGAAAGAATTGAGCGGTTTACCACGCAAACTGAAGACAGCCTGTGTATTCACATCGCGGCTCTTTGTTATTGAGCCACTGGCAGAGTCACCCTCGGTGATAAATATGGCACTGTCCAGACGCGGGTCTTTTTCTTCATCCTTCTTGCCGGACTTCACATCATTCAGATGTATGCGGCAGTCGCGCAGCTTACGGTTATGCAGATTTGCCTTCTTTGCCCTTTCGCGTGCTATCTTTGTCACTCCGGCAATGGCTTTTCTTTCTTTCTCCGATTCCTGTATCTTCTGCAGCAATATTTCTGCCACATCAGGATGCTTGTGGAGATAGTTATCTACATTTTCCTTTATGAAATCGCCAACAAACTTATTCACACTCACTCCCGAAAGCGGATAAGGATTGCCGTCAGAATCTTTCTCAGGAGCCATAGTAAGCGAACCGAGCTTGATTTTTGTCTGGCTTTCGAATGTAGGTTCTATCACGTTTATCGCGATGGCAGCCACCAGACCGTTACGTATGTCCTGAAATTCAAGGTTTTTGCCATAGAATTCCTTTATGGTGCGTGCTATATGTTCCTTGAACGCGCTCTGATGCGTACCTCCCTGAGTGGTGTGCTGTCCGTTGACGAAAGAATAATACTCCTCGCCATATTGAGGGCTGTGAGTGAATGCTATTTCGATGTCCTCGCCTGTGATATGCACTATAGGATATATACCTTGTGCAGTCATATTGTCGTTCAGCAAATCCTCAAGTCCGTTACGGCTGACGATACGTCGTCCGTTGTAATAGATAGACAGTCCCGTATTGAGGTAAGTATAGTTGCGGAGCATCGTTTCGATAAACTCCGGACGGAAATGATAGTTCAGGAACAGTGTATTGTCCGGTTCGAAGAAGATAAACGTACCGTTCTCCTCGTCAGTAGTCGAAGTGGTATCACTCACCAGTTCCCCCCTTTCGAAAATTGCCTCGCGCATCTGTCCGTCGCGTACGCTTCGTGCAATGAATTTCACACTCAGTGCATTCACTGCCTTAGCACCCACACCGTTAAGTCCGACACTCTTCTTGAAAGCCTTAGTATCGTATTTACCTCCGGTATTCAACATGGACACTGCATCCACAAGGCTTCCCAAAGGGATACCACGGCCATAGTCGCGCACTGACACTCTGAGATTATCTTCCAGAGTGATGTCGATACGCTTTCCTACCCCCATCTTGAATTCGTCAATACTGTTGTCCACCACTTCCTTGAGCAACACATATATACCGTCTTCCGCCTGCGAGCCGTCGCCCAGACGTCCGATGTACATACCCGGACGGGTACGCACATGTTCCATGTCGCTCAAGTGACGGATGTTCTCTTCCGTATATGACACCTGAGGTTCCGAAGCATTAATATTCTGATTCAGTTCATCCATTGTATTTTTATTTTAGTTACTAGTTGACGAGTTACCAGTTGACCAGGTTCCCCTAGTATCTAGTACCTAGTCAACTTGTCAACTGTATCAATTTATTTTTCTCTTATAAGCGCGACGACGCTTGTGCTGTACAGGTTCGAATGCACTCCACTGCGACTGTACTTTCTTATTGTCTTCCAGTTCAGGATTACTTTCTCCGTATTCGAATCCCATTTCCTTATATACCGGTACAAGATCGTAGAACAGCAGCGCGTTCACACCCTTGCTCTGATATTCCTGCTTCACTCCTACGAGCAGCAAATCAAGTATCTTAGGTTTCTTGATAAACAAGGCTTTAAGCAAGTGCCACCATCCGAAAGGCAGCATCTTTCCCTTAGCTTTCTGAAGAGCTACAGACAATGAAGGCATTGATATACCTACTGCCACCAGCTCACCTTGAGCATCTTCCACAAGCGATACCATACGCAGGTCTATCACAGGCAGATACATCTTTATGTACTGGTCTATCTGTCCCTGAGTCATCTTTGAGAAGCCATAAAGCGGAGCATAAGCCTCGTTGATAAGATCGAATATTCTCTGACCGTAATTTTTCTCATTCAGTTCCTTACGTGTGAGCTTCTTGATCTTGAGATTATATTTCTGAAGAATTATTTCTGATATACGTACAAACTTTTCAGGAAGTTTTTCAGGCACCTTAAGCTTGAATTCCACCCAGTCTGCTTCCTTTTCGAAACCAAGTTTCTCAATATGGACAGGATAATATGGGTAATTATATATAGTTGCCATGGTACTCAGCTGGTCGAATCCCTCTATAAGCATTCCTTCAGGATCCATATCTGTAAATCCAAGCGGACCTACCATATATTCCATACCTCTTTCCTTGCCCCATTTTTCCACTTCATCGATAAGAGCTTTCGACACCTCCGCGTCGTCGATAAAGTCAATCCAACCGAAACGTACCTCTTTCTTGTTCCATGTCTCGTTGGCACGGTTATTGATAATGGCTGCTACACGACCCACCGGTTTGTCATCCTTAAATGCAAGGAAATATTCAGCCTCACAGAACTCGAATGCGGCATTCTTGTCCTTGCTTAGAGTGTTCACCATGTCGTCGTACAAATCAGGTACGGAATAAGGATTGTTTTTGTATAATTCATAATTGAGACGAATGAAAGTGCGAAAATCTTTCTTCGTCCTGACTTTCTTAATGATAATGGCCATTTTTGTTAAATTGAAATTTCGGCGTAAAGTTAATATTTTTTGTGCTTATTTCATGACTGTTACGGTAAAAATAAGGGATTTACCCGAAATAAGAAATTAGCAATATGGTTCGTCTATATAATTACAAGTTATATTTATAGATAAAATAAAAATGAATTTTATCGGTTTGTGAAATAAACAAATAGACTATATTTGCCATATAGACTTTAATTAAAGCGAATAGCACATGAATACAAATCCGGAACTCGAACTCGCCAATACACTGATAGCACAGACAGGTACAAACATATTCCTGACAGGAAAAGCCGGTACAGGTAAAACCACATTCCTGAGGACACTGGTAAAAGAATCTCCCAAGAGAATGATTATCCTTGCACCTACCGGTATAGCCGCAATCAATGCAGGAGGAATGACTATACACTCTTTCTTCCAACTTCCTTTTGCACCGTACATTCCGGGAACTGCTTTCGGAGGTGATGCCAAATACCGTTTCCGCTTCGGAAAGGAGAAGCTGAATATCATGCGAAGTATCGACCTGCTTGTGATAGACGAGATAAGTATGGTTCGTGCCGACCTTCTGGATGCCATAGACGATGTGCTCCGACGCTTCAGACGAAACAGCAAGCCGTTCGGAGGAGTGCAACTTCTCCTGATTGGAGACATACAGCAGCTTCCACCCGTAGCCAAGAACGACGAGTGGCAGATGCTTTCGGAATACTACGACTCGCCGTATTTCTTCTCAAGCCATGCGCTCAGAGAAACTTCATTCTGCACCATAGAACTAAAGAAAGTATATCGACAAAGTGATGCCCACTTCCTCTCTTTGCTGAATGCCATAAGGGAAAACCGCTGTACGGCCAATGACATAAAAGAGCTGAACAGCAGATATATACCCGGCTTCAATCCTAATAATGACGATGGATATATCCGCCTCACTACACATAATGTGCAGGCACAGCAGATAAACCAAAGAAAGCTGGACGAACTGCCTACACGCAGCTATAAGTTCAAAGCTACCATAGAGGGAAATTTTCCGGACTATTCATACCCCACCGAACTTGAACTGGAGTTGAAGAAAGGTGCACAGGTGATGTTCGTGAAGAACGACATATCGGGTATGCACCGTTATGCCAACGGAACTATAGGCCTCATTACAAATATTTCGAATGAAGGAATAGAAGTGACTGTAAACGAAACCGGAACCAAGGTCAATCTTGAAGAAGCCGAATGGGCGAATGCAAAATACACACTGGATGAAGAGACAAAAGAGATAGTGGAAGAGGTGGAAGGCACATTCAAACAGTATCCTCTGAAACTGGCATGGGCGATAACAGTCCACAAGAGTCAGGGACTTACATTCGACAAGGCCATAATAGATGTTTCATCATCCTTTGCACACGGTCAGGCATATGTCGCACTGAGCCGATGCCGTACTCTTGAAGGTCTGGTACTCAGCTCGCCAATCTCTGCCGGAGCCGTAATAAGCGACAGGGTGATAGATTCGTTTACCGACGAACAACGCAAAACCACTCCTACCATGGAGCAATGTTCTGCCATGCAAAGAGCGTATTTCACTGACCTGCTGAAACAGCTATTCGGATTCAGACAGATGGAAATATCACTCAACCATTATATCAGGCTTATAGACGAACATCTGTACAGGACATACCCAAAACAGCTTGAAATGTATAAGAATGAAGCCGAGCGTTTCAAACAGTCTATAACGGAAGTTAGTTCCAAATTCGAAAACCAATACACGCGTATGACCGCACTGGCCTCCGACTGCGAGACGGACAAAGCGCTTCAGGACCGCATATACAGCGCATCACAATATTTTGCCGAGATGCTCAGGCCACTTCAGGACTTGCTGGACAGTACGGACATAACATCGGACAACAAGGAAATTAGGAAAAGAATAGAAACGGCATTCGAAGAACTGACGGATGCAGTAAGAATAAAGTGTGCCCTTATGGAGCATGTACACGACAAAGGTTTCCACGTACAGGATTTTCTTCGCAAACGTGCCATACTAAGTATGGAAGAGACAAAAGCCACAGCAAGCAAAAAACGTGAAAAAACAGAAAAGAAAATTCCGTTTGAAAGCAGCGACATCGGAAATATGGAACTGTATCGTGCACTGGTGGAATGGCGCAGAAAAGAGGCTGCCGACCAAGGACTGCCGGCATATACAGTGCTCCAGCAAAAAGCCATTATCGGCCTGTCCAACCTAATGCCAAAGAATGAGCGCGAACTTCTCCGCGTCAAATGTATCGGCAAGAAGACTGTGGAGAAATATGGCAAGGATATTATGGAGATATTGGAGAAATACAGATAACAGGGAAAACGCACCAAAAACAGATGTTTTTTTTGGAGAAAACGCACCTTCATATCAAAAAAAATCCTGTCACCACTATATTTGATTGACAGGATCTTTTTCTAAGTTATATTATGAAAAAAAATTATTTAGCCTGCATAGGACACTTGTCACAGTCAGGACGATTCATACATCCAGGTTTATCACCATGCTTCATCATTTTATGATCTCTCATACCAGGTTTCATCTTTCCATCCATACATGGCTGCTGAAACACTTTCTGCAATTGTTTTGCATTTAGCACTTCCTTGAACTTCTTGAAATACTTTTTCTGCACATCCAATGCTTTCTGTCTTGCATCGAATCTGTCCTGAATAGCTTTTTCTATTTCGGCATCTGTCATTTCCGCTTTTTTTACATCCTTGTTCACAACTGGACGACAATCCTTCATGGCCTGAAGATATTCCTTGTAGAGCGGAGTGAACTTTGCAGCAGTTGCATCATCCATAACAAGTTTCTTCTCCATCATCTTTACATGTCGGTCCATCATCTGCTCTGGTGTAGGTTTCTGTTTTACACGTCTTTGTGCAGGTACATCTTGAGCGTTCTGTGCCATTACACTAAAGCTGCTTATTGAAACAGCCATCATTACTACCAATGTCATTAATCTTGTTTTCATAATCGTATAAAATTAGATGTTCAACTTTCAATTGTCTGATACAAAATTAATGATTATATATTGATGAAAAACAGATACTACTACGAATGATGGCAAACGGTATGAATATAGTGGTAAACTGCAAATATGTTAACTTTTCATATAAGCCTTAGGGGACATTCCGGTTCTCTTTTTGAAATATTTTCCGAAAAAAGACTGATTGGCAAAATTCAGCATATCACATACCTGCTGCACAGTATATTTATTACTTTTCAACAATGCTTTAGCCTCAAGTATCACATAGTCTCTTATCCACTCACCGGCAAGCCTTCCGGTAACATTCTTTATTACCTGTGAAAGGTATTTCGGAGAGATACATAATAAATCGGCATAATATGTTATACTGCGCTCCTGCATATAATTCTTCTGCACAGCTTGCATAAAGCGTTTGTAAATCTCCTGATTTCTATTGTACTCTGAAGAGTCTTCCACGTTATTTTTCATTTTAGTGAAATAATTATAGGAGTTATACATCAATACCTGGGTGTAGCCGTGCAAAGCACCTTCACGAAATAAATTATCGGTCTCAGCCAGTTTCGATTTCATCCTTTTGTATATATCCAAAGCCTCATCAATGAATCCTCTGTCAAGATGCAACACCGGATTGGTATAAATATGCTGCTGTATGGAAAGTGCCGTGTCAATATTTTTCACCACATTGAAAAAATCATCGGAAAAAGCTATTACAGCCATGCGTGTATCCGGTAGCATACTACAGAATTCGCCTATATTTCCTTTAAAGACCGTAATGGCATCACCCTCACGCGCTTCAAAATCCTCGAGATTGATTTTGACATTGATACCTCCCGACACTATGAGAATAGCTATTGTAAAAGATAATTTCATAGGATAGTTTACGAAAGACAATCCTCTAACATGTTTCTCATTTTCCGAATAATCAAAATTATCTATCAGTATCAGTTTGTTGTCAATGTGCTGTGCTCCGGGCTGTTTCGACAGATCACTCAAATTCAGGTTCAAAATAACGTTCTCTTCTTTCATTATAAATCATATTATACCTTTGGAAGAACAAATATATATAAAATAAACAGTTATACATATTATATCAATCCTTTAGACCAATTTGCTATTCTTTTTGATAATACAATAATATAAATAAATACTCAATTTTGCATTATAAAAGAGCATATTATAAACATAAAAAGCATATTGAGAATGAAAAGGAAAAAATTACTATGTCTGCCGGCATTACTGCTATGTCTGCTTTGCTCATGCGGTGAACATAAAAAAACATCTTTACCTGTTCATAGCGTGGAGGTGACAAGTCCTACACCATCGTGTAAAACCATTACAAAAAGTTATTCAGGAATAGTACGTGAAGCACACGAAATCAGCCTTGGATTCAAGACAGCAGGACAAATAAAACGCATTCACGTAGAAGAAGGTAAGTACGTAAAAAAAGGAGAGTTGCTAGCCGAACTTGATGACGAGGATTATAAACTCGGGGTAGAGGCACTGCAGATACAATATAATCAGCTGAAAGACGAAGTAGCAAGAACCAGAAAGCTGTTTGAACAGAAAAGTGTTTCTGCAAATGATTATGAAAAGGCATCTGCCGGACTCAGACAGCTTGGAGTGCAGCTGCAGGTAAACAAAAACAAGCTGGAATATACCAGACTGTATGCACCGGCAGACGGATATATACAGTCGGTAAATTTCTCACCGGCAGAAATGGTCGATGCCGGTACAGCGATGTTTACTTTCCTCGACGTTTCGCATTTGGAAGTAAAAACGGATTTGCCGTCAAGTATATACAAAGTTATAAATAATGTAACAGGTTATGACTGTACGGTTTCATCGGGAAAAGAATCTCAAACATATCCCATGGACTTTTTAAGCCTGTCACCGAAAGCCGACGGAAACCAGTTATATCAGTTAATTCTGAAATTCAGAGAGAAACCGGAAAAACAGATTACTCCCGGAATGAACATTGAGGTACGTCTGACTATAAATAAAGGGAATGACAGTAAGGATGGATTTAATATTCCTGCCTGTTCGATATTCAAGAGCAGTGACAACTCATGTGTATGGGTACTGAAAGAGGATTCCACAATAGAGAAAAGAATTATAACCATTGATAATAACTTTTCAGGAGAACAGGTTGCAGTAACAAAAGGCCTTGACGGAACAGAAAAGATTGTACGTGCAGGTGTAAACTCACTACAGGAAGGAGAGAAAGTAACAGTCATAGAACAACCTGAAAAAAGTAATGTCGGAGGACTGATATGATAAGAATTACAGAATACTTTATGAAACGGCCAATGCAATTCTGGTCGTTCGTAACAGCTATAATAATTGCCGGAATACTTTCTTTCATTCAGATGCCAAAACTTGAAGACCCGGCAGTCTCAGCAAAACAGGCTATGGTTATAGTACCATATCCTGGAGCGAGCGCACACGAAACGGAGCTTAAAGTGGCTCTGATGATGGAAGAGGAATTGCGGGCACTGCCTGATGTAAACAAGATAAAGACCGAATGCAGAAACGGAATGGCAATGTTTACGGTGGAATTCCAAATGACCGTCCTTACCAAAAATCTGGAACAGCATTTCGACCTGCTGCGCCGCAAGGTGAACGATGCATCCTCCAGACTTCCACAGGGATGTTATGACCCTATAGTGATAGACGACATGATGGACGTTTACGGTATCTTCTACGCATTTACCGCCGACGGATATGATTATCCTGAAATGTACAAATATGCCCAAATGATAAAGCGTGAACTGTCCGGCGTAAAAGGCGTGAAGCGAATAAATATTGTAGGAAACCGTGACGAGGTAATAAATATCACTCTTTCAAAGGAACAGATTTCAAGAAACGGAGTTATACCTACACAAATCATGTCCACTTTGCAGGGAGCTTTCAAGACAGTAAATGCCGGAAAATATCAGAGTGGAAACGAACTTATTCCTATTTATGTGGATTCCGAAAGCAAGGATGAAAACGACATCAAGAATCTTCTGATACAGACCACAGACGGTAAAACTTTAAGATTAGGAGATATAGCCAAAATAGAAAGGACATACTCCGAGCCTCAAAGGAACGGTTTCTTCGTCAACGGCAAACCGGCGCTCGCAATCTGTATAGCAATGGAATCGTCGGCCATAGTACCTGACGTAGGAAAGGCTGTCGATAAGCGTCTTGATGAAGTAATGAAGAATATCCCGGCGGGAATGAACACTGAGAAGATATTTTTCCAGCCTGATAAAGTGGAGGATGCCATTTCTTCATTTATGTGGAATCTGGTAGAATCAGTAGCCATAGTAATACTGGTACTGATATTCACTATGGGATTCCGTAGTGGTCTTATTATCGGATTTGGTCTGATACTTACGGTTGCCGTATCTTTCCCTATACTGTTGGTATGCGGAACCACGCTGCAACGAATATCATTGGGAGCATTCATCGTGGCTATGGGTATGCTTGTGGACAATGCCGTGGTTATAATGGACGGTATCCTTATAGATAAGAAACGCGGATTTGCGCCAAAGAACTACCTCTACAGAATAGGGCAGAACACTGCTATGCCGCTGCTTGGTGCCACAATTATTGCTGCATCCACATTCCTTTGTGTCTATCTGTCGCCCGACTCGGCAGGAGAGTATTCAGGCGATCTGTTCCTGGTATTATGTGTAAGTCTTCTGGCAAGCTGGATACTGGCTCTTGTGCAGGTTCCGGTATGTGCAAAGACATGGTTGCCGATAAGGGGAAAAAACTCAGGAAACAACAATGAAACGGTAATGAACTCACCGGTACACAAGTTCGTACGTAACACCATATCACGGCTTATTAACTATAAAAAAACGGCCATAGGAGTTGCATTCGCAATACTTATATTGTGTTTTGCAGGAATGAGCAAAGTCAAGAATCTGTTTTTCCCTGATTTCGACTATAAACAGTATGTAGTGGAATGCTTTTTCCCTTCTGCCACCAATCCGGATGTGGTACGGAACAAACTTCTGGAGATGAGCAATCTATTGTCCGAACGCAAGGATATAGAAAGAATTGCTGTCAGTCAGGGAAGCGCACCTGCACATTATTGTCTTGTCAGACCGATGACCTCTGGAGGCGACTGCTACGGCGAGCTTATTATCGACTGCAAAGACTATAATACAGTAGTAAAACAGATACCCGAAGTAAGACGTGAATTGAGAGAAAAATATCCTGACGCATACATACGCTGCAGGAAGTATAATTTCTCAATCTCTACGTCACACACTGTAGAGGTGGAATTTGCCGGTCCGGACCCTGCCGTACTGAAAGAATTGAGCTGCAAGGCAGAGGATATAATGAGAAAATGCGAGTATGTTGACCCGTATTCCGTACAAAACAACTGGAAGCCATACGGCAAATCGTACATCACAAAATATTTACAACAGGATGCGCTGCGTTCAGGAGTAGGAAGAAGTGATATTGCCAATGCCCTTATGGCTGCCACAGACGGAATGCCGGTAGGAGCAATAAATGATAAAGACAAGACTATCGTGGTAAACATGCTTGTAAGAAACGAAGACGGAAGCCGTATATACGATTTGAACGATATTCCTGTATGGAGCATGATGAACCTTCATATGTCTAACGACGAACTTAACTCTGCCATTGCTGGAGGAAAAGGGATGAGCGAGCTGCAAGATAAGATATTCCGCGCCACACCTCTAAGCCGTGTCGCTGAAGGAATAACAATGGAATGGGATGAAGATATCGTTATGCGCCTAAACGGACAAAGGGTTATTGAGGCAGAATGTGACCCAAACTCAGAAATTGACGAAGCCACACCGGCAAAAGTAGTGGAATCAATAAAAGAGGAGATTGAAGGCATTGACTTACCGGCAGGATACAGCATGAGATGGGTAGGCGAAGGAGAAGTACAGGGAGAAGCCATCAACAACCTAATGAAATATGTACCTATTACTATCTTCATAATCCTTGCCATACTTCTGTTGCTGTTCAACAGCTGGAAAAAGGTTATACTCATTCTGATATGTTTCCCGTTCGTATTTTGCGGTATCGTTCCTTCATTATTGATAACAAACCAGCCTATGACATTTATGGCAATTATAGGTATGATGGGGCTGATAGGTATGATGGTCAAGAATGCGATTGTACTTGTGGACGAAATTAACAGACTGCAGACAGAAGAAAAGAAAATACCATATACAGCAGTAATCGAAGCTACCGTCTCCAGAGTCCGCCCGGTATTGATGGCATCACTTACCACAATAGTAGGCATGATACCTCTCATTACCGACCCGATGTACAGCTCTATGGCTATCACCATAATGGGAGGACTGGCAGTAGGTACACTTATCACATTGATATTGTTGCCTATCTTCTATACGGTACTTTTCAATATCAGAAAAATATAGGTAACAAGGTCTTATAGCAGGTAACAAGGCTTCAGTTACAAGTTGACAAGATTCTATATCCGGATGGCAACCTCGTTGACTTGTCAACTCGTCAACTTGTAACTAATAAACTTTCAAACTCAAAAACTCACACATATATGAGATACAGGTTTTTTCAAATATTATTTACAACAACTGCTTTTATGTTTATCCAGAATATAAACGTAAAAGCACAGGAAACAATAAAGCTAAGCCTGGTTTCATGCCGGGAAATGGCTTTATCACAAAGCGAATCCCTGCAACAGGCAGAACATAAATACCAGCAGTCGCAACTGGACAATAAAATAGCAACTTCGGTTTTCCTTCCGAAAATCGAGGCTTCAGGCACCGGAACATACGTATTTCCGGATATGGACATGATGGGTATGGATCTCAGAATGCGGGGAATGTATATGGCAGGAATAACCCTTACTCAACCACTATACGCAGGAGGAAAGATAATGACAGGAAAGAAACTCTCAAAACTGGGAGAGTCTATAGCAGCCGAACAGAAAAGGATGACAATGATGGACGTGCTGGTAGAAGCCGACAATGCTTACTGGACACTGATTGCCGTCAGACAAAAGGTAAAAATGCTGGACAGTTATAAAGAACAGATGGATTCGCTGTATTCTCAAGTGAAAACCGCTGTTGGGGCAGGGCTAAGCACAGAGAATGAGCTTCTGAGGATAGAGGCAAGCAGGAGTGACATTTTATACCAGATACAGAAGGCAAAGAACGGAGAGGACTTATGCCGCATGTCGCTATGCAGAATTACCGGCATTGACTCAAATGCAGAACTTGAGCTTACTGACACGACGATACACGTTAATGAGCCTGGACTTCTGACAGCGGATATTAACGGACGACCGGAGCTCAATCTGCTCAAACATCAGATGGATGCCACTCAAAAGCAGATACAGATGTCGCGCGCAAACATGCTGCCAACAATAGGACTTGTAGCAGGATATACATATTACGGCAATATCAAGCTTAACAGTATGGTTGACGCAGGCAACGGAACCATGGTGCCGTACTCACAGGAATTCCGCGATGGGTTAGGGGCTGTAATGCTGTCAGTGAAAATTCCGATATTCGAGTGGGGCGCTAATCTGAAGAAAGTAAAAAAGGCAAAGCTTGATTTCAAGAATGCAGAACTGGAATTAAGCAGGAACTCACGGCTTATGACTTTGGAAGCTCAAAGCGCTCTGAAAAATGTTTACGACGGTTACCAACTTATCAGGACGGCAGAAGTTGGACTTAAACAGGCGGAGGAGAATTTGAGAGTAACCAATAACAAATACAATGTTTCGATGGCACTGCTTACAGACTTGCTAGATGCACAGTCACAGTGGAAACAGGCAAAAAGCAATCTCATCGAAGCACAAACACAGTATAAAATTTATGAAACCGAGTATTTAAGGGCAACCGGAAGGCTAAATCAGAATTTCTCTCCGGATTATCAATAATTATTTTCAAATAAATAATATCAAAAAGACAGCCACACACAAACAATCTTTATACTTATGTTACACATAGTGCTGTATTACGAATATTTTATTAACAGAATGCTATAAAATAGTATATAATACAGTTATTGACAGGCTTGCGAGAATTAAAAAATCAGAGTCATCACGTACAGATACCCGATTTTTTCAATTCTCAGCAAGCATTTTTATACCTTCATCGGGCAACGACAACAAAAGACCGATAACCTCGGCATAATTTTTCTGTCCGGACGAAATTCTGTTACCCTTCAGATAGATTTCATACATTGCCGACTGAATTTCGCCAAGCAACGGACTATAGAGAGAGGACCAATGCATGCGCTTCTCCTTATACTGTTTTATCACTTCCGGCCGGACACCGGAAATCCAGTTTTTATAATCCTCTTCATTCAACAGACCTCGCGCATTCATCAGCACATATGGAAAGAGACCGAAATAACCACTGTACTTAATCTCAGCATCGGAAGAAAGAAGACAAGTCTGATACGCCCAAAGATTTGCTTCCGCCTCGCTGCTTATTCCCAAAAGATGGGAAAGTTCGTGAGCGTATGTAAATGGATACTCCAACGGAGTAATCTGCATATTGATATGCGACTCGGCAAAGAACGGTCCCATAAATCCGAGAACACCGGAACCGGAATAAAGGGAATTGAAAAGTAGTGCCTTTGGATGCTGAAACGAACGGGGAGTGGTGAGCCCATAGACATCAGATACTTTTTTGTAAGATAATTTTATCTCTTCATGAACATGCTCCGCAGATACAGTATCAATATTGCAACAGTAACTGTTCAGACTGTCGGTATATGAATACAGAAAATCTTTAAAACGCTGTTCATCGTATTTAGCAGGAGAGACACCGGCCCTTGTGAAAAAACTTTCACGATAATAGTTTATTCCCCAACCGATATAAAACCACACGTATATCCATAAAAGTATTTCTGCCTCACGCAATAGAACCGTTTTCCATTTCAGTTTTCTGCGTATCCGCCATACAAACGGAAATACTACGACTGACATTATCACCAGTAAGACGCCTATCTCATCAAGAGAAAACGGCACAACGGATGATAATGCAGAAAGCACATATGACAATGACGGATAAATACTACGTGAATAAAACTCTGCGACACCTACATTCAGCGACGAGAGAATTACAAACAGAAAGAGCAGCATGAGCAGGGTCCAACGTAAATATTTAAACTTGAACATATATTTTTGAGTTTTTAGGTTACAAGTTGACGAGTTGACAAGTTAACGAGGTTGCCATCCGGATATAGAACCTTGTCAACTTGTAACTGAAGCCTTGTCAACTTTTTAATTATTAAGTTTAAGTGACGGCAAAATTATCTTTTTCTGATTAAAATACTTATTTTTGTAAAAGATTTTTCTAACTGATTTATAATCCAAAAAAACGATAAACGATTTATGGTATTGAACTACATCTGGATAGCATTTTTCCTTATCGCATTCGTAGTGGCAGCAGTAAGACTGGTCTTTATGGGCGACACAGGCGTTTTTCCGGCTATCATCAATTCGACTTTTGACTCAGCTAAGACAGCGTTCGACATCTCACTGGGACTGACAGGGGTGTTGTCTTTATGGCTTGGAATTATGAAAATAGGGGAACTGGGGGGAGTAATTAATATGTTCTCAAGAGTACTGAGTCCGCTGTTCACAAAGCTGTTTCCCGATATACCGAAAGGACATCCTGTGACAGGAAGTATATTCATGAACCTTGCAGCCAATATGCTGGGACTGGACAATGCCGCCACTCCGTTAGGACTGAAAGCTATGGAAGGACTTCAGGAACTGAACACAAAAAAGGATACTGCCAGCAATCCGATGATAATGTTCCTTGTACTGAATACCTCCGGACTTACCATTATTCCAATAAGCATAATGGTTTACAGAGCGCAACTTGGAGCCGCACAGCCTACAGATGTATTCGTACCGATACTGCTTGCTACGTTCTTTTCAACCTTGGCAGGAATTATCGCTGTAAGCGTTTATCAGAAAATAAATCTTCTGAACAGAACTATACTGCTGTTCTTAGGTGGAGCCAGCCTGTTCATAGCAGGTATAATATACTTCTTCACCACGCTTTCAAGAGAGATGATTGACATATATTCCACCACGACTGCAAATGTATTCCTGTTCCTGATTATTATCGGCTTTATACTTGCCGGGATACGCAAGAAGGTCAATGTTTACGATGCATTTGTTGACGGTGCGAAAGAAGGATTCACCACAGCTGTAAGAATCATACCATATCTGGTAGCGATACTTGTAGCGATAGGGGTGTTCCGCGCTTCGGGAAGCATGGATTATATCATCAACGGAGTAGCCACATTGGTTGGCTGGTGCGGAATAGACAGCGAGTTTGTGGCGGCACTGCCTACAGCAATTATGAAGCCACTGAGCGGAAGCGGGGCACGCGGACTGATGGTTGATGCAATGACAACATACGGTGCAGATTCATTCGTAGGACGTATGGCTTGTATCTTCCAAGGCTCTACAGATACCACTTTCTATATCCTCGCCGTTTACTTCGGAAGTGTAGGAATAAGCAAGACAAGACATGCTGTTCCTTGCGGACTATTGGCTGACTTGGCAGGAATAATTTCAGCCATATTTATATGCTATCTTTTCTTCGGATAAAAAACTAAAACTTATATAACGTATGATTACTTATCAGACAGACGGGGTTGAAATGCCCGACATCAAAAAGAGAGAAACTACAGAATGGATAAAAGCCGTAGCCGCCTCGTACGGTTTGCGCGTGGGAGAGATTGCCTACATCTTCTGCTCGGACGAGAAAATCCTGGAAGTGAACAGACAGTATCTGCAACATGATTATTACACTGACATCATCACATTCGACTATTGTGAAGGCAAGCGAATATCAGGCGACCTGTTCATAAGCCTTGACACTGTAAGAACGAATGCCGAACAGTTCGGAGCGGAATACGATACGGAATTGCACCGAGTGATTATCCACGGAATCCTGCACCTATGCGGAATAAACGACAAGGGACCGGGAGAAAGAGAGATAATGGAAGCGGCAGAGAACAAGGCACTGGATATGCTTAAGGAAATGAAATAATTAGAACAAAAGTAGTGGGGCGGGAATTTCTCGCCCTACTTTGTTAAATGATATTTGCAAGGGGGAAAAACAACGATAATTTTCACTAATTTTGCAACCAGTAATAAACATCATAATTCAATGGAATTTAAGTACGACGTTATTGTAATCGGTGCCGGTCATGCAGGTTGTGAAGCTGCTGCGGCAGCAGCCAATCTTGGATCCAAGACATGTCTGATAACAATGGACATGAACAAGATTGCACAGATGAGTTGCAACCCTGCGGTAGGTGGTATTGCAAAGGGACAGATAGTAAGAGAAATTGACGCATTGGGAGGATACATGGGGTTGGTGACAGACAAGACTGCCATACAGTTCCGAATGCTGAACCGTTCAAAAGGTCCTGCCATGTGGAGCCCTCGCGCGCAGTGCGACAGAGGCAAATTTATCTGGGCATGGAGAGAGATTCTTGAGAACATTCCTAACCTGCATATATGGCAGGACACAGTGGAAGAACTTATAATAGAGAACGGGGAAGTAACTGGTCTGACCACTTGCTGGGGCGTGACATTCTATGCGAAATGTATTGTTCTCACTGCAGGTACATTCCTCAACGGACTTATGCACATAGGACGCAAGATGCTCGCCGGAGGACGTTGCGCAGAACCTGCTTCTTATCATCTTACTGAGTCTATAACCAGACATGGCATCACTGCCGGAAGAATGAAAACGGGTACTCCGGTGAGAATAGACGCAAGAAGCGTACACTTCGATCTCATGGAGCCTCAGGACGGCGAGAATGATTTCCATAGATTCTCATTCATCAGCAAACCAAGAGAGCTTAAACAACTTCAGTGCTGGACTTGTTTTACTAACGAAGAGGTTCATGCCACACTGAGGAACGGACTGGCGGACTCCCCTCTTTACAACGGACAAATCCAGAGTATCGGTCCGCGCTACTGCCCAAGTATAGAAACGAAAATCGTAACTTTCCCGGACAAACCGCAGCACCAGCTTTTTCTGGAACCGGAAGGAGAAACTACACAGGAACTTTACCTCAACGGGTTCTCCTCTTCCCTACCTATGGACATCCAGCTTGAGGCTTTGAAGAAGATTCCTTGCTTTAAGGATGTGGTGCTTTACCGCTCGGGATATGCCATAGAATACGACTACTTCGACCCTACCCAACTCAAGCATACACTCGAATCGAAGATTGTCAAGAACCTGTTCTTTGCAGGTCAGGTGAACGGTACTACAGGTTACGAGGAAGCAGGCGGTCAGGGTATCATTGCAGGTATAAACGCTCATATCAACTGTCATGGCGGAGAGCCTTTCGTATTGGGAAGAGACGAAGCTTATATCGGCGTTCTGATAGACGACCTTGTGACAAAAGGTGTGGACGAACCTTACCGTATGTTTACTTCAAGAGCAGAATACAGAATCTTGCTGAGACAGGATGATGCCGACTTCAGACTTACAGAAAAAGCATACAAGCTAGGGCTTGCAAAACAGGACAGATACGACATCCTCTGCAAGAAGCGTGAAGAAATAGAGAAGATAGTGGAATTCACCAAGACCTACTCTATCAAGGCCGACAAGATAAACGATGGTCTGGAAGCATTAGGAACTGCAAGACTGGTTCACGGATGTAAGCTAATAGACCTGATAAGCCGTCCGCAAATTACGATAGAAAACATAGCTCCTCTTGTTCCGGCATTCAAGGCTGTTCTCGACAGAATAGAAGACCGCAAGGAAGAAATTATAGAGGCGGCCGAAGTACAGATTAAGTACAAAGGATACATAGACCGTGAGAAAATGATAGCCGACAAGATACACCGTCTGGAGTCAATCAAGATAAAAGGCAAGTTCGACTATGATACCCTCCAGTCACTGTCAACCGAGGCAAGACAGAAGCTAAAGAAGATAGACCCTGAAACACTGGCACAGGCAAGCCGAATACCTGGTATATCTCCTAGCGACATCAATGTGCTACTTGTTCTCATGGGACGATAAAACGATGTTTCACGTGAAACAATTTGTTTAAGGATTACCCGTAAATCACTGTAAATAAAGGAAAACGCATTAAAGTTTAAAGTATGGTTAACGTAAAACTTTAAGGCTTGAACAAATAAAATCAAAACCAATGAACAAAGAAACTTTAAGAAAGAACCTCCGTGAGATTCCAGACTTCCCAAAGCCGGGAATTCTGTTCTATGACGTCACTACCCTATTCAAAAACAGCGAGTGTCTTAGCGGTCTGATAGACGAGCTGTATGAAATGTATAAGGACAAAGGCATCACTAAAATAGTAGGAATCGAGTCAAGAGGATTCATCCTTGGCGGTGCTCTGGCTGCAAGACTTGGAGCCGGTTTTATCATGGCCCGCAAGCCGGGAAAACTTCCGGCAGAAGTAATTGAAGAGACTTACGAAAAGGAATACGGAACTGACACTATCCAACTTCATAAGGATGCCATCAGCGAAGACGATGTGGTATTACTTCACGACGATCTTCTTGCCACAGGCGGAACTATGGCAGCTACACACAGACTGGTTAAGAAAGCCGGAGCAAAAGAAACATATATCAACTTCGTTATAGAGTTGAAAGACCTTAACGGAAGAAAGGCTTTCCCTTCCGATGTTGATGTCACAACGATACTTGAACTCTAAATATTTTTTCAGCAATAATGGATTCGAAAGAGGAACTTAAAACCAGCGATTATCTTAAGGGAATTGTCTTGAACCTTCCGGACAGTCCGGGGATTTATCAATACCTGAACACCGAAGGTACTATCATCTATGTGGGCAAGGCAAAGAACTTGAAAAGACGCGTATATTCGTATTTTGCAAAGGAGCACCAATCGGCAAAGACAAGGATTCTGGTAAGCAAGATTGCGGATATAAAATACATCGTGGTAAACTCAGAGGAGGATGCATTATTGCTGGAAAATAACCTGATCAAAAAATATAAGCCACGATACAACGTCCTGCTTAAAGACGACAAGAGCTACCCTTCTATCTGCATCAGCAACGAGTATTTTCCACGTGTTTTCAAGACACGGAAGATAATCAGAAAAGAAGGTACATACTTCGGTCCTTACAGCCATGTTCCTTCAATGATGGCAGTATTGGAGCTTATAAAGAAACTCTATAATCTGCGCACCTGTCATCTGGCACTTACACCGGAAAATATATCGCAAGGGAAATTCAAGGTTTGCCTGGAATATCATATCAAGAACTGCAAAGGGCCATGTATAGGACTTCAAAGCCACGAAGAATACATGAAGCAGATAGCCGAAATAAAAGAGATTCTGAAAGGCAATACACGAATCATAAGCGACATGCTGATGGACGAGATGCAGAAGCTGGCAAGCGAACTTAAGTTTGAAGAAGCGCATAAGATAAAGCTGAAATACGACCTGGTGGAAAGCTACAGATCAAAGAGCGAGGTGGTAAGTTCAGTACTTCACAACATCGATGTATTCTCTATAGAAACTGACGAGGGAGTGGCATATATCAACTATCTGCACATCACGAACGGATGCATAAACCAGGCTTTCACATTCGAATATAAAGTGCGGATGAACGAGACGAAAGAGGAACTGCTCCAGTTGGGTATTGTGGAGATGCGCGAAAGATACCAAAGCCAATCGAAAGAGATAATAGTTCCCTTTGAACTGGATATGGAAATGAACGGAGTAACATTTACAGTGCCGCAAAGAGGCGACAAAAAACATCTTTTGGAACTGTCTATCCTGAACGTAAAACAGTATAAAGTAGATCGCCTGAAGCAGGCAGAAAAGCTTAATCCGGAGCAGAGGAGTGTAAGACTGATGAAGGAGATTCAGGAACAGCTTCACCTGGAGAAAATGCCTGTACATATAGAATGTTTCGACAACTCCAACATTCAGGGCTCTGACGCCGTAGCAGCTTGCGTAGTTTTCAAGAAAGCGAAACCAAGCAAAAAAGACTATAGAAAATATATAATAAAAACAGTAGAAGGTCCGGACGATTATGCTTCGATGCAGGAAGTGGTGAGACGAAGATATACACGTATTTTGGACGAGCAGGGCGAACTGCCGGACGTTATTCTGACAGATGGTGGAAAAGGACAGATGGAAGTTGTAAGACAGGTAATAGAAGATGAGCTTCACCTCAACATCCCAATCGTGGGACTGGCAAAAGACAACCGCCACAGGACATCGGAAGTGCTTGCCGGATTTCCACCGCAAACCATAGGAATAAAACAGGGAACTCCCCTATTCCATCTGCTTGAAAACATTCAGGACGAAGTGCACAGATTTGCCATCACCTTCCATCGCGATAAGAGAAGCAAGAGTCAGATAGCATCGGCACTGGACAACATCAAGGGTATCGGAGAGAAAAAGAAAACGGCGCTTCTGAAGGCTTTTAAGAGCGTCAGACGAATAAAGGAAGCCAGCATAGAGGAATTATCCAAAGTTGTAGGAGAAGCCTCTGCAAAGGCCGTAAAAGAGGAATTAAACAAGGAATAATTTTATCAGAATATGAGACTAGTTATACAGAGAGTAAGCCATGCATCGGTAACCATAAACGGCGTGTGCAAATCGGCAATAAAGGAAGGTTTCATGTTACTTGTAGGTATAGAGGAAGCCGACACTAAAGAGGATGCCGACTGGCTGTGCAAAAAGGTTATCGGACTGAGAGTGTTCGACGATGAAAACGGAGTGATGAACAAATCTATCATGGACATAAACGGTGAGATTCTAATCGTAAGCCAATTCACTCTTATGGCTTCTACAAAGAAAGGAAACAGACCGTCGTACATCAGAGCTGCCGGACATGAGACCGCTATCCCACTCTATGAATACTTCTGCAGCGAAGTAAGCAAGGCATTGGGTAAAGAAGTTGGCACAGGTGAATTCGGAGCAGACATGAAAGTAGAGCTGCTTAACAACGGTCCTGTTACTATTTTAATCGACTCTAAAAATAAGGAATGAATTTTAGTTAACAAGGCTACAGTTACAAGGCTTCAGTTACAAGTTGACAAGGCTCTTCATCCGGATGGTAACCTCGTCAACTTGTCAACTAGTCAACTAGTAACTCAAAAACTCAAGAACCAAAAAACTCAAAAAATATGACACTTGATGAAGCCCAGAAAACAGTTGACAACTGGATAAAGGAATACGGAGTAAGATACTTCAGCGAACTTACCAATATGGCAGTTCTTACCGAAGAGGTTGGAGAACTGGCCAGAGTGATGTCAAGAAAATACGGCGACCAGTCGTTCAAAGAAGGCGAAAACCAGGATCCGGCAGACGAAATGGCCGATGTATTATGGGTACTGCTCTGCCTGGCAAACCAGACAGGCGTGAACCTTACGGAAGCATTCAAGAAGAACATCGAAAAGAAAACTTCAAGAGATAAAGACAGACATAAAAACAATCCAAAACTATAATGCTTATGAGTTACAACGAAGAAAACATCTACGATTTTGAACAGGAACATGACCACGAGCATGAACATGAGATGCCTACAAGTGATAAATACACAGAGGCACTGAGCAAGTATAACACCGCCATAAAGGACGATGAAATAACTTATGCAACGGATAATATTCTGAATAAATATCTTCATGAGAACAATACAAAAGATGTAAAGAAATTTTTATTCAATTGCATAGACCTTACAAGTCTGAAATGTACAGACAGCGAAGAAAGCATACTTAAATTCACAGAGAAGGTTAATGAGTTTGTTGACAAATATCCTGACCTGAAAAACGTTGCCGCAATCTGTGTTTACCCTAATATGGCAGAAATTGTGAACGACGCTCTGGAAGCGGACGACGTCAAGATAGCATGCGTTTCAGGAGGCTTCCCGTCATCACAGACATTCACCGAAGTCAAAGTAGCCGAAACAGCCATGGCTTTACACGCAGGCGCCGACGAGATAGATATCGTTATGCCGGTAGGCAAATTCCTTAGCGGAGATTACGAGGGAATGTGCGACGAAATAGAGGAGCTGAAAGCTGTTTGTGGAGAAAAGCCACTGAAAGTAATACTTGAGACAGGAGTACTTGGAAGCGCTTCAAACATAAAGAAAGCTTCTATCCTGGCGATGTATGCAGGCGCTGACTTCATCAAGACTTCTACCGGAAAGGAAAGCATAGGAGCAACTCCAGAGGCTGCTTTTATAATGTGTAAGGCAATAAAGGAATATTTCCTTGAAACAGGAATCAAGATTGGTTTTAAAGCTGCCGGAGGTATCAATACAGTGGAAGATGCCTTGAAATATTATACAATAGCCAAAGAAGTACTTGGAGAAGAATGGCTGTACGAGGGACTATTCCGCCTCGGAACAAGTCGTCTTGCAAACCTTTTACTTTCGGACATAACAGGTGAAGACATCAAGTTCTTCTAAATCTACATAAAACGAAAAAGGACGGTTTCCCGTCCTTTTTTTATTTCTTTCTGTCAATTACATAATCAATATAAGCAGTCAATGCAAGCCTTATATCCTGTGGTATATATTCAGGCAATAAGTCTAGCGCCTTGTTTCTATAGTCACGCATAACCTTATCGGCATACTCTATCCCACCCTCTTTTTTAACCGTCTCAACAAACGACAGGATTTCGTCTTTGGTGGCATTCATTCCTCTTATACGCAAGGCTAAAGCATTCAAGGCTTCATCATTCATCTTATTCAGGACATATATTGCAGGCAGGGTAAGTTTACCTTCAACCATATCGTTTCCGGTAGGCTTTCCTATGTTTTCATCTTCAAAATAATCAAAGATATCATCCTTTATCTGAAATGCAATACCAAGCATCTCTCCAAATGATGCTGCACTTTTAACCTCTTTTTCCGATGCTCCTACAGCAACTGCTCCACACTCTGCAGCAGCAGCAAACAACGCTGCAGTTTTTCTGCGTATTACATTGAAATAATCTTCTTCTGAGAATTCCTTGTTCGAAAGATTGGCCAACTGTATCACCTCACCCAAAGAAAGATCCTGACCAAGATCGGACACCAGTTCAACCAGCTTTATGTTTTTGGTCAATGAGGCATGTTTCAAACAAGTAGCCAGGATATAATCGCCAACCAGAACCGAAAGTTTGTTATTATAAACAGCATTTACAGACTGCTGTCCCCTACGTTCACTACTCTCATCCACCACATCATCATGAACAAGACTTGCCGTATGAAGCAATTCAAGCGACAGAGCTACATGCCTTACCGAATCATCTATAACGCCATAAGCTTTGGCAACAAGCATAACCAATATCGGTCTCATCATCTTGCCACTCCTATTCTTTATATATGCAAGTACATTGTCAAGAAGCGGATTATCACTCTTTAATGACGAAACGAATAGCTCTCTGAAAGCCTCCAACTCATTTGTAATAGGTTGTTTTATTATATCTACTGTGTTCATCGGGAATAAATTAGCGTACAAAAGTAATAATAAAACGGGGAATACGGTATTTTTTTGTACTTTTACATGAAATTTCATTATTAATTCACACTATATGGATAAACTTTTTCTACTCGATGCCTACGCATTAATCTACCGTGCATATTACGCATTAATCAAAAGTCCCAGAATAAACTCGAAAGGTTTCAACACATCGGCTATCCTGGGTTTTGTAAATACACTTGAAGATGTATTGAAAAAAGAATCGCCTACCCATATCGGTGTAGCTTTCGACCCATCAGGTCCGACATTCAGACACGAAGCATACAAGGAATACAAAGCACAGAGAGAAGAAACTCCTGAAGCAATACGATTGTCAGTTCCTATTATAAAGGATATAATCAGAGCTTACAAGATTCCTATACTGGAAGTTCCGGGATACGAAGCTGACGACGTTATCGGCACACTTGCCACCGAGGCCGGCAAAAGAGGTATCACAACTTATATGATGACTCCCGACAAAGACTACGGTCAGCTGGTAAGCGAGAACGTATTCATGTACAGACCTAAGTATGGCGACAAGGAATTCGACATAATGGGTATCGAAGAAGTAAAAGCAAAATTCAATATAGAATCTACCAGTCAGGTAATCGATATGCTTGGACTTATGGGTGACTCGTCAGACAATATACCGGGTTGTCCTGGCGTTGGCGAGAAAACCGCCCAGAAACTTATCTCGGAATTCGGAAGCATAGAAAACCTGCTTGAACATACAGACCAGTTGAAAGGGGCAATAAAGACAAAGGTAGAATCGAATGTCGAAAAGATAAAATTCTCTAAGTTCCTCGCCACTATAAAAACTGACGTTCCTATCGAACTTGACATGGATTCGCTGAAACGTGAAACTCCGGATGAGGAAAAACTCAGAAGCATTTTCGAGGAGCTGGAATTCCGTACCCTATTGGAAAGGGTATTCAAATCCGACAAAAAGCCGGCAGCAAAACAGGCACCCGAAAAACAGGCACTCCAAGGCGATCTCTTTGGATTTTTTGCCGACGACAATACGGAAGAACAGAAAAATTCAAGTCTCAAAAGGCTTGAAGACACCGATTATGACTATCAACTCATTGATACAGAGGATAAAATAAACGATTTTTTAAGAATAATCCTTACAAAGGAAATTATCAGTCTAGATACAGAGACTACAGGCACCAACGCAATGAGCGCAGAACTGGTAGGAATGAGCTTCAGTTACAAAGAAAACCAGGCTTTTTATGTTCCTGTTCCGCAAGACAGGGAAGAAGCTCAAAAAATAGTCGATAAGTTCAAACCTGTATTCGAAAATGAAAAATCCATAAAGGTAGGACAGAACATAAAATATGATATGATTGTCCTTGGCAACTATGGAGTCAGCATTAAAGGACAGATGTTCGACACAATGATTGCTCATTACGTGTTGCAGCCGGAACTGCATCATGGCATGGACTACCTGGCTGAAGTATATCTTAAATATGACACCATAAAGATAGAAGAGCTGATAGGTGCAAAAGGAAAGAACCAACGGAACATGCGCGACCTCTCCCCTACCGATATATATAAATATGCATGCGAGGATGCAGACGTAACGCTCAAACTTAAAAACATTCTTGAAAAGGAACTTGAGACTAACGGTGTGAAAGAACTGTTTGAAGAAATAGAGATGCCACTTGTTCCTGTGCTTGCATACATCGAAAGAAACGGAGTGAGAATTGATACCGAAGCCCTGAAAGAAACTTCCAGACATTTCACCATAAGAATGCGCGAAATAGAAGAAGAAATCTACAAGCTAGCAGGAATGGAATTCAATGTATCTTCCCCTAAACAGGTAGGCGAAGTTCTTTTCGACAGACTTAAGATTGTAGAAAAAGCCAAGAAAACCAAGACAGGACAATACGTAACATCGGAAGAGGTTCTGGAAAGCCTGAAAGGCAAACATCAGATAGTAGAAAAAATTCTTGACTACAGAGGATTGAAAAAACTGCTCAGTACATATATAGATGCACTGCCTGAACTTATCAACCCGAAGACAGGAAGGATACATACATCTTTCAACCAAACAGTAACTGCTACAGGCCGATTAAGCTCAAGCAATCCTAACCTGCAGAACATTCCTGTCAGAGACGATGACGGAAAAGAAATCAGAAAAGCATTTATCCCAGATGACGGATGCGAATTCTTTTCTGCCGACTATTCTCAGATAGAGCTTAGAATAATGGCACACCTGAGTGAAGACGACAATATGATTGAAGCATTCAGAGAGGAGCAGGATATTCATGCGGCAACCGCAGCCAAAATATATAAGATAAATATAGACGAAGTGACCAGAGAGCAAAGAAGCAAGGCTAAGACTGCGAACTTCGGAATTATATACGGTATTTCTGTCTTCGGGCTTGCGGAACGTCTGAATGTAGATCGCAAAGAAGCCAAGGAACTTATTGACGGATATTTCGAAAACTATCCGAAAGTAAAAGCCTATATGGACGAAAGCATACGTTCTGCAAGGGACAAAGGTTACATTGAGACAATTTTCAAGCGCAAAAGATATCTTCCTGACATAAACTCAAGAAATGCCGTTGTTAGAGGGTATGCCGAACGAAATGCAATTAACGCCCCTATTCAGGGTAGTGCAGCCGATATTATCAAAGTAGCCATGATAAGAATATACAAACGCTTCATGGACGAAGGCATCAAGTCTAAAATGATACTACAGGTACACGACGAACTCAATTTCAGCGTGTTGAGAGAAGAAAAGGAAAAAGTGCAGCAAATTGTGATATCCGAAATGGAGGCTGCTTACAAAATGAAAGTACCTTTGCTTGCAGACTGTGGTTGGGGTCAAAATTGGCTCGAAGCGCACTAATTCATCTAAATTGTAAACAGAAGTTAAATAACTAACATTTTGCTAATTTATAGCTATTTTTTAGGGATAAACTATACAACATATCAAAATAACATCTATATTTGCACCGCAATCAAGAACAAAATGTAAGTTAAACCTAAAACAATAAAAATATGAAAGCTATGAATTTTATCAAAACCTTGTTAGTAATTGTAACAGTTTTTATCGCTAATGCTACTATTTCAGCTGCGAAGTTGAATAACAACCTGATTTACAACGCAGAAGAAGTTGACGGAGTGAAAGTTGCAGAAACAGTCTATAAGATGGATAACAATCTGCTAACTAAATACATGAAGTACAACTATAAATATGATGAAAATAACCAGATGACTGAAAATTTGTCACAGAAATGGAATGCTGAAAGCAACAGTTGGGTAAACGACTTGAAAATCTGTTATACTTATGACAACAAGAGCGTTACAACAGAATACTACAAATGGAACAGCAAGAAGGGTACATTCATCCTTATTCCTGAAATGACAGTTACAATGGATAAATAAAAAACAAGCAGATAAAATCAGTAAACATAAATCTCTCTAAATTTTAGGAGGTATCTTTGGAAGATACCTCCTTTTTTTGCTATATGACTACCATTCTTTGGTTATATTATTAGAAATAAGTACCTTTGCGGAGTTTTAGATCTAAAAATAAAAAACTTAAATATATTTATGGCTCTACAATGTGGTATTGTCGGCCTACCTAACGTAGGCAAATCGACACTTTTCAATTGCTTATCTAATGCAAAGGCTCAGGCAGCCAATTTCCCATTCTGTACAATCGAACCTAACGTAGGTGTAATCACTGTACCTGACGAACGTCTTAACAAACTGGCAGAACTTATAAATCCTAACCGAATCGTTCCTACAACAGTAGAAATCGTCGATATCGCCGGTCTGGTGAAAGGAGCGAGCAAGGGCGAAGGTCTTGGTAACAAATTCCTTGCAAATATCCGCGAAACAGATGCAATCATCCACGTTTTGCGTTGCTTCGACGATGATAACGTCACTCACGTTGACGGAAGCGTTGACCCTGTACGCGACAAGGAGATTATCGATACCGAACTTCAGTTGAAAGACCTTGAAACTATTGAAAGCCGCATACAGAAAGTGCAGAAACAGGCACAGACAGGTGGCGACAAGGTTGCAAAACAGACATACGAGGTACTTGTACAGTACAAGGAAGCCCTTGAACAGGGAAAATCGGCACGTACAGTACAGTTCGAGACAAAAGACGAACAGAAGATAGCAAGAGAACTGTTCCTCATCACCAGCAAACCTGTACTTTATGTATGCAATGTGGATGAAGCAAGTGCTGTAAACGGAAACAAATACGTTGAACAGGTTCGCGAAGCCGTAAAAGACGAAAATGCTGAAATCCTTATCGTTGCAGCCAAGACAGAAGCAGACATTGCCGAACTTGAAACATACGAAGACCGCCAGATGTTCCTTCAGGAAGTAGGTCTGGAAGAATCAGGCGTTACACGACTCATCAAGGCTGCCTACAAGCTGCTTGACCTTGAGACATTCATAACAGCCGGAGTACAGGAAGTAAGAGCATGGACATACCGCAAAGGCTGGAAGGCTCCACAATGTGCCGGTGTTATCCACACTGACTTCGAAAAAGGCTTTATCCGTGCCGAAGTAATCAAATACGACGATTACATCAAATACGGTTCTGAAGCAGCTGTAAAAGAAGCAGGCAAGATGAATGTCGAAGGAAAGGACTATATAGTTCAGGACGGCGACATCATGCACTTCAGATTCAATGTATAATCTCAATTATATATGCAAAAGAAATATCTAATCATAGGAACCGGCGGCGTTGGGGGCAGCATCGCCGGTTTTTTGGCATTAAACGGTGAGGACGTCACCTGCATAGCACGCGGCGCACACATAGAGGCAATCCGAAGCAAAGGACTGCACCTGAAATCCGATCTTAAAGGAGAACACTTTCTGAACGTAAAGGCCTGTACATCCGAAGAATACAACGACAAGGCCGACGTTATTTTCGTATGCGTGAAAGGATATTCCATCGATTCCATAAAAGATGTACTCGAGCGCGCTTCCACACCCGACACACTGGTTATTCCGATACTTAACGTCTATGGCACAGGCCCTAGAATAGGCCGTCTCGCACCATCAGTGAAAGTACTCGACGGATGTATCTACATAGTAGGTTTCGTATCCGGCGAAGGCGAAATAACCCAGATGGGAACAATTTTTCGCCTAGTATTCGGCGCACGTCCGGAGCAGGGTGTTTCCCATGAAAGACTGGAAGAAATAGCCGATACGCTGCGCAAATGCGGTATTAAGGTAGATGTGTCCGACGATATAAACCGTGATACATTCATCAAATGGGCATTCATTTCTGCCATGGCCTGTACAGGAGCATATCACGATGTGCCGATGGGCGAAGTGCAGCACGAAGGCGAAGTGCGCGACACCTTTAAAGGCCTGTCAACCGAAAGTGCTGAGATAGGCCGTCGCCTGGGAATAGTATTCCCTGAAGACCCTGTAGAATATAATCTGAAGGTTATAGACAAGCTCGATCCTCACAGCACGGCATCAATGCAGAAAGATATAGCACGCGGACACCAATCCGAAATACAGGGAATGCTATTCGATATGATAGACCTAGGCGAAAAGCTTGGAGTAAACCTCGATACATATCATAAGGTTGCAAAAAAGTTCATAAAATAAGTATAGGTAGCTCCTATCTTATGAACATCATCGCCACACCTGCTGTTATTTAATACAAAACGACACTAAGAATGAAAGACAGAGAAAAGAGAGTACTGGTAGGCATGAGCGGCGGAATAGACAGTTCTGCCACATGCATCATGCTTCAGGAAAAAGGATATGAAGTAGTGGGCGTAACCATGCGCACATGGGACATAGCGTCGCAGTTCACCACCCCCGGTCAGGAAGAGCCTAACTTTGTGCTCGAAGCAAAAGCACTGGCAGAAAGACTGGGTATAGAACACCATGTGGCAGACGTGCGCGAGGAATTCAGGCAGGTGATAGTGAAGTATTTCATCGATGAATACATGCGTGGGCGCACCCCTAACCCATGCGTTATGTGCAACCCGCTTTTCAAGGAAAGGATATTGTGCGAATGGGCTGACAAGACCGATTGTGCCTACATAGCAACAGGTCATTACTGCCGTATGGAGGAAAGAAACGGCAACAAATATATACTCACAGGCGATGACAGTACAAAAGACCAGTCATATTTCCTTTGGAAACTCCCTCAGGAGATACTCCGCAGAATGATTTTCCCGCTAGGTGGAATGACTAAGGTAGAGGTAAGGGAATACCTTGCATCGAAAGGCTTCGAAGCCAAGGCCAAGGGAGGGGAAAGCATGGAAATATGCTTTATCGACAAGGACTACAGAGACTTCCTGAAAGAGCATTGTCCCGACATTGACGAGAAGATAGGTCCGGGATGGTTTGTTGACAGCAAGGGTCTGAAATTAGGTCAGCACAAGGGTTTTGCCTATTACACAATAGGACAGCGCAAAGGCCTAGAAATAGCACTGGGAAAACCTGCCTACGTACTGAAAATAAACCCTGCAAAGAATACTGTAATGCTGGGCGACGCAGAGCAGCTAAAGACTGAATACATGCTGGTGGAAGACATCAATGCTGCCGATATAAATGAGATTCTTACGTGCACCGAACTATCGGTAAGAATACGCTACAGAAGCAAGCCTATTCCATGCACCGCTACCCTATTGGACGACGGACGCATGATGGTGCATTTCAGCGTCGAGGCATCGGCCATCACACCGGGACAGTCTGCCGTGTTCTACGACGGCAACCGCGTTCTGGGAGGCGGTTTCATTGCCTTCCAGAACGAAGTGAAGAAGATTGTCAGCGGTATGACGCAGCAAACTCTTTAGAAACAGAATTATGTACACTGCGGCACACTTCAGCGCTGAAGTCAATGCCGCAGCGTATTATCTTGTCCCAATCGCTTTCAGAAAGACCGGACAAATCATCTTTCCCGATATTGTTCTTTATAAGCCCATATACCACTCCGGCATTGAAGTTATCGCCAGCACCTACGGTACTCACAGTTTCAACAGGTTCAATTCCGTATGCCTTCCTGAAATTACCAGTATAAAGATGTATATCCTTGTCGGCATCAGTACAGATAAAGTTCCTGCAATAGAAACCAACGTTATTCTTATAAACCTTATCCGGATCATTTATTTTGAACAAGTTCTGGAAGTCCTCAGTAGAGCCGCGCAGAATATCCGCATACTCAAAGTTCTCAAGCACTGTAGGCATAAGCTTAATAGCCTCCGACAGATGATTGCTTCTGAAATTCACGTCATAATATATTATGGCGCCATTATCCTTGGCCTTGTCCATTACTTCCTTAATCTTGTCACGAAGCAAAGGCGATATAGCATAATACGAACCTATCATCAGTATATCGTCCTTACCTATTTCCGGCATCGTTACATCCAGCCTCAACTTAGGATAATCCTTATAGAAAATATATTCCGCATCGTTCCTTTCATTCAGGAAAGCCAGAGATACGGGCGATTTCCCGTCTGGAAAAACATTCACACTGTCAGTTTTCACACCGTTTTCACGCATATTCTCAAGGATAATCTGTCCTACCCTGTCGTTACCTGTCTCGCTGATGAACGTTACGTCCATGCCCATTCTTCCCAACGACACAATACCGTTATACACCGAACCTCCCGGCACAGCTGCCTGTGGCTGTCCGTCTCTGAAAAGTATATCTAGTATCGTCTCTCCTATACCTATAATCTTTCGCATCTTTTTTAGTTTACAAGTTAAATAGTTACTAGTTGACTAGAGACTAGTTGACGAAGTCCCCTAGTATCTTATTTTATCAATTCCACAAGTTCTTCGAACGAATTTGCCACCTTATAAAAGTTCTTCAGCGGCGAGTGCGCAAAGTGCCGCCTCTCCAGTCCGTCAAGGAATGCAATGACTCCGTCCCAGAATCCGTTTATATTGTAGAAAATCACTTGCTTTCTGTGGTATCCTATAGTAGCCGATGCCATTACGCTGAACACCTCGTCCAATGTTCCAACTCCTCCGGGCAATGCTATCGATACTTCCGATTCGCGCAACATCACGTCTTTCCTTTCACTCAGATTGTCAGTACGGAAAACCACGTCGCAAAGGTCACTGGTCTTCCCGCGTTCCTCCACTATAGTAGGCACCACTCCCATCACCATAGCTCCGTGTGCCTTGGCTTCGGCGGCAATCTCCTCCATCAGTCCCGAACTTGTACCGCCATAAACCAGAGTCTTGCCGTTATCACCCATCCAGGCACCAAGCTCGCGTGCCTTTTCGGCATAGATATTATCAATGTCCTGCGATGCAGAACAGAATACTGCTATATGTTCCATTTCAGATGAATTTTATTTACAAATATGGAGATAAAAAACGACACTTTTCGCATGCCCGATACATTTTTTTTAAACGTGCGTCCATTTCACCTTAAACGTGCGTCCATTTTACCTTAAACGTGCGTCCATTTTACCTTAAACGTGCCCACGTTTTTTTATAACAAAAACCTTTCTTAAATTTGCACCATACAATAACTTAAAAATGAACACAATATCTACATATACACTTGCTAACGGACTTAGGATAATACACTGTCCTAGCCCAACCGACGTAGTCTATTGCGGATACGCCATAAACGCCGGCACACGCGATGAAAAAGACAACGAACAGGGAATAGCTCACTTTGTGGAACATCTCCTGTTCAAGGGCACCACACACCGCCGCGCATGGCACATACTCAACCGTATGGAAAACGTAGGGGGCGACCTCAATGCCTACACCAACAAAGAAGAGACAGTTGTCTATAGTGCCTTCCTGCGACAACATTTCTTGCGTGCAGCCGAACTACTGACCGACATCGTATTCCACAGCACATTTCCTGAGAACCAGATAGAGAAAGAAGTGGAAGTCATAATAGACGAAATACAGAGTTACGAAGACAGCCCTGCAGAACTTATATTCGACGATTTCGAGGAACTGATATTTCCCGACCATCCGCTAGGAAGAAATATCCTCGGAAAACCGGAGCTCCTCAGAGGATTCGGGCCGGAAGACGCACTACGCTTTACCGGCAACAGATACAAGACCGGCAACATGGTATTTTTCATCTTGGGAAATATCCCGTTCAGGAAAGTTACAGATACAATAGGGAAGCTTACCCGCGACATCACACCATATACATCTCCCGTAGGCGGACGTACCTCTCCCCTGCATTACGTTCCACGCGACCTCATTCTGAGCCGAGACACCCATCAATCGCACGTCATGATAGGCACAAGAGCCTACGATGCACATAACAACAGGCGGACAGGCCTCTATCTGCTTAACAATATACTTGGCGGTCCGGGCATGAACAGCCGTCTGAATGTAGTACTCAGGGAGAAAAACGCCCTTGTATATAACGTAGAATCGAACCTCACATCATACACCGACACCGGAGTGTTCAGCATATACTTCGGCTGCGATCAGGAAGACAGAGACCGCTGTATAGAGCTGACAAGGAAGGAACTCAAAAAAATGAGAGACAATCTGATGAAAGAGAGCCAACTCTCGACCGCCAAGAAGCAGATTATAGGACAGCTGGGAGTGGCATCAGACAATTTTGAGAACTGTGCCCTCGACATGGGAAAATGCTTCCTTCACTATAACCGCTACGAAGAAAAAGAAGAAGTCTATAAGCGAATAGAAAGTATCACTTCGAAGGAACTTCTCGAAATATCCAATGAAATATTCAGCGAAGAACGCCTATCTACGCTGATTTATGAATAAAAAATATCACTTTAAATTACAAACCACCCAAAATCACGGTTTTCGGTGGTTTTTTCTTGTTAATAAATCATTAATTTTCGCACCGGAAAAACACACACCAAAAAAGTTTTTACCACATAGTCGCAAATTTTTACACAATAGTACACAGATACGACCGGATAGTAACAAATCGTCAAAAGTGCGTTTGTAAAAGAGTAAAGTAAAAACTAATTTTGGAGTAATTTAACAAAGGGAAAACAAAGCGAAATCAAAGATTTATGGGTGAGGTTAACAAAGTACGCAAGGCGAAAGATTCGGAAAAAATAAAGAATCTTGTAGATCAATGGGTCAGAAATAAAGAATACCTTATGCACGACATAGGAGTAGAGAAACTGGGTAAAGTATTGGGGATAAACCGTACTTATATATCAAACTATATCAACGATACTTATCAGACAAACTTCAATACATGGATTCACAAGATGAGGATTGCCGAAGCACAACGACTTATCATGGAAAATCCTCAAACAGCACTCGGACAGATAGCTTCAATGACAGGCTATACTGATCAGGCACACTTCTGTAAGCAATTCAGAGTCGTTACTGGTACATCTCCTACAAAATGGAGAAAGGAAAACGCTGACAATTAGACTATTTTAATATTATAAAACAATGAAAACAAGAAGTTCCAGGCCCACGGATGCAATAAAATGCCTCGTGGGATATGCTGCATGTCTCATTTTACCGTCATGTATATTACTTTCATCATGCAAGAAAGACAACGGAACACCTGAAATCCCTGCCACAGAAGTGAGTGGACTGCAGGAAATCACCGTAAGCCTGCCCGACGAAGATATAAGCCGTACCTCATACATAGAAAACGGAGACCGCATCAGAATGTCGTGGGAAGCTACGGACTATATATACCTTATTCCAAAGCATGCCACAGGCGCATCGGATGAGAACATTTATAAATACGTTTATGACGACACTCCCGGATTCATCGTTGGCAAATTCAAACTTGCTCCTGAAGAGAACGGAAAGGGATTGCCAGAAGGAGAATTCTATGCATTCTACGGCGTGGAAGACTTCTCATTCGACAACGGACTGCTCTATACACTGAAAGCCACAGACGGTCTAACACAGGAAAGCGGAAAAGATTACAGCTACCTGTCAACGGCCAATGCCATGAAAACAGAATCGTACTGCGACGGAACAGAAACTGACGGAATAGGCTTCAACACCATTATGGCAATGCTTACACTTGACCTGAACGCACCAGTCAAGATAGACAACGTACGCCTAAGTTCTATGGGCGGAAACGACATCATCGTGTCGCAGACTTATCGTGCCGACGGTTCGGTAGTTGAAGGCTCTGCAGTAAAAGCAGAATCCATAGAACTTAATCAGGGCGAAGAATCTGGTACAACAGTAGTGGCACGTTTCCTACTTCCGCCACAGAATCTCACCAACACCCATCTTCAGATTTGCATAAACGATATATATAAGAGTGATCCAATATCCGGACTGGATTTCACAAACGGCAACAACTATTACAAGCTCGAAACCATAGATGACGCCTTCCAGGGTGACGGATCGGAAAACAATCCGTGGATTATCACTACCCCACAGGAACTGAAAGCTCTGTCGGATATGGGTGAGGCACAAACCCATAGCAAACATATCGCCTTAGGAAGTGATATAGACATGTCCGGAATTGATTTCAACCCTATTGAGACATACGACATAGTATTAGACGGCAAGGGACATACCATCTCAAATCTCACCATCGACAAGACCGGCGAAAAGACACCTGCAGGTCTGTTCGGCGAGATTTCCAACAGTACGATAAAGAATCTTACACTGGAAAACTTCGTCATCCGCAGTGCAGCACGGAGCGGATGCCTGGCAGGCAGTATGATAAAAATGGTAGAAGTGTCCGGCATTACGATAAAAGGCACGAACGAAGTGACTGTAAGTACCGTAGGAGGCATTGAATCATACGATGTAGAAGCAGGAGGTATGGCAGGCTATGCAGACAGCTACATTATCGTGGAAGACATCACCGTTGAGCCAGGCACCACAGTAACCTCAGTAGGCGACTTTTATAACGAACGATACATGGCAGGTGGTGTAATCGGATATTTCGTTGGCGGAAACTTCTCCGGCAATATATCATCCGGTGCCGCAGTAAACGGCTGTGGAGCCGGTGGAATATCAGGTAGCGTAAATATCGGAACAGGAAATCGTCTTTATGACGAAGGAACAGTATTCACCAACTCAGGCGACATCACAGGCTACGAAGCAGGAGGACTGTTTTCGAGATATTATCTTGGAGACAACGAAAATCCTACGTGTACATTCAACAACAGCGGAAACGTGACAGGTGAAATAGTTGCCGGCGGATATATCGGACGAGGAATAATAGAACTTTCCACATTCATTTCAGGAACTTGCACCGGAAATGTCATAGCTACTACCGAAACCTCCGAAGTGGTGTCAGTAGGATGGAAATTCGGTTCAATAGAAGGTTCTTTTGAAGAAACTCAGGAAGCCAACAAGGGATATACCGGTACACCCGTAGTGGAAGGCAACAGCAACGGCGGTAAAGTATATGTAAACGGATTCCTCAAAAACGGAGCACACACAGGAGGCTACGACAAAGTGGAATGGAAATAAATCTGTAAAACCGACATAAAATGAAAGCAAGAATATCAGTATCTATATATTCCGCACTTGCAATGTGCGGAATACTCTTTACACAGTCATGCACAAAGGACGAGGTAAAGAATGAAACAGCCGGAGTTAAAAGCGGACTACAGGAAATCATGGTGTCAATGCCTCAGGAAGGAGCTGAATCAAGAATTTCCTTAAACGATGATGGGACCAAAATTACAGCGTCATGGAATGAAAAGGACATTATATACCTTGTTCCTAAATCCGCAACCAGTGCAGATGCAGAAAACATCTACGAATACGTCTGCAACGAAGGCAATACAAATACTGCCCTATTCACACTGTCCGAAAGCGAAAACGGTATAGGACTTCCAGAAGGTGAATTCTACGCTTTCTACGGAGTAAAAGAAATTGGCTACGATAATGGTATTACATATACTCTGGAAAGTCCGATGGAGACAACATCAACAGGCAACAACGACATATCTTCGCTGAATGAGCATCATGCTATGATGGCAGAATCGGAATATCACAACAATACACTCTCAAGCATCGTATTCAAATCATTGATGACAATCATACAGGTCAAAGCTGATGTATCGGAATATACCATCCCAACAACCATGACTCTTACCTCAGACATACCTCTTGGATTTAACTCCAAACAGACATTCGAAGCCTCAACAGGATATGCTGTAGGTGGAACAGATACTTCCAAAGAGCTCAAAGTAAACTTTACACAAGCACCTAGCGGTACAATCACATACGGATATTTCATGCTAATGCCTCAGGACCTGACAAACAGAACACTGCAGGTTACCCTTAATGGCATATATAAATCGGAGCCATTACAAGGCACAAACTTCCGCCAAGGAATTGCGTATTCCAAAGAGTTATCACTTCAATATGCATTCGGAAGTGAAGGGACAGAGCAAGATCCATGGATAATCAATACTCCGGAAGAATTCCTTGCTCTCAGCAATATGTCAATATACGAGATTAAAGGCAAACATATTAATCTTGATTCTGATATAGATATGAGCGGTATAGAAAATTTTCGACCCATTGGCGCCAATATATTCAATGATTATCTTGAAATATATTTCGACGGCAAAGAACATACTATATCAAACCTTAATATCAATAATCTCAACACAGATAATACAGGACTTTTTGATAATCTGTATGTGGGAAACATCAAAAACCTCACTCTGCAAAGTATAAACATAAACAGTAATTCAAGATATGTAGGTCTGTTAGTAGGTCAAACAGTTAAAGGTGGTGAGATTAGCAATATCAAAATACAAAACGGACATATTAATGTAGATTTTAATACCAACAATCCTTTCAACGATGAAAGCAATATAGGTGGTATAGCCGGCATGGCTGACTGTATTATTAAAGACATAACTATTGATGGTAACTCAAAATTTACATTAATCCCGGGAGAATTTCACGGACAAATGGGAGGAATTATTGGAATAGGAAATAATGCAACACTTGAAGGAAATATAACAAACAACGCAACACTTGAAGGTTTATCAGTGGGCGGTATAGTAGGTTATATTCAATCAGAATGCAGTTCAAGTACTTCTACAGTACTTACCAATAGAGGTAATATAACAGCACAAGAATACGCAGGAGGTATAATAGCCATGTGGGGAAGTGACCAGGGAAAATTCAATGCAACTATGCACAATTATGGCAATATAACAGTTAATCAAACAAATAACTATTCTAATATACGTGCAGGAGGACTTATTGGTTTTTCAGACATAAATCTTAACAATATAAATATGAATGGGACTTCCAGCGGTAATATCACAGTTAACGCAACTGGCAATAATACGGTCTATGCAGGATGGAAAGTGGGATACTCATACATGCCGTCAACCATAGACGCCAATACCGGATACACAGGCTCACCTACCATATCAGCCACATCCAACGGTGGTGAATGCTACATTAACGGCCATCTGCAAAACGGTGCAACCTCCGACGGATACGATAAAGAAGAATGGAATTAATATTTATTATTTTACAAAATATAAAATCAGCAATTATAGAAAATACCTTTTAACTATATATATACATTTCCAAGCATCAAAAAGCATCGTATATATAACGTAAAATTTACACTTTAACACCATAAAACCTAAAATTATTATTTATTGCAACAAAAACATGTTATGAAACATCAACCAATAAATATTTACATTTAGACAAACAATTTGTATTATAATTTAATAATTTTGGGAAACACGATGATAAAAAGCGAGAAAGACCAAAAACAATAAAAAAATTAATTTAAGATACAAAGTTCCCCCGCGACTTTGCCTATTATTAGAAACGAACTTAAAGATAAAACTTTAAACTAATAACCTTATTAATTAACCTAAAAAAGGAAACAGTATGAGAAAATGGACTTATCTCGTGGCTGCTCTACTCATGAGCGGAACAGCTGCAACTTTCACAAGCTGTATTGACAACGAAGAACCTGCGGGCATCGAAGCTATGCGTACGGCTAAGGCGGATTTTTATTCAGCACAAGCAAGATTAAAAGCTGCTGAAGCTGCATGGAAAGAATATGATGCTTTGATCCAAGAGCAAAAAGTAAAGCAGGAAGAAATTGCCACTAAGATGGCTGAACTTAACCTTGCTAAAGCTGAAGCACAGAATGCAAGTGATATTGAAGCAATTAACATGAAACTGGATGAATTAAAAGCCAGCCATGATGTTCTTATGCAAGAATATCAAACTTCTTTAAAAAATGCTCAGGCAGAATACCAGACAGCCTTACGTGACTTTAACCTGATTGTGGCTCGTCTAAATAGTGATTATACAAAAGAATACGCACGTATTCTTGGTAATATCACGGCAAACCGTACTCAGTATAATAAACTTGCCGCAGATTTAATTGATGCACAATATCTGCTCAATCAGTATTCCGAAAGGACTTTGGATACTACCGCAGTAGAAGCTGCTTTACAGCGCAATAAAGAAGATGCGCAAAAGACATTAGATAATCTGTTAAACCAGAAAAAATGGCTTGAAGAGATTAATGGAGCAGATAATAGCGCAAGAGTTGAACTTGCAAACAATCTTAATCAGGAAATACGTAAAGAGGTAGAAGAATACAATAAAAACGTAAAAGAGCGTCAGTTGCAGAAAGATAAACTTGCTGAAGCACAACAGGCGACATTGGATAAACAAAATGCTTTACTTGCAGACTTCTTACCTAAATTCCGTGAAACAAAATCAGAAACATATGCTATAAATGCAATTATCCAAAATGAATTTATTAGTAGCAAAAGATTAGAGAATGAAAGTTTCGTAAAGAAAACGGAATTAACATCATACCTAAATGGAAATGTAGAAGATTATTATACTTTAGCAAATGGTAATTATGAACTGAAAGTTGAAGATACTGATGTTACTACAACACCTCCAAATGCAAATAATAACACTGCATCAACTATGGTTACTGAAACTGCAACATTAATGACTATTGCACAAAGTAAATTTACTTCTATCAATACACCACAATTGGAGGCTAATGCTGATGCACAATTACCGGGAAAACAGGCTTATATGAATGAGCTTGCTAGTACTTACACTACAAAACTCGGTGAATATAATACTGCAAAAGCTACTTACCTCACTGCACGCACAAACTTTATGATTGATGCAACTGCCAATTGGTATGATAAGGCAGATAAAGCCATTGATGACTATAATGCATTGCAAACAGATGAAAAAACTGATGCTGTGAAAGAAGCTTTGGTTACTACACTGAAGACATACGCTCCTATACGTAAAGCATACGATGGATTTGTTTACACTACAGGTACTGGTACTACAGCAGTTGAGGTTTACACTACATTGACAAAAGATAACGTGGAAGCAAATATGTCATTAGTATTGGGTAATGACCCAAGTGCCTTCACAGCTACAGAGAACTCTGCAAAAGGCGCATTCGAAAAGATCAGCACCGATTTGTTTGGTATGGTTACATTGGTAGCTCCTGTAAGCGTAGAAACAGAGTATCAATATGATTCATCTGCAAGTCATAGCGGCTTGTTCGGAGATTATTTCGATGCTTATGCAGAAGTTCAGGAAATTCTTGAAGCTAAAGCTTGGAAGGCATTATACGAAGAAATCAGACAGGACAATGTGGCTTATACAGCTGAAGCAGTAACTTATAGTATGTCTGGAACTACTGTACTAGAAAATGCTGAATATGTCGCACTGAAAAAGGCAGAAATGGATATTGAAAATGAAATTGCAAAATTGGAAGATTTGGTAGGCAATAATCCAGGTGTAGTTACTGTAGAGGTAGCAAATGATGATAATCTTTTATCAACAATCAATTTGAAGGTTGAAGGCGCCCCAACTAACAGCATAGGAGGATCATTAGGAACTTATATCCACTCATTAAATGCTTACTATGGTGAAGTTGCAGCAAACAATAATGACTTTACCGATGAACTGGATGCTTTGAAAAATGCCATTGAATTAGCTGAAGCAGATCTATTTACAGCTAAGAACGAATGGGATGAATATAAAGCAGGTGCTTGGGAAATGTCAACTGCATCAGGTAGCATAACAATAGGTAATGAAGCTTCTATATATGCGACAGTTACTGTAACAGATAATACTAACCCCAATAGCATAGAATATACTATTACATATTATTATCCAGACGGAACAATATGGTACACCAATACTATTTATTCAGACGATCCAGACTTTGATACAAACTTCAATGATTTTATTCAAGATGGTGCTTCTATAACAGTAACTAGCACTAATTATTTGAAAGTCGCTATTGAAGCCTACAAAGCAAAAGTAGAAAACATCAATGCACAAATGGCTGATTTGGATGCTCAGCTTCTAATCTTGCAGAAAGAACTTGCTGCATTTGTTGAAGTTCTTAACGAAGTTTACCCGGAAGCAGTAACCGAATAACTAACTAAAAACTTAAAAGAATGATTAAGAAACTATGCATATTATTTTTATCTGCTCTTGCTATTGTGCCTTCTATGGCACAATACGGGAACAGTAAAGATGATGCGTCGTTCAGGCCTAAGAAAGGGGATTGGCAGGTAAACCTCAATATGGGGGCAGGACAGTTCTTCAACGAACTTAACGGAATGAATTACTTGCTGCCAACATACCTTAACGGATCCCCCTATAATACAAATGTACCAGATTTGGGATTATCAGGTGGTAATACCGTTAATCAATCGAAAGATTTAGGTATCGCCCTCGACTTAGGAGCCGCATTCAATGATAATAGCATCGTAAATATTGCAAGCATACAGGGTGCATATTTCCTTACAGACAGAATTCAGCTTAACGCTTTCTTCTCTTTGGACATGAACGTCACTCCAAAGAAAGACTATATGGAAAGTGCATACTATGAAAAGAATGACCCTCTTAATCTTCCTGGATATAAATACATGGAAGGAAGAGTGTCAAGCAAATGGATGCTTGGTGTAGGCGGTAACTATTATTTCCCTACAAGGAATGAACGCATCAATCTTTATGCCGGCGGTATGGTTGGCTTCCAGATGGGAAGAGTGGAAACAGTTACACCATACTCAGGTGAGATGATTGAAGATAACGTGACTGACGACGAAGGTCAGGAAGACGGTGAACAGTTAGAAGGTGAATCAGGCAAAGAACCTATAGAGCTTTTCAGGCCTACCAACAAGGCTGGTACTGTATGGGCTATCAGAGGAGCACTGGTGACAGGTATCGAATACAGCATCATGAAAGGTATGATACTAGGTTTCGAAGTGCAGCCTGCAGCTTACAACTACACCGTACTGAGAATCCAGCCGCAAGGCATGGCTTCGTACAACGCCGCTCATCACAATATCAGAGTATTAGCTTGTCCTTCATTGAAAATTGGTTTCAGATTCTAAGAACCTGTAGATAAGGATATAAATCAGAAGAGGGTGTCCTTAACATGAAAAGGTACACCCTCTTTTTTAACTAAAAAGATGAAACGTATGAGGAAATTGATATACACCTTCGGAATGATTGTCGCAATGGCAATGACCGCATGCAGTAACCCCAGGGAAGCTGTAATAGACGGAGAAATGACTGCCGAAGGATGGAACGGAAAAAACATCGAGCTGATAAACAGCGTGACAAATGAAGTAATTTCACAAACCAGAATAGAAGACAACGAATTCGAGTTCAGACTCGTTCCTGACACTCCGTTCATAGCTACACTGAAAATACAGTCGGAAGACATGGATATCCCGTACATATTGCCCGTAGCTGTAGAAATGGGAAGAATAACCGTCAAGGCCGGAATGGAAACCCTCACGACAGGAACTCCGCTAAATACAAGGCTGCAGCAGTTCATGGTCAGGAAAAGCGATTTGGCTCTGCCCGATACTCTTTCGCTTGAAGAATACAAAAAAGAATTCAGGGCTTTCATCGAACAGGAAATAGAAAATAACAAGGACTGTCCGGCACTGGTCGGATTTATAAAAAAGGCATATCTCAGGTAGTGTTACTCCGGATATAAGCCCTTAAATATAACCGGAATAAGACATGAATATTCTTATTGAATAATGCCGAGAAAAGTCCAAACTCACTCTCCGAATTAAGAGGATGCGTAAAATACGTGTCCTCTTTTTTCGTTACCAGATATATAACAAGTCAAAACCTAAGAATATACACATCAAGATCTTTAAAAGCGTTGCATTGTTCCAGATAGTTACGCGTTGTATCGAAGTCATCCCCCTGAATATTGGTACCGAATTGTCTTGCAGATTGGAATAAAAACATCCTAAAGTTGTTCTTAATCCAAGAAAAAGTGTACTTTGCGAGTGTAATAATCTTGAATATGTGAAATATTAACAATACAATAAAGACGAATACGTGAATTATGAAAAGGAAGATATACGATAAACTGTTGGAATGGAAGAAGAAGCATAAGGGTAATACTGCCCTTTTGATAGAGGGAGCCAGACGTATAGGGAAAAGCTATATCGTTGAAGAGTTCGCGCGCAAAGAATATGCGTCTTACGTTCTGGATTTTTCCCATAGAGGTAAAGTCCGGCCAACGCCATACGCTGAAGTCATTGAGGAAGTGCATCGTCAAGTATAGCTCCCGGTTATCCACACCTTACGTGCTTCACGACAAGGATGTGAAAACAGAAGACGGCATTGTGTATCTGCCTTTATATATGACACCGTTGCTTTGAATGAAATGGGAAAACAGACATTCTGAAAGAACTTCCACGTCTTATCAGACTGAGAATGGTTTGAAACGTTTATATTGGTCTCCTTATTTGCTATTTTAGTGATGATATATCTTTCGTTTATATTCTGACTAATTACTACACATCACACATTTATAGTCACAATCAAGGGAAAGATATTTATTTGGATTATCTTTGAAAAATGTGTGATTCTGCACATTTTATGTTCGATAAATGTGAGAAAGACCACCAAAACCTAATATTGTTATGGACATTAAAAGAGATATAATGGACAATTCGCTTAAATGGAAACTACGTCTGAAGCGAAAACCACTTATCATTCAGGGAGCGCGTCAGACAGGTAAGACATGTATCATGCAAAAGCCGGTTTCGTTCCGGCTTTTTTGAAATACAATCGTGTCTTCAACTGTTAACCTTGCTTTTATGCTACCGAAACAGAACACAATTCACGTCCTACAGAACGTATTGTTTCAAAAATGTCTTCCATCCGTTCCTTGGAAGGCTTTTTTGTTCCACTGATATACTGAGCAAATAAACTCTGTGATATACCCAGTCGGCGGGCAATAGCGGAAGCATTTAACTCCGGATGGGCTATAAATACATCATATAAAGGATTGGAAGGTTTTTCTATAAAGAATCCTTCAAAGCTCAAATCCTCGTCTATCTCTTCCCAATGGATACCATCATCACTTAATGTGAAATTGTTACGTTGTTCCGGTGTGGCAAATTTCAGTCTTGGAAACTCTGCAAATTGCTCGCAAGCCTCTTTGCCATCTGTCGTGCGTATCCACACTGCTGTATCAGTCAGCCAAACTTTTTCTACTACAATGTTTCCCATAACTTTATTATTTTGCTTTGTTAAAAAACTTATTCCAATATTCGGCTATTATTTCCTGGTTTTCTTCTATTACAGATTCTACAAGTTTTATTTCAGACGATTTCAAACCATTATTCTTTACCAATGTTACAGGGAATAATGTAAATTTTGCACTTACATTCCCCTTGATTACATGAACATGAATAGGGTCATGGTCATTTGCATAAAACATAAATCTAAAACCAAATAAAATAAATATTGTAGGCATAACTCATTTTTTATTACTTCACAAATATAGGTAATTATTTTATTACCCACAATGCGTAAGTAAAAAAATAATGATACAATCACGGTTCTTTCATTTAAAAACAATCTCTATAAGCTTGTCGGTTTTGTCGGGGGACATCCTCTGTATTGACGGATAACTTCCGTACCCAAACTGTCGGACAAAGATGATATGTAAAAAAGACCGTGTATCTTTCACTTATGGAGATTGGGAAAGTAAGACAATTCGGTACCAATATTCAGGGGGGATGGGTAGCTTTTGATAGAATTTAAGTCTGAAATCGTATGGATAATAAAAAAAGCCGGAACGAATCCGGCTATATTCATTTTATTATTTTGTTGCACTCCTCAATCTGTTTTCCGTCTAGTTTGCTTTTATATGAGTTGAATATATATTTGCCTACTGTGGAATTTCCGTTTTTAAGAACCTGCTGCACAATGAAAGTGGCGAATTCTGATTTTACCGAGTCTGCCGATAGTGATTTTCCGTACATGCCGTCAATGAACTTGTCTTTTTCCATCAGAAAATTCATCATTCTATCGTTCTCTTCTGTATCTGCTACATATACCATGTCGCCCATTTCTACAGTGATGTCGCCTTTTTCAAGCACTACAGGCAGTGTGACAGGGAACATGTCGCTGTCGTTTTCATGTACCACCAGCTCCATGACTTTCGTAGCGTCATGTTTGCCTTCGAATGTGAATTTGCAGTCTTTAACTGTGGCACTGTCGCATTTGTGCCCTGCAGCATCCACCATATAGACTGTTCTTTCGTCGTATTTCGGGTTTGTTATTTTACCGTTAATTCTATATCCTTCGGTAGCTGTCTGTCCGCAGGATATTAATAGAAACGCGAATGCGCTTGTGCCTAAAAGTTTGAAACTTTTCATATTATAGTTGTTAGGTTTAAAAAAGCACTCCGCAGCTTCGTGTGGAGTGCTTTAATAATCAGGTTAGAATTTCTATTTGGACTTTTCTCGGGTTTAGAATCTGAATCCAATCTTCAAGTTCGGAGTAGCAAAGAACCCGATGCTGTGATGACCTGCCTGATATACAGCAGAACCCTTAGGGCAAATCTGGATGCAGTCATAGCGATATGAAATAGGCTGCACTTCGAAGCCAAGAATCAAACCCTCGGCGATGCTGTATTCTATACCTGCCACTGCACCTACCCGCAGACCGAAAATCTGTCCGGCGCGTGAGTTTGGAGTATAGAGCTGCACGCTTTCGTAGTTCAAATCTTCATCAGTTTCTTCACTCATATCTTCGTCTATTACGGTTTCACCGGTGTATGGATATGATGTCTGTATTCTTCCCATCTGCCATCCCAAAACACCACCCGCATATAGGTTGATGCGCTCGTTCTTTGTATTGAAATAATAATTAGATCCTAACTGTACAGTCCAGGCATTTTGTATTCTGCCTTCGATATACTTATAATCCTGTATTGGGAACTCTGGAACGCTATGGTCTCCTTCAATATAATCTCTTGATGGAGTGGCGTTAATGTTCATACTGAACATTGCGTTTACGTCCCAACGGTCAGTCAGGAAATATTTTCCCTGAATACCAATAAGGTTCATCAGTGTATTACTATTCAAATCACCCAAATTAAGGTAATATCCGGGGTCACCGGATTGGAAATCTGTTCCGGGCAGTCCTACAGGATTGTTAAAATTATTTTCTTTATTCCAGTAAGTTGGTAACAGATATTCCATATCCTGATCGAACATCTGGTTGTTACCAATTACTGCAGAAACCTGCCATTGACCTTTCTTTGGGGCAAACGACGCATCACTGCTGCTGTATTGTTGCGCCATTCCTGGCGCAACTGTACATACAGACAGAAGTAATATGCATAGTTTCTTTATCATACTTGTTAGTTTAAGAGTTTAATTTATTCGGTAGCAGTTCCGTTAATTCCGGCTAATAGAATTTCCTTCTTCTTGTCTGCTGCTGTCTTCAATGCTTCCAATGCTTCAATTGCAATATTCTTTGCTTCAATCTGCTTATCAAGATTGTGTATATCAGCATCTTTCACAGGAGTGTAATCACCAGCGTCAATAGCTGTGTTATAGTTTGTGTAGAATTGTATCCACTTATCGATTCCAGCAATTGTACCTTCGGTATAAGTTCCATCTGACTTAACTCCACCATCTATATCGATAATTAAATCCTCTATACCTGCAAATGCTTCTTCCCAATCATCTTTACTAGTAGTACTTCCAGTTCCAGTGAGATCTACTACTTCGCCGATAATATCCAGCATTCCTTTAATTGTAGTCAGCTGAACATCAATTTTTGCTTCTTCTCTCTTCTCTGTTTCTGTAAGTTTGGCAATTTCCAAATTATTAAGTGTAATCTGGTCGTCGATAGCTTTCAGAGCATCATTGTTTTCTTTCTGTATTTTTTCCAATGCAGCCAACAAAGTGTTCCATGCCGGATTGCTTTCAGAATTTACTTCTTCGTAAACGTATGTGGATGCAAACAAGTCGTTAGCCAAACCGTCACCAAGGATTAACCATGTATAATCGCTTGGTTTTGGATACCATGCTTTCACCATTTCAAAACCGTATTGATATAAACTTGTAAGTATCGATTTATATTCAATATTATCCCAATCCTCCTGTGTGTATGGTGCCAATACTGTCATTGGGTCAAGATAACCTTCTTGCCATTCTTGATTAGGATTGTATGTCGGATCTGGATCATAATATAGAGGATTACCCCACAATTTTTCTGCAGAAGCCTGTAATTTACCATAAAGACCATCTTGAGATGTTGACAACCATTCACTTCCTAAAGCTTCATTGTGTGTAACTACAGCAGGTGTACCAGATGTAGTTTGATACAATGTAATAAATTGAGGTAATGCGTCTTCTACCAAATCTTCATCATTCAAAGCTTCCTGATAAGTAACAGTTTTTTGTTCTGTAGCTCCTTGTGGTGTATATGTATATTCAACTTTGAACGCGTCAAGTTCATATCTGCCATCCAGATAATCTGTAATTGAATCAATTACATTAATTGTGTCCTGTGCAGTACGTTCTTTAAGTGTCTTTTCAAGGAAAGCATCAATATCTTTTATTACATTCGTACGACCGTCATAACGGTTTTTAGCTTCGCTATATTTATAATTATACCTATAAGCGTCAGCCTTGGCTTTAAAATCTTCCAACAATCCTGACCAGATTTCTAATTCAGCATCGTAAGCTTTCTGGGCATCGTCCATGTTAGTCTTGGCAACCAGCAAATTCTGCTGCCATGTTGCCTGGTCATTACCTGCCTTCACATAATCCATTACCGCTTTCTGCCAAGTAGTGCTAGGTCCAATGATTTCTTCCAACAATGTTTGCAATTCACTTGGAGAAGTAGAAAGTGTAATTCCATTAGGGAATGTTACATTTCCCTCGTCATCTTTAGATATTTGGGATGCCAGTTCATTTTTTAAGAAATCATCGTTGTAAGTCGCATTATAAAGAATTTCGTAGAAATATTCCTGTATAGCCGCATCAGCTTCAAATTTCACCGGACTTTTAATATTTTTCTGTTCCTTTAAATCTGCTATTTTTTCTTCGAATGGAAGTTTGTCTTCTTTAAGCTTTGTCTGTAATACAGTTTTCTGTTCTTCCAAATCGTCTTTATCTTTTGCATACTGCTCATATTTAGTTTTCCAATCTTCAACAGGAGTACCTTGAAGCTGTTTCAATTCATCGCGGCTTTCTACCAAGGCAGCCTTTTGTCCTTCTAAATATGCTATATAAGCAGAATTCTCAGCTTTTAAAGCTTGTAAAGCTTCTTCATCATCTCTTAGCTCGAACTCTTTTGTCGCTTTTTGATTAAGCAAGTCTGCCAATTCATATTTCGCGTCACTTAATTCGGAAATAAGAGCAGAATAACCTTTCAATGTAATTGTTTCTTCGCCGTCTTCTTTTAATACCGGAATAGTGATTTCTATGGCACTGCTACCTTGACCGATAGTGATTTCTGTATCTTCTAGTTTGTATTTAGGCACGCTATATGAATATTCATCTGAAGTCAAGAAATCATTCAATTCCTGAGCATACACATCTTCCTGCATTGTAGCCAAAGCTATTTGCAGTTCCAGCAAAGCCTTTTGATAAGCATAGTCGGCTTCAGCTGCTTCTTGTTGAGCCAATGCCAAGGTGGCTTTGAATTGCTCGGCACTTAATAGTCTTTGTTGTTCAATCTCTTGCTTTTGCTGTTCTGTCTGTGCTTCTTTTAAAGCTGTATCAAAAGCCGCTTGTTTAGCTTTTTCTTCTTTTATGGCAGCCATTGCATTTTTCAATCTTGCATTAGCCAAAACCTTTTGAGCCTCTGCCAATTCAACCTGTGCTTTTGCTTTCAACAGTTCAGCTTTTGCACCACGTAAATTTTCGATACCCGCAGGTTCGGTAGTGTCAATACAGCTTGTGAAAGTTGCAGCTGTTCCGCTCATGAGTAGAGCAGCCACGAGATAAGTCCATTTTCTCATACTGTTTCCTTTTTTAGGTTAATTAATAAGGTTATTAGTTTAAAGTTTTATCTTTAAGTTCGTTTCTAATAATAGGCAAAGTCGCGGGGGAACTTTAAACAGGAGTACAACAACATGAATTAGAAATTAAAATGGCTTATCATCAATGTAAAGAGTTTTTGATAACAAATCACAAACACATACAAAGCAATACTTTGAAAAACAAAATCTTATAACTAAATTTGCACAAATCAAATATTTTAAATTATGGGAAATTATATCAGATTCGACTGGGCAATGAAACGCCTGCTTAGGGACAAAGCTA
>NZ_JAOQJJ010000018.1:0-59018 GCF_025567135.1 Bacteroides cellulolyticus
ATGCAGGTGTAAAGCTGGAGACAGCAAAGCCGAGCATTACTAATTGCCCGTCAACTTTCATTGTCACGTGACACGTTAAGGATGTTATATACGTTTAGCCTTAAACAGAATTAGTTTTGAGACAGATTAGGCTTTTCAGTTTGTTGATTCATGTTGAGTCATAATGAAGATAAAGAAATTCAGGTGACTATAGCACGAAGGTTCCACCTCTTCCCATTCCGAACAGAGAAGTTAAGCTTCGTCACGCCGATGGTACTGCATATTGTGGGAGAGTAGGTAGTCGCCGTCTTAGAAAGAGAGATCCTCGAGGTAGAGATACTTCGGGGATTTTTTGCGTTTATACACTATTATGTAATGTATTTACAGACCTGATGTTAATCTAATGTTTAATATTGATAATCTTGTATAAAATCATCGATTTTAAATTCGTTTTCTTCATCCTTATTTCTTATATTTGAGCCGCTAAATAAGATTCTGACCTTAGAAATCTTATTTATACCTTGGTTATAAATAAAAACAATTTATTTACTAATATAATTATGGAAAATAAAATTCAAGAACTTACCGATAAGATATATCGCGAAGGTGTGGAAAAAGGAAACGAAGAAGCACAGCGACTTATCAGTGAGGCTCAGAAAAAAGCTGAGAAGATGATTGAAGAAGCCCAGAAGCAGGCTGATGAGATTATTAGTATGGCTAAGAAATCGGCTGATGAACTAAAGGAAAACACAAAGTCGGAATTAAAACTCTTTGCCGGTCAGGCATTAAATGCTTTGAAAACTGAAGTGACTAATCTGCTTACTAACCAAACAGTATCCGAAGCAGTGAAAAATTTCACAGCAGAAAAGGATTATCTTAACATGTTTATTGTAAATCTGGCCAAACAATGGGTAGAAAATGAACCTGTTGTTATATCAGTGGCTGATGCAGAGAACTTAAAGAAGTATTTTTCAAAAAATGCTAAGGATCTGCTTGATAAAGGAGTTAAGATAGAAAATGTAAATGGTTCGAAAGTTCTTTTTACAATTTCTCCTGCTGACGGTTCATATAAGGTTAATTTTGGTGAGGAAGAGTTTGAAAACTACTTTAAGGATTTCTTACGTCCACAGCTAGTACAAATGTTGTTTTAAAATAGGATTATGGATGCTTATTATTATCTAGTAGCCGGATTGCCTGATATATCATTGGAAGATGGCAAGCTGAGTTATACGGTTGATAGTTTTAAGTCGGAAATATACCCTGATTTGTCGGATAAAGATAAAAAAGTAATAGATTTGTTTTATCTTAAATTTGATAATGATAACCTTTTACATCTATTGAAAGACAAGGAATATACTGTAAGTACATCTGGAATTTTTAGTACTGAGGAACTTCTTACATTGATAGATACAGTAAAAGAGGGAGATATTCCCGATAAAAAGTTCCCATCTTATTTTGGTAAATTCATTTCTGAATATTTGACTCTTTCTCCAGAAGATGAGTATAGAGCCGGTGATATATTGGCATCTGAATATTATTCCTATGCAATGAAAAGTAGGAATAGATTTGTTTCTTCATGGTTTGAGTTTAATCTTAATCTGAATAATATCCAAACTGCAATTTCCGCACGTAAATATAAGTTGGATGTAGCTTCGGCCATAGTTGGTGATACAGAAGTATGTGAGCTTTTGCGTGTATCCAATGCCAGAGATTTTGGATTGGGAGAAACTTTGACATATTTGGAAAGTATTCAGAGAATAGCTGAAATAGATGATTTGGTAGAAAGGGAAAAGAAAACAGACCAACTGAAATGGGATTGGCTGGAAACTGAGTCTTTTTTTAATTATTTCACTGTAGAACGTTTATTTGTTTTCTTATTACAGCTTGAAATGATAGAAAGATGGATATCATTGGATAAAGATAAAGGTAATGAATTATTCAGAGCTATGATCAAGGCTTTGAAGGATGATGTTCAGATACCTGAGGAGTTTAGAAATTAGTTTAAATATAATAAAATGGCAACAAAAGGTAGTGTTATTGGAGTTATTGCCAATATGGTGACTCTAACTGTAGATGGTCCGGTGGCACAGAATGAAATCTGTTACATTTCTACAGGTGGTGACCGTCTTATGGCCGAGGTTATTAAAGTGGTAGGAACCAATGTTTATGTACAGGTATTCGAAAGTACACGTGGATTGAAGGTTGGTGCTGAAGCTGAATTTACCGGCCATATGCTTGAGGTAACTTTAGGACCTGGTATGCTGTCGAAAAACTATGATGGCTTACAGAATGACCTAGATAAGATGGATGGCGTTTTCCTGAAACGCGGACAATATACTTATCCTTTGGACAAAGAAGCTAAATGGCTTTTCAAACCAATTGTTAAGGCTGGAGATGAAGTTGGACCTTCGGCTTGGCTTGGAGAAGTAGAGGAAAACCATCAACCATTGAAAATCATGGTTCCTTTCCAGTTGACAGGAACATATAAAGTAAAATCTATAGTTTCGGAGGGTGAATATACTATAGAAGATACTGTAGCAGTTCTTACTGATAAGGAAGGAAATGATATTCCAGTAAATATGATTCAGAAATGGCCTGTAAAGAAGGCTATGACAAATTACAAGGAAAAACCACGTCCATTCCGTTTGCTTGAAACAGGAGTACGTGTTATTGATACTGTGAATCCTATAGTGGAAGGTGGTACAGGATTTATCCCTGGTCCTTTCGGTACTGGTAAGACAGTGTTGCAGCATGCCATTTCAAAGCAGGCTGAAGCTGATATTGTTATCATTGCAGCCTGTGGTGAACGTGCAAACGAGGTTGTGGAAATCTTTACTGAATTCCCTGAACTAGTTGACCCGCATACCGGCAGAAAATTGATGGAACGTACTATTATTGTTGCTAATACATCAAACATGCCTGTGGCTGCACGTGAAGCTTCTGTATATACAGCTATGACTATGGCTGAATTCTATCGTGCACAGGGACTTAAGGTTCTTCTTATGGCAGACTCTACTTCTCGTTGGGCTCAGGCACTGCGTGAAATGTCTAACCGTATGGAAGAATTGCCTGGACCTGATGCATTCCCTATGGATATCTCGGCTATTATCTCAAACTTCTACGGACGTGCAGGTTATGTTTATCTGAATAACGGTGCTACTGGTTCTATCACATTTATCGGTACTGTATCACCTGCCGGAGGTAACCTGAAGGAACCTGTAACAGAGAATACTAAGAAAGTTGCACGCTGTTTCTATGCGTTGGAACAGGAACGTGCCGACCGTAAACGTTATCCTGCTGTTAATCCTATTGATTCTTATTCAAAATATCTGGAATATCCGGAATTCGAGAATTATATTGCAGAACGTATTAATAGAGAATGGATAGGAAAGGTCAATGAATTGAAGACCAGACTGCTGAGAGGTAAGGAAATCGCAGAACAGATCAATATCCTTGGTGATGATGGTGTGCCTGTAGAATATCATGTTATCTTTTGGAAGTCTGAACTTATTGACTTTGTAATTCTTCAGCAGGATGCATTCGATGAAGTGGATTCTGTTACTCCTATGGAACGCCAGGAGGAAATTGTAAATATGGTAATAGATGTTTGCCATACAGAATTCAAATTCGATAACTTTGTAGAGGTTATGGAATACTTCAAGAAGATGATTAATATCTGCAAGCAAATGAACTATTCCAAATATAAATCTGCCGAATACGTGGAATTTGGAAAACAGTTACAGGAGCTTATTGCCGAAAGACGTGCTGAATAATTTATTTCATTAACTAAGAATCATAAAATGGCAACAAAAGCATTTCAAAAAATATATACCAAAATAGGCCAGATAACTAAAGCTACCTGCTCACTGAAAGCTAAAGGAGTGGGGTATGACGAACTGGCTATGGTTAACGGCAAACTTGCACAGGTTGTAAAGATTGCCGGAGATGATGTTACGCTGCAGGTGTTTGAGGGTACTGAAGGTATTCCGACAAATGCAGAAGTGGTTTTCTTAGGAAAATCGCCTACACTGAAGGTTAGCGAACAGTTGGCGGGACGTTTCTTCAATGCGTTCGGTGATCCTATTGATGGCGGTCCTGAGGTTGAGGGTGTAGAAGTGGAAATCGGTGGTCCTTCTGTGAACCCGGTACGCCGTAAACAGCCATCTGAACTTATTGCTACAGGTATTGCGGGTATTGACTTGAACAATACATTGGTGTCAGGACAGAAGATTCCGTTCTTTGCCGATCCGGACCAGCCGTTTAACCAGGTGATGGCTAATGTGGCTCTTCGTGCCGAGACAGATAAAATTATCCTTGGCGGTATGGGTATGACTAATGATGACTACCTTTACTTCAAGAATGTGTTCTCTAACGCTGGTGCGTTGGACCGTATCATCAGTTTCGTAAATACTACCGAGAACCCTCCTGTAGAACGATTGCTTATTCCTGATATGGCATTGACAGCTGCGGAATATTTTGCAGTAGAGCATAATCAGAAAGTTTTGGTTCTGCTTACAGATATGACTTCGTATGCCGACGCATTGGCTATCGTGTCAAACCGTATGGACCAGATTCCATCTAAAGACTCAATGCCAGGTTCTTTGTACTCAGACCTTGCCAAGATTTATGAAAAGGCTGTACAGTTCCCTAGCGGTGGTTCTATAACCATTATCGCGGTGACTACACTTTCTGGTGGAGATATCACTCATGCAGTACCTGATAATACTGGTTATATCACAGAAGGACAGTTGTTCCTGCGTCGTGATAGCGATATAGGTAAGGTTATTGTCGATCCGTTCCGTTCACTTTCACGTTTGAAACAGTTGGTTAGCGGTAAGAAAACACGTAAAGACCATCCGCAGGTTATGAACGCTGCCGTACGTCTGTATGCCGATGCAGCAAATGCCAAGACAAAAATGGAAAACGGTTTCGACCTTACAAACTACGACGAACGTACATTGGCTTTCGCTAAGGATTATGCAAATCAGCTTCTTGCTATTGACGTCAACCTCAATACAACAGAAATGCTTGATGTTACTTGGGGATTGTTCAGCAAGTATTTCAAGCCTGAAGAGGTTAATATTAAGAAGGAATTTGTTGATCAGTATTGGAAGAAGTAATCAAATTCAATAAAAAACAGAGAAATGGCTATTAAATTTCAATATAACAAAACCTCGCTACAGCAGTTGGAAAAGCAACTGAAGGTTCGAGTTCGTACGCTTCCTATAATAAAGAATAAGGAAAGTGCGTTGCGACTTGAGGTGAAACGTTGCAAAACTGAAGCTGTGGAACTGGAGGAACGTCTTGAAAGTCAGATTCAGGCGTATGAAGCCATGTTCGCACTCTGGAATGAATTTGATGCTTCATTGATAAAAGTGAAGGATGTTCATTTGGGCGTTAGAAAGATTGCAGGTGTCAGGGTTCCGCTACTTGAAGAGGTGGACTTCGATATCCGTAAATTCAGTATGTTCTCTGCTCCTAAATGGTATGCTGACGGACTTCATATATTGAAGACTTTGGCGCAAACTGCCATTGAGAGAGAATTTACACTCGCCAAATTGGGCTTGCTGGAACATGCGCGTAAAAAAACTACTCAAAAGGTAAACCTGTTTGAGAAGGTACAGATCCCTGGATATCAGGACGCATTGAGAAAAATTAAACGTTTCATGGAAGATGAGGAAAATCTGTCGAAGTCATCACAGAAGATTCTGAAGTCTATCCAGGAAAAGAGAAAGGAGGCTGAGGAATGATTGCTAAAATGAAAAAGCTGACTTTCCTTATATATTATAAGGAGTACGAACAGTTTCTGGAAAAACTGCGTGAACTTGGTGTAGTTCATATTTTTACGAAATCACAGGGAGCGGCAGAAAATCAGGAACTTCAGGATCGTATCCGATTGGCTGCAAAATATGCTGCTGCGATAAAATACCTTCAGGGAATGAATGTTGTAGCAGATAAGCATGAAGGTGATGCTGCTAAAGGAGAAAAAACTCTAGAGGTATTGTCTGAACTGCAGGCTGATCAGCAACAGCTGGTTCACAAGAAACAGGCGCTTGAAAAGGAAATTGTTTCGTTAGAACCATGGGGAGATTTCGACTCTGGTAATATTGAACGTCTTGGGAATGCCGGTTATGTAGTGAATTTCTATATATGCTCTGAAAAACAATTCAAAGATGAATGGATTCAGGCATATAATGCAACAGTTATAAACAAAATAGGTTCGAAAGTTTATTTTGTAACTATAACATCAGAAAAAGATGTTCCTGAACTTGAGGTGGAATATGCAAAATTGCCGGATAAATCTTTGAGTGGCTTGAAGGCTTCTGTTGAGAATCTTGAAAAAGATATAAACAAAGTGGATGAAAGCATCAAGGATTTGACAAGAACATCTATTGCAGACCTTGAAGTAGCTCAAAGGAAGGTCTATTCTGAAATAGAATTCTCAAAGGTTGTATTGACCGGAGATTCCTTGGCCGACAATAAGCTGGTATTATTGGAAGGTTGGGTTCCTGAAGTTAAAAGTGAAGATGTTAAGTCTTTCATGGATAATCAAGGAGCTTATTATGAGATTTCCAACCCTGCACCTGAAGATAATGTGCCTATATTGTTTAAAAACGATAAGTTCTCACGGTTGTTCGAACCTATCATAAGGCTGTATATGTTGCCTAAATATAATGAACTTGATCTAACTCCATTCTTTGCACCTTTCTTCATGCTGTTTTTCGGCTTGTGTCTTGGAGATACAGGATACGGTGCGTTTATGGTGTTTGCAGTTACTATATATAGGCTGATGGCTAAGAATATAAGTTCGGGCATGAAACCAATACTTACATTGGTGCAAATCCTTGGAGCTTCTACAATGGTATGCGGTCTGCTTACAGGAACATGTTTCGGATTTAATATTTATGATATCCAGGTGCCTTTCCTACAGAAGATGAAGGAAGCTATTTCACTGGATAATCAGCAGATGTTTAATCTGTCTCTTATCCTGGGTGGAGTTCAGATAATTTTCGGAATGATGCTGAAAGCTGTTAACCAGACTATACAGCTCGGATTTAAGTATGCTGTGGGAACAATAGGATGGATATTTGTGATCCTTAGTTCTGCAATAGCATTTGCCGGTGCAATGGAAATGGGTGGAACAGTACACATGGTGTTTGTGATAGCAGGATTACTTATGGCTTATCTTTACAATAGTCCAGGTAAGAATGTTTTCGTAAATATCGGTCTTGGACTTTGGGACAGTTATAATATGGCAACCGGATTGTTAGGTGATATATTGTCATATGTTCGTCTGTTTGCATTGGGATTGTCAGGAGGTATTTTGGCAAGCGTATTCAATAGTCTTGCAGCAGGTATGAGTCCTGACAATATAATAGCAGGCCCTATAGTTATGGTGCTTATATTTGTCATCGGACATTCAATCAATATCTTTATGAATGTTCTTGGTGCAATGGTTCATCCTATGCGTTTGACTTTCGTTGAGTTTTTCAAGAACTCAGGTTATGAAGGTGGAGGAAAGGAATACTCTCCATTAAAAAAATAAAATGTATTTCGTGTATATAAACTGAAAAAATAATAATAAAAAACTTTAGAATTATGGAAATGAATTTTTTGATTGCCTATATTGGCATAGCTGTTATGGTTGGTTTGTCTGGTATCGGTAGTGCATACGGAGTAACAATAGCTGGTAATGCATCTATCGGAGCACTTAAAAAGAATGACAGTGCTTTTGGTAACTTCCTTGTGTTGACAGCGCTTCCAGGTACTCAGGGACTTTATGGTTTTGCTGGCTACTTTATGTTCCAGAATATCTTCGGAGTACTTACTCCTGAAATCACTACTCTTCAGGCTTGTGCAGTGCTTGGTTCTGGTATTGGTCTTGGATTGGTTGCCCTTTTCTCTGCAATCCGTCAGGGACAGGTTTGTGCTAATGGTATAGCAGCTATTGGTCAGGGACACAATGTGTTTGGTAATACATTGATTCTTGCCGTATTCCCAGAATTGTATGCTATCGTTGCACTTGCTGCTACATTCTTGATGGGTTCTGCTATCACAGCTTAATATATAAATATAATATTTAGACTGAAAGCTGTCTCAATCTGATTGGGGCAGCTTTTTTATGTTATTGTGGATATGAAGTTTTTTTATAACTTTGTCACGTAATGTAAAAATATAGAATAATATGGGATATGGAAAATGGATAGGTGGCCTTATGGGTTTTGTTACCATGGGTCCTTTGGGTGCTTTGGCAGGTTTTGCCATCGGATCATTATTTGATAATGCAAATGAAAATACTATAGAAGGCTCAGACAGCCAGAATGAATATGCTGGACAGAGAAACAGCTTCCTGTTTTCTATGCTTGTTATGGCATCATATATAATACGTGCCGATGGAAGAATAATGCATAGCGAAATGGAATTTGTGAGACAGTTCCTAAGGAATAATTTCGGTGAGATTGCCGTTTCTGAAGGTGAACAGATACTTCTGAACTTGTTTGAACAGAGAAAGCAGATGGATAAGTCAAATCCAATGGCTTTTAAAAACACTATTCATGAATGTGGGGCGCAGATTGCGTCAAACATGTCGTATGAGGAACGTCTTCAGTTGTTACGCTTCTTAACTCAGATAGCCCAGAGCGACGGAAATGTATGTAAAGAAGAAATAGATGCACTCAAGGAAGTCGCCCTGGCAATGGGAATGTCACAGCAGGAAGTTGAGTCGATGTTAAACATGAGGGGCAAGTCTTTGGACGAAGCATACAAGGTTCTGGAAATTTCTCCGGATGCAACAGATGAAGAAGTGCGTGCGGCTTATAAGAAAATGGCTCTTAAGCATCATCCGGATAGGGTGGCAACTTTAGGAGAAGACATAAGAAAAGCTGCAGAAGAAAAATTCCAGGATATCAATAATGCAAAAGAACGTATATACAAGGCTAGGGGAATGAGATAAAAAATAATCGTGCTTTATAAAAGTTCTATTTTGTATAGTACAGATAGCAAAAACTGTGTTATATGTAATATATATAAAATAAAGTGCTTGGAAGTTTATCGAATAAGTGTTTTTTTTACGAAAAAAGAATAGTGCGAGTATTGAGATTTAAAAGAAATCATTACTTTTGCATCGTAAAACTTGAGATTAATTATATCGAATGATATGATTGATTATATCGAACAGTTTTCAAACTTTATTATAAAACCATTAAAAATTTAAACAAAATGATTAAAGTAGGTATTAACGGTTTCGGTCGTATCGGCCGTTTCGTATTCCGTGCAGCTCAGAAGAGAAACGATATCCAGATCGTAGGTATTAACGACTTGTGTCCAGTAGATTACTTGGCTTACATGTTGAAATATGATACAATGCACGGACAGTTCGACGGTACTATAGTTGCTGACGTTGAAAACAGCAAGTTGATTGTTAATGGCAATGAAATCCGTGTAACAGCTTGCAAAGATCCTAAAGAATTGGCATGGAACGAAGTAGGTGCTGAATACGTAGTAGAATCTACTGGTTTGTTCTTGACTAAAGAAAAAGCTCAGGCTCACATCGAAGCTGGTGCTAAATATGTAGTTATGTCAGCTCCTTCTAAAGACGATACTCCAATGTTCGTTTGCGGTGTAAACGAAAAAACATATGTTAAAGGTACTCAGTTCGTTTCTAACGCTTCTTGTACTACTAACTGCTTGGCTCCTATCGCTAAGGTTTTGAACGACAAATGGGGAATCACTGACGGTTTGATGACTACAGTTCACTCTACAACTGCTACTCAGAAAACAGTTGACGGTCCTTCTATGAAAGACTGGAGAGGTGGTCGTGCTGCTTCTGGTAACATCATCCCTTCTTCAACTGGTGCTGCTAAAGCTGTAGGTAAAGTTATCCCTGAATTGAACGGTAAATTGACTGGTATGTCAATGCGTGTTCCTACTTTGGACGTATCTGTAGTTGACTTGACAGTTAACTTGGCTAAACCAGCTAAATATGACGAAATCTGCGCTGCAATGAAGGAAGCTTCTGAAGGCGAATTGAAGGGTATCCTTGGTTACACTGAAGATGCAGTTGTTTCTTCTGACTTCTTGGGTGACACTCACACTTCAATCTTCGATGCTAAAGCTGGTATCGCTTTGACTGATACTTTCGTTAAAGTTGTTTCTTGGTATGACAACGAAATCGGTTACTCTAACAAAGTATTGGATTTGATCGCTCACATGGCTTCTGTAAACTGCTAATCAGTAACAAAACCATATATTTAAAGCCGTCTTGTTTTTCAAGGCGGCTTTATTCGTTTTATAAATAATATAATTTATTTTGCATATTAATAAATCATTTAATACTGTTGTACTGATATTTACTAAAAAAAACTATCTTTGTAAATATAATAGTTATACGTTAGATGAAATATTTTTATGGGATATGATTTTATAACCATATTGGGGCCTACGGCTTCAGGTAAAACTGTTTTGGCTGCATCTTTGGCGAAGGCTATTGATGCCGAAATTATAAGTGGAGATAGCAGACAGGTGTATCGTGGAATGGATTTGGGAACAGGAAAGGATCTCAAAGATTATGTAGTTGACGGTTATCATGTTCCTTATCATTTGATAGATATTGTTGATCCGGGTTATAAATATAATGTATTTGAATTTCAAAGAGATTTCCTAGATGCGTACAAAAATATAAAATCGAGGAATAAAGAAGCCATTTTATGTGGAGGAACCGGAATGTATATAGAGTCTGTACTAAAAGGATACAGACTTGTTCCTGTGCCTGAGAATAAAGAGTTGAGGGACAGTTTGTCATGCAAGTCTCTTGAGGAACTGACGGAAATCCTTTCAAAATATAAAAAATTGCACAATTCCACTGATGTCGATACCGCAAAACGTGCTATTAGGGCGATAGAAATAGAAGAGTATTATCTGAATAATAAAGTTGATGAGAGACCTTTTCCTGATTATAAAAGCATAATAATAGGTGTTGACATAGATAGGGAATTAAGACGTGAAAAAATTTCAAGGCGCCTTCGTCAAAGATTGGAAGAAGGAATGATAGATGAAGTTCGGGGCTTGTTGAATTCCGGTATATCGGCTGATGATCTTATATATTATGGATTGGAGTATAAATATCTGACCTTATACGTCACAGGTAAGTTGAGCTATGAGGATATGTGTTCTCAACTTGAAATAGCAATACATCAGTTTGCCAAACGACAGATGACTTGGTTTAGAGGAATGGAGAGAAGGGGATTCTCTATTAACTGGATAAATGCAGAATGGAGTCTGGAACGTAAGGTAGATGTAATATTGAATCTCATTAATAAAACTGATAATTATTGACAGCTAAGGAAATATTATTCGATTGTTGTGTAATCAAAATTTTAGTATTATGGCAGTAGAACCTAACAGATGGGGTATTATATATAATCCTAAAGCGGGAAGCAGAAAAGCGCAGAAAAGATGGGCGAAAATTCGCGAGTACATGGATAGTCAGAATGTAAAATATGATTATGTACAGTCTGAAGGATTTGGTTCGGTTGAAAGGCTTGCCAGAACTTTGGCTAACAATGGATATAAAACCATTGTGGTAGTGGGAGGTGATGGAGCAATAAATGATGCCGTAAACGGAATCATGCAATCGGATATAGAAGAAAAGCATGAAATAGCCTTTGGTATAATACCTAATGGAATAGGAAACGATTTTGCCAAATATTGGGGGCTTGATTCCGATGATTTTAAAGGGGCTGTTGATGTGTTAATCAACAGACGTCTGAGAAAGGTTGATGTTGGAGTTTTCAGTTTCTATAATGGTGATGAGCAAAATTGCAGGTATTTTCTTAATGCTGTGTATATGGGGCTTGGAGCCAAGATTGTTATGATAACAAATGAAACAAAAAGGTTCTGGGGAATACCTTTTATTTCGTATTTGTCGTCATTGGTTTTGGTCGCTTTCGAACGCAAACTGCACAGAATGCATTTGAAACTTAACAACGAACATATCAGAGGAAGGATAATGGCTGTCGGAATAGGCAGTTGCAGAGGCTATGGACTTACTCCAAGTGCTGTTCCTTATAACGGATGGCTTGATGTGTCAGTGATATATAGGCCGCAGTTAAGGGAGTTGATTTCCGGATTGTGGATGCTTCAGCAGGGAAGAATATTAAATCATAAGACGGTTAAGTCATATAGAACGAAGTCTGTAAAAGTGTTACGTGCCAGAAATGCCGAAGTCAGTATTGATGGTAGATTGTGGACAGAAAAATATTATCCGTTTGAAGTGACAGTATTGCCTGAAGCTCTCACTCTTATCATTCCACGTTGATTATAATGCATTTAGTAATGAACTTTTATTATAGTTACATTGTTAAATAGTTATAATTGATAATTATATATAAAGTGTTATTCTCAAAGATGGTTTTTGTTTTAGCTTTAGTTTTTATTTTATTTTTGAATGGTTTTAGTGTTAGTGCTCAGGATTTGTCATTAGTTCCTGCGGATGAAAAAACAATGCTTCAACGTATTACTGACGGCAAGCGTGATATTGACTGGGCGAACATGAATATTCAGTTTTGTACTGCTGCAGATGCTTCATTTAATAATGGAGACTTTGATAATATGGCCTTTAAGGTACATAGAGTACGACTTGAGGTTTTAGGAGCATTCAGAGACAAGTTTTCTTATCATTTCAGACAATCTTTTAATAAGTACACCAATCCGAATATTCCGTTGGATAATCTTGCCGGCTCTGTTGAATTGGCAATGGTAGGATGGCAGTTGAATGACAAATGGGGATTGACTGCCGGAAAACAGCCTGTACAGTTCAGTGGATATGAATGTTGGGTTAATGCTATTAAAGTGAGACATTATTCCGACTTTAATAATACGATACCAGCCTACCAGGTGGGATTGAATATGGCATATAATATAAATGAAAATCAGGTTATGAATTTCCAGCTTACCAACAACAGGAATTCAACAATAAATGACCAGTTTATGTATTCTTTGCCGGATGATGTGGAGGATTCTAAAATACCTATGCTGGGAACCGTAAATTGGGATGGATATTTTGTTGACAGAGCTATGCAGTTGCGATATTCATTGTCATATGGTCAATTGGCAAAAGGTAAGAACATATTTTATTTTACATGTGGTAATGTATGGGATAAAAAGCCTTTCTTAGGTTATATTGATTTTATGTATTCACGTGAAGGACTTGATTCCAAAGGTCTAATAACATCGTCATATGATGTTGATGGAAACAATGTAATTACGGCAAAAAATGTAGAATATTTTACAACCATTGCCAATTTGGATTATAGGGTTTCTCCTCATCTTAATCTATATATAAAAGGAGCATACGAACTTGGTAATGTTTATAAGTCGTCAGAAGAATTTCAGTCAGGCAACTACAGAAGAACATGGAATGTACAGTTCTGTGCGGAGTATTATCCTATGTCCGACAGTGAACTGATTGTATATCTCCATTTGCTTCACAAAAACACTCATCTGACAGATATTGCAAGAAAGTATGGAGCAAATAGCTATAATCAGCAACGCATTTCTTTAGGATTAGTATATACTTTGCCTGTTTTCTGATTAAAAAGTTTTCTCTATCTGTTTAATTGATAAAAAAAATATATCTTTGCATATCTTTTTATTTGGAACGATTATAAAAGAAAAATAATATGCTCACTATTAAACAAATTACAGAAGATACCGATAAGGTAATTCGTGGACTTGAAAAGAAACACTTTGCAAATGCAAAAGAAGCGATAGCAAAAGTTTTGGAATGCAACGATAGAAGACGTAACGCTCAGAATCAATTGGATAGAAATCTTGCTGAGGTAAATTCTCTTTCAAAGAGTATTGGAATGCTGATGAAAGAAGGCAAGAAAGAAGAAGCTGAAGCTGCAAAGAATAAGGTTGCCGAGTTCAAGGAAGCAAGCAAGACATTGCAAGCTGAAATGGATAAGGCATCTGAAGAAATGCAGGAAATATTATATACTATTCCTAATGTTCCTTACGATGAAGTGCCAGAAGGTTCATGTGCAGAAGATAATGTGGTTGTAAAGCATGGTGGTATGGAAACTGAGCTTCCAAAGAATGCGTTGCCACATTGGGAACTTGCCAAGAAGTATGATTTGATAGATTTCGATCTAGGCGTAAAGATTACAGGTGCTGGTTTCCCTGTTTATAAAGGAAAGGGTGCCAGATTGCAGAGAGCCCTTATTAACTTCTTCCTTGATGAAGCACGCGCTTCAGGATATGAAGAAATCATGCCTCCTACAGTTGTAAATGCTGCTTCTGGTTATGGTACAGGTCAGTTGCCAGATAAAGAAGGTCAGATGTATCATTGCAATCTTGATGATTTGTATCTGATACCTACAGCTGAAGTTCCTGTTACAAATATCTACAGAGATGTAATCCTTGATGAAAAACAGTTGCCTATCAAGAATTGTGCATATACTCAATGTTTCCGTCGCGAAGCTGGTTCATACGGTAAGGATGTTCGTGGTTTGAACCGTTTGCATGAATTCTCTAAAGTAGAGTTGGTAAGAATAGACAAACCTGAGCATTCAAAACAGTCTCATCAGGAAATGTTGGATCACGTAGAAGGATTGTTGAAGAAGTTGGAACTTCCATACAGAATACTTCGTCTTTGCGGTGGTGATATGAGTTTTACAGCTGCAATATGTTATGACTTCGAAGTATATTCAGAAGCACAGCAAAGATGGTTGGAAGTAAGTTCTGTATCTAATTTTGATACTTATCAGGCAAACCGTTTGAAATGTAGATTTAGAAATGCAGACAAGAAAACTGAACTTTGCCATACATTGAATGGCTCGGCTCTAGCTTTACCAAGAATCGTTGCAGCCTTGCTGGAAAACAATCAAACTCCTGAGGGTATTAGAATACCAAAAGCGTTGGTTCCGTATTGCGGTTTCGATATAATAGATTAAAATATAAAACACGATAAAATCCCGGTTAATCCGGGATTTTTTTTATAGTAAAACTTGCAATAAATATGCCCGTTAACATATTTATAACAAGTATTTCAGTAATGATTTTTTATTTGCTGGAAAAAAGTAACTATTTTTGAAAAAAAACGTGTTTTACGTTTTGATTTGATTTTTTAATTACTAATTTTGGGGTGAGATTTATAACATATTTATTGAACTATTTAATAACCTTAATATAACATCTATGAGTTATTTACGTTTTGATAAAACTCTTATGACGAATTTGGAAGAATCTTTACCGCGTGAGATTCTTCGTACAAATCGTTCCGGGGCTTACCATTGTTCTACAATAGTAGATTGTAATACTCGCAAGTATCATGGACTGTTAGTTATTCCTGTTCCTGAATTGGATGACGAAAACCATGTACTGTTGTCGGCAATGGATGAGACAGTAATACAGCATGGTGCTGAATTTAACCTGGGACTCCATAAGTATCATGGAGATAATTTTAGTCCGCGCGGTCATAAATATATCCGTGAATATGAGTGTGAAAAAGTTCCAACAACATGGTATCGTGTAGGTGGAGTTATCTTGAAGAAAGAAAAGGTCTTCGTTCATCATGAAAACCGTATTCTGATAAGATATACTTTGGTTGATGCACATTCTGAAACAATATTAAGATTACGTCCTTATTTGGCTTTCAGAAGTGTAAGAGAATACACTCATGAGAATTCTCAGGCTAGTAGGGAATATGATGTGATAGACAACGGAATCAAGACACGTATGTATCCTGGTTATCCTGAATTGTATATGCAGTTCAGTAAGGAAAACGAATTCCATTTCCTGCCGGATTGGTACAGAGGTATAGAATATCCAAAGGAACAGGAACGTGGCTATGATTTCAATGAAGATCTTTATGTTCCTGGCTATTTTGAATTTAAAATCAGTAAGGGAGAAAGTGTTACATTCTCCGGTGGTATTTCTTCTGTAGATACATCTAAACTGAATCAGTTGTTTGCAGATGAGGCAGAACAGAGAACTCCTAGAAAAGACTTCAAAAACTGTCTTATCAATGCAGCCCACCAATTCTTGAATAAACAGGATAGTGAATCATATATATTGGCAGGTTATCCTTGGTTCAAGTGCCGTGCCAGAGATATGTTTGTTTCATTGCCAGGTCTTACATTGTCCATTGGAGAAGTCTCAAAATTTGAGATGATAATGGAGACAGCCATAAAAGCCATCTATTCATTTATGAATGGCGAGAAATCTACATTGAAAGTTTATGAGATTTATCATCCTGATGTTCTTCTATGGGCTGTCTGGACAATACAGCAATATGCTAAGATGGTTTCAAGAGATGCTGCTAAAGAAAAGTATCTAGGGCTGTTGAAAGATATAATGACATATTTGCTTGATGGCAGACATCCTAATCTTGAAGTAAGAGATAACGGATTGGTATATGCAAACGGTAGAGACAATGCTATTACGTGGATGAACTCAACTGTTAACGGTCGTCCTGTAGTGGGAAGAACAGGATATATAGTAGAATTCAATTCTCTTTGGTATAACGCATTGTGTTTCACAGCAGATATTATGGCTGAAGTCGGTGACAATGACTTCTCTTATCGTTTGAAATCTTTGGCTGAGAAAACAGGAAAATCATTTATTGACACATTCTTGAATGAATATGGCTATCTGTTGGATTTCGTGGATGGTGATATGATGGATTGGAGTGTTCGTCCTAACATGATTTTCGCGGCAGCATTCGATTATTCTCCACTTGACGCAAAACAGAAAAAGGGTGTAATAGATATTGTTACAAAAGAATTGCTTACTCCTAAAGGTCTTCGTTCTTTGAGCCCGAAAAGTGGAGGCTACAATCCTAACTATGTTGGACCTCAGATGCAGAGAGACTATGCATACCATCAGGGTACAGCATGGCCTTGGCTTGAAGGTTTCTACATGGAAGCTTATCTGAAGATTTATAAGAGAAGCGCTATCTCTTTCTTGTGGAGACAGTTTGTTAGCTATGAGGATGAAATGACATGTCACTGTCTGGGAACACTTCCGGAGTTGTTTGACGGTAATCCACCTTTCAAAGGTAGGGGAGCAGTATCATTTGCAATGAATGTTGCGGAAATTCTTCGTGGCTTGTATTTGTTGGATAAATTTGAGAATCAATAAAGAAGGAGGAGTTTTATGAAAGTTTTAATGTTTGGTTGGGAATTTCCTCCAAAAATATACGGCGGTCTTGCTGTCGCTTCCTATGGTATAACCAAGGGGCTAAGTTTACAAGGCGATGTAGAAACAGTGTTTTGTATGCCTAAACCGACTGGCGATGAGGAAGGATTCCTGAAAATAGTTGGCATGAACCAAGTGCCTATAGTATGGCGTGATGTGGATTACGATTATCTTAAATCTCGTCTGCATGCAAAAATGACGCCTGAGGAATATTATGCTTACCGCGATAAGATATATGCTGATTTCTCATACATGAATGTCAACGATCTGGGATGTATGGAGTTTGCAGGCGGATATCCTGGAAATTTGCATGACGAAATAAATAATTTCTCAATTATTGCAGGTGTTGTTGCAAGACAGCAGCAATTCGATATTATTCATGCTCACGACTGGTTGACTTACCCGGCTGGTGTTCATGCAAAAATGGTTAGCGGAAAGCCTCTCTGTATTCATGTTCATGCTACAGATTTCGACCGTTCCCGCGGAAAAGTAAATCCTACTGTTTATTCAATTGAAAAGAACGGTATGGATTATGCCGACTGTATCATGTGTGTATCCGAGCTGACTCGTCGTACTGTTATTAATGAGTATCATCAGGATCCTAGAAAGGTATTTGCGGTACATAATGCAGTTTATCCATTGTCGCAGGAATATCAGGATATACCACGTCCGGATCACTCTAAAGAAAAGATTGTTACTTTCCTTGGACGTATCACAATGCAGAAAGGACCGGAATATTTTGTTGAAGCAGCAGCTATGGTATTGAAACGTACACGTAACATCCGTTTCGTGATGGCAGGTTCCGGAGATATGCTGAATGCCATGATTAATCTGGTTGCAGAACGAGGTATTGCTGATCGTTTCCACTTCTCTGGATTTATGAAAGGTAAACAGGTATATGAGGTTTATAAGAACAGTGATGTTTTTGTTATGCCTTCAGTTTCCGAACCTTTCGGTATTGCTCCATTGGAAGCTATGCAGTGTGGAACACCTTCTATTATTTCCAAGCAGTCAGGTTGTGGAGAAATCCTAAGTAAAGTTATCAAGACAGACTATTGGGATATCCATGCTATGGCAGATGCCATATATTCAATATGTACAAATCAATCGCTGTTTGAGTATCTTCAGAAAGAAGGAAAGGCCGAAGTTGACGGAATCACTTGGGAAAAAGTTGGTCTGAAAGTTCGTTCTTTGTATGAAGATGTTCTGAGAAATTATAATAAGTAAAATATTAGTCTTAAGTTGATATGAAAACAATCTGTTTATATTTTGAGATTCATCAAATAATACATTTGAAACGTTACCGTTTCTTTGAAATTGGCTCAGATCATTATTATTATGATGATTTTGCCAACGAACAGGGTATTAACGAAATTGCTGAACGTTCTTACATTCCGGCTTTGAATACCCTTATACAGATGGCAAAAGAAAATGAAGGAGCATTTAAAGTAGCTCTTTCCATTTCTGGCGTTGCCCTTGAACAATTGGAAATCTATGCACCGTCTGTAATAGAATTGTTGCATGAATTAAATAATACTGGATGTTGTGAATTCTTGTGCGAACCTTATTCTCACGGACTTTCTTCATTGGCTAATGAAGACTGCTTCAAAGAAGAAGTTACCCGTATGCGCAAGAAAATCAAGGACTATTTCGGCAAGGAACCAAAAGTATTCCGTAACTCAAGCTTGATTTACGACAACGAGATTGGCGGTATGGTAGCCAATATGGGATTTAAGGGAATGCTTATAGAAGGAGCTAAACATGTTCTTGGATGGAAGAGTCCTCACTACCTGTATCATTGCGTAGAGAATCCTAATTTGAAGCTTTTGATGAGAGATTTCAAGCTTTCAGATGATATAAGTCTTCGTTTCTCTAACAGTGAATGGAGCGAATATCCTCTGTTTGCAGATAAATATATCGGCTGGATTGATTCTATGCCTGAAAGCGAGCAGGTGATAAATATATTTATGGAATTGTCTGCTCTTGGATATTTCCAGCCATTGTCTTCAAATATCCTCGACTTTATAAAGGCTCTTCCTATCTGTGCTAAACAGAAAGGTATAACTTTCTCTACTCCTACAGAAATTGTGTCAAAACTGAAATCTGTAGATGCTATGGATGTTCCTTATCCAATGTCTTGGGTTGACGAGGAAAGAGACATCAGTCCATGGTTGGGTAACGTAATGCAGCGTGAAGCATTCAATAAGTTGTACAGCGTGGCAGAAAGAGTTTATTTGTGTCAGGACAAGAGAATCAAGCAGGATTGGGATTATCTGCAGGCCAGCAATAATTTCCGCTTCATGACAACTAAGGATAGTGGAGTTGCCTTTAACCGTGGAATCTATGATTCTCCTTTTGACGCTTTCACTAACTATATGAATATCCTTGGCGATTTCATCAAACGTGTCAATTCACTTTATCCTGTCGATATGGAGAACGAAGAACTTGGCTCTTTGCTTACTACTATCAAGAATCAGGGCGCAGAATTGGTACAGCTGAATGATGAGGTTACAAAACTTAAAAAGAAATTGGCTGACGCTGAAAAGAAACTGGCAAAAGAAGAAAAGGCACCTGCCAAGAAGACAACTTCTACTGCCAAACGTGCTACAAAAACTGCAACAGCCAAGAAAGCAAAAGAGGAATAAAAAATATTTCCAATATAAATTAGTAATGAGGGTATGTCGTCTGGCATACCCTTTTCTTTTTATTATTGCTCATTTAATTCTTATTATTATTGACATTTCAAATGTGTCTTACTGATAGAAATAAAAAAAGCATGTAACGTGATTTAAATTGTCATGTTACATGCTTTTTAAAATTAGTAAAGTGGTTATAACTTTACGGTTTAGTATATACAATTTCTATATTGAGTTCTTCACCATCTTCTCCGCCGAACAGTTTTGCTGCGTTCACTTCCATATCATGCGAAACGCCTATGATATTTCCTTCTGCATCTGTTTCAGTTGTTACAGGTATCAGCAATACTTTATCTCTGTCTTCGGTATATTCCTCTCCGGATCTGATTTCGCTGAATATATTGCTTATCAATCTATTAAGCTTTGAGAACGTATATGAGTTAGTATTACTGCTATATGTTCCCAGGAATGATGTCTTGTTGTCGTATGTCTTGTTTTGTTCGAAGAAGGTATCTATATCGCCTTTTCTTACCATCAGGACATTTTGTGGAATTCCCATTGTGAAAGTATTGGAATTCTCATTTCCTGCATATCTGTATTTCTTTATTGAAAGGGTTACAGAGTTAAGAGTATCTTCCTTGTGTGTATCGTAAATTTCATTAATAGGCAATGTTATTTCAGTACATAGACCGGCAGGTGTTTTCAGATATGTATGTTTTTTATCATTTACTAGTTTGTCAAGTTGTTCTTCTGCATTGTAAAGTCTTGTGGACATTAAAACTTCCTTACTGGCTGCAAGCACTGTATTACCTTCTACAATAGTATCATTTCCTGTTGTTTGGCTCTTTGTTTCATATTTCATATTTAGCCTTAACCATATATCTTTAATATATACTACAGAACCGTCACCTTGTGTTGTGTGTACATAGAAGCCTTTTAATACATTGTTTATAAAAGAATATGCATCTTTGAAGTATTCAGGGTTGCTTCTGTATAGATTTTCTATCCTTTTACCAAAATCCTTTCCTAAATCTATTTTAATACTAGGATAGTAATCACTTGTGTTTCTAATAGAATCACTTACAGACTTATCTACTGCTGCATATGATTTCTTGGCTATACAATTAGAGTTCTCATTGTAATATTTTTCAGGAGTAAAGTCTGTGTAGTACAAATCTGTATCTTCATCTGTAATTTTTTTATCAAGTTCATCTACTTGTACAGTGAGAGTGGCTAACGAGTCTCCATAAAAACCGGTATAGTATAATTCAAGTGATGCACTTGTAATCTCTTTTAATTTTTCTGGTAATTCGAAGTTTTCTGGACAGTTTATTTGAGTAATAAAATTTGCTGAATACTGTCCGAAGTATGGATCTGTGTATTTCCCAAGATAGGCTTTGTTTGTACGTGAATATACTTTATCCAGTTTATGTGTTCTTGAAGTAACCTTATACGTATCAGAGAAAGCTTCTATCTTGTCCAGATTCGAAACAAAATCTCCGACTCCTGTAGTGGAATCATCACAGCTATAGAGTAATGCTGTAAATGTAAATACAGCTAACAACTTGAATTTCATACTATATGTAATATATTGGTTATAAAAATGAATCAATACAGACTTATCCATATTGATTCATGGTAAATTAATTATTCTACACCTTCCAGTACCTTATCATACAGTGTGTTGCAAGCGTCAGCATAAGCTTCAAATCCTTGCTGATTTTCTACAACCGGTATGTTAAGGCTTCTAGCATAATCCAATAACTCTGGGTTTACATTTTCGCCATTCTGTACAACACCGTCAGAATATGCAATTGCAAGTTTGCACAATTCATTATAGTTTACCGGATTATTTATCATTTTCAAATCATCTGATGTGATTTCTTTGAACTTCAATTGTTCGTTGAAGTTTTCCACGAAATTTGATTTGAAACCATCATCATAGATAGAGAATACAACTTTTGAGTCGCGGAATGAAGGTTCGTCGTAGTATGCTTTCTTGATATATAAAGGTACTACAGCACTCATCCATCCATGGCAGTGTATTACATCAGGACACCAGCGAAGTTTTTTCACAGTCTCCAATACTCCTCTTGCATAGAAGATAGCTCTTTCTCCATTGTCTTCGTATTCATTTCCGTTTTCGTCAGTTGTCATAAGTCTGTGCTGGAAATAATCGTCGTTATCAATGAAGTATATCTGTCTGCGTGCAGCCTGAACAGATGCCACCTTAATTATAAGAGGATGGTCTGTATCGTCTATTATCAAGTTCATTCCAGACAGGCGGATTACTTCGTGCAACTGATTTCTACGTTCGTTTATGATACCCCACTTAGGCATGAATGTACGTATTTCACGACCTTTGTCCTGAATTGCTTGTGGAAGATTTTGTCCGATAAGCGACAATTCGCTTTCCGGTACGTAAGGAGTAATTTCTTGTGTAATGAATAAAACTTTCTTAGCGCTCATGTTATTATTAAATGCTCAAAATGTTTTGCAAAGTTACAAAAAAAAAGGTATATTAAAAAATGCAGTTTCAAATAAATCCTTATAGTATGTTAACATGTTTTGGTTTTATGCGAAATAATTCATTTTACAACCGTTTTTCAGCTTGTTAGTGAGTTAAAAACGACACTTTTTTGTATTTATCTTTCATTATGTGGTAAATAATGGTTTACTTTGCACCCGATTTCAGGAACTATATAATAGCTCTGTATATAGACTTAATATAGAATAGTATAAACTATAAGAAAGAAATGAAGTTAATTCAGACAATCAGTGAACTGCGCAGCGAGTTGCAGGCAGTTCGTAAGCAAGGAAAGTCAATAGGTTTAGTCCCTACTATGGGTGCTTTGCACGACGGACACGCTTCTTTGGTAAAGCGTGCGGTAAAGGAAAACGACGTGGTAGTGGTCAGCGATTTTGTCAATCCTACTCAGTTCAATGACAAAAATGATTTGTTGAAATACCCAAGAACTTTGGAAGCCGACTGTGCTTTGCTTGAGAAACATGGTGCAGCATTTGTTTTTGCTCCTTCGGTAGAAGAAATTTATCCTGAGCCTGATACACGTCAGTTCAGTTATGCTCCGCTTGATACTGTTATGGAAGGTAAGTATCGTCCGGGACACTTTAATGGAGTTTGCCAGATTGTAAGTAAGCTCTTCATGATAGTTGAGCCTGACAAGGCTTATTTTGGTGAGAAAGATTTCCAGCAGCTTGCTATAATCCGTGAGATGGTACGCAAGTATCCTTTTAATCTTGAGATTGTAGGTTGCCCTATAGTGCGCGAGGCTGACGGTTTGGCTTTGAGCAGTAGAAACGCAAGACTTTCTGCAGAACAGAGAGTTCAAGCATTGCAGATTTCGAAGACTCTGTTTGATAGCCTGGAGTTTGCAAAACTGCATACGCTTGCCGAGACAAAACAATATGTAGAGGACAGAATAGCTGCATCTGAAGGTTTGCGATTGGAATACTTTGAGGTAGTTGACGGTGATACATTGCAGACTGTTTCTTCATGGGATGACAGCAAATATATTGTGGGATGCATCACAGTGTTCTGTGGCGAAGTCAGATTGATTGATAATATTAAATATAAAGAATAAACCCAGTAAAAACTATGATGATAGAAGTATTGAAGTCGAAGATACACCGCGTCACAGTCACTCAGTCTAACCTCAATTACGTTGGCAGTATCACAATTGACGAGGATCTGCTTGATGCTGCAAATATAATTGCCGGCGAGAAAGTGCACATCGTTGACAATAATAACGGTGAAAGATTTGAGACTTATGTAATAAAGGGAGAGCGTGGCTCAGGATGTATATGTCTGAATGGGGCTGCAGCACGCAAGGTACAGGTAGGAGATATTGTGATAATAATCTCATACGCTCTTATGGATTTTGAGGAAGCCAAGACGTTCAAACCTTCAGTGATTTTCCCTGATACTTGTACCAACAAGTTGGTGTAATTTTATACTTGCTATATATGCAGAAAAAACGCTTTGACGTTTTACATAAAACGTCAAAGCGTTTTTTCTTAAATGCCTAATCGTTTTTTCTATCTGTTATAAGGCCTTCTCTTTCAGGATACCTGTTCTGTATGCTATGAGAAGTTTCTTCAAGTCTTCAATTTGAATTTTCAGCTCCTCGCCTTTATCAGTATCTTTCACCATCATACGCTTTGTACTTAGCTCTACTATCTGAGTTGTAGATTTGATGTCTTTACCTTCCTCTATGGCAGCTTGCGTAGAAGTGAAAGGTTCGTGTTGTACGAGCTGGAAACCTCGTGAGTGATATACCAATGTATATCCGGCTATACCGGTTTCAGGCTGGTATGCTTTAGAAAATCCTCCGTCAATAACCATAAGTTTTCCGTTAGCTTTTATAGGCTTTTCACCCTGGACGGCTTTTACAGGAACGTGTCCGTTGATGATATGGCGGTGTTCACCTTCTACGTTGAACTCATCAAGAATCATGTCGCACACGGCTTCATCATTTCTCTTCGAATAGTAATATCCCTTTATCTCCTTATGGGTTTCCTTGTCTGTCAGGAAGTATCTTTCGAAAGTGGCCATCTTGCTCTTGTCGAATGCAGGAGAGTCCTTGCCGCACCACAGATACCATACATAGTCTATGGCAAAGTCCTTTTCTTCATTGTCTTTGTCGGCGAAATAGGCAGTACGTATAAGCTGACCTACTTTATTGAGCAGTTCCTTACCTTTATATTTCTTGTCGCCTATACTTATTTCTTTCAGACTTCCGTCTTCGTTAAGAGGCATTGAGGCATGGAAAAGGAGGTTGGAGTTGCACACATTATACATACATCCGTATCTGAACAGACATTTCATGTGTTTGCGGAGCTTTTCGCTTCTTGTGAATGAATCATAAAGCTTGTTCACCACATCAGCCTCTTCTTCCGTAAGCCTGTATGGATCATTAGGATTGACAGTAGGCATGAGGCAATCTCTCATCTCATATTCCTTGTCACCCAATTTCAAGACTTTTTTCTCGAAATCAATATGATGGAGGAGCATTCTGTCTTCCATCTCGAATTCCGGTCTGCGTTTTATTATTTCGGCCTCCAGCTTGAACTGTATTATACATATGGCCTTATGCATCTGTGCTATCATGCGCAGTGTCTTGTCGCTGTACTGTGCGTCATACTCTTTTGGATAGAACTGGGTGCATGGATCGTCAGCGTACGCTTCCATTGCGAATGTAGCGAGCGGAAGCAGGTTGATGCCGTATCCGTCTTCTAAGGCAGGCAGATTGCCATATCTCATTGCCAGACGCAGAACATTTGCTATACTGCATTTGTTTCCTGCAGCAGCTCCCATCCATAGTATGTCGTGGTTTCCCCACTGTATGTCGAAGTTATGATAGTTGCACAGTGTGTCCATTATGATATGTGGGCCCGGACCTCTGTCGAAGATATCTCCAAGAATATGCAGTGAGTCGATGGTAAGTCTTTGTATAAGATTGCAAAGGGCGATTATGAAATCATCAGCCCTGTCTGTTTCTATAATGGTGCTGATAATTACATTGATGTATGCCTGCTTGTTCTGCGTAGTGCTGCTTTCATGCAGAAGCTCCTGTATTATGTATGAGAATTCTTCAGGCAATGCCTTTCTTACTTTCGAACGTGTGTATTTCGACGATACGTTCTGACATACGCTTACCAGTTGGTTCAGCGTAATCACGTACCAGTCGTTCATATCTTCTTCTGTTTCCTTTACCCTGATCAGTTTTTGTTCCGGGTAATATATCAGAGTACATAATTCTTTCTTTTCAGCCTCTCTAAGAGTATTTCCGAATATCTCGTTTACTTTTCTTTTTATGGCGCCGGAAGCATTTCTCAGTACGTGATTGAATGCTTCATATTCCCCATGAAGGTCTGCCAGAAAGTGTTCTGTTCCTTTTGGAAGATTGAGTATGGCTTCGAGGTTTATAATTTCAGTACTTGCGGCAGCTATTGTCGGGAAACTTTGCGACAGTAGTTCCAGATACCTTAAATCGTTTTTGATTTCCTCTATTTTTGCCTTGTTTGTTACTGTCATGGCTTTAGATTTATTTTATGATTGGTTTATTTCTATAAAAATAGCATCAATATGATTTGTATCATTATCACTCTGGTGAACATACCCAGCGGATATACCGTAGCATAGCTTACCGCAGGATTGTCATTCGGTATAATGTCGTTGGCATAATTCAGTGCCATTGGGTTTGCCATACTTCCGCAAAGCATTCCGCAGGTACTTCCGAAGTCAAGATGGAATATTCTCATTGATACAATTGCCATTATCACTACAGGGATGAATGTGATGGCAAATCCTATGCCTATCCACAGCGCACCTTCAGGTCTCATTACTGTTTCGAAGAAATGCGCTCCGGCATCCAGTCCCAGACATGCCAGATATAATGAAAGTCCGATACCTCTAAGCATGAGATTGGCGCTTCGAGTAGTGTATGTCACCAGGTGCAGGCGCGGACCGTATGCACCAATCAGTATTCCTATTATAATAGGGCCACCGGCAAGGCCTAATTTTACAGGCGAGCTTATTCCCGGTATGCTGATAGGTATTGCCCCGATGATAAGGCCAAGCACTATACCTATGAATATAGATGCCATGTTAGGGTCTTTCAGTGTCTTTACTGTATTTCCAAGCACTTTTTCTACATTCTGTATTGCTGCAGCTTCGCCTACTACCGTCAGTCTGTCTCCCAGTTGAAGTACAAGCCCCGGTGTGGCAAGCAGCTGTACTCCGCTTCGTGTCACACGGCTGATGTTTATACCGTATGAGTTTCTCAGTCTCAGGCTACCCAGTTTCTTTCCGTTTATTTCAGGGCGTGAAATTACTACATGTTTCGAAACCAGCTGGCTGTCTATAGCGTTCCAGTCTATATCTTCCTTGTTCCAATCCCTGTTTTCCTGCTCTCCGAAAAGTATAGTCAGGGTAGGGGCATCTTTTTCTGTAGTGATGACCAGTATCCTGTCGTTTTCCTTCAGAATCTTTTCTGATGTTGGGATACTTACATTTCCGTCTCTCCAGAGTCGTGATATGACAAATTTAGGATAGCTCAACTTTGCTATATCCTGTATGCTCATGTTGAATATTGCCGGGTTGTGAATCTGGAAAGTAGCGATGTAGGTGTGATTGGTGTCGTCGTGGTCATGACTTTCCATATCTTTGGGTCTTACTACTAGCTTTTTCAGTACTACTATTGCCAAAATTACGCCTACAACTCCCAAAGGATATGTGATGGCGCAACTCAGAGCAGCTCCGCTGGTTGGCTCGCCCAGTTGTTTCAATGTTTGCTGTGCCGCACCTAGTGCCGGAGTGTTTGTAGTGGCTCCGCACAAAATACCTGCCATATCCGAAAGCGGAACGGATGCTGTCTTGCTTATTATTACAGCCATTGCCGTACCTATCAATATCACTCCAAGTCCTAGCATATTCAGTTTGTAGCCTCCTTTATGAAAGGAACTGAAGAAGCCTGGACCAACCTGTAGCCCTAATGAATAGACGAATAAAACCAGTCCGAAACTTTCTGCGTAGATAAGCATTTGCGGATCGATGGAAAAGCCTAAATGACCGGCCAGAATCCCGATAAAAAATACGAATGTCACTCCCAGCGAAACTCCGAACAGATGGAGTTTCCCAAATCCCAATCCTATAGCTGTGATAAGCGACAATATAATGACAGCCTGTAAGGCTGAATGCTCAAAAAATAAATCTGTAAACCATTCCATGCCGCAAATTTACACACTTTTTTTGATGAATGTTTATATTATGTTATTTTATTTTTGGCAAGGATTGATAAAAGTATTTCTCTTTATAGTAAAAAAATAACCCTTCCACACTGTGTTGTACAGTAATGAAAGGGTTGGGTTGGTTTAAAGAAATGTATTATTTAAGCGACATAAGTCCCATGACATTAGTCACTTTTTCTGCAAGTTCATCTGTTGGAACAGACTCTATAAGTTTCATCATCAGATCTGTTACGTCTGCGTTCTTGTCAAGAGTAAGAACCTTGTTCAAGTCGTCAATAGCTTCTTCATAGTGTTTTGTATTCATATACATCTCAGCCCTGGTCTTGAAACTTTCGGCATCGTTCGGATTCAGTTCTATTGATTTGTTGATATCGCATATTGCATTGTCCCATTTTTTCAGATTTCCCCAAAGGATACTTCTTGTGTAATATGCAAATGAACGGTATTCCTTGTCGTTTTCCGGAATTAACTCAATGCTTGAGTTTGCAGCTTTCATAGCCAATACTATGTCGTTGCATGCATTGCAGATGAGTGACATATAACAATGCGCATATCCGTTTTCAGGATTACACTCTATTTCTTCGTTTAGAAGTTTATAGGCTGTTTCTATATCACCGTTGTTGAGTGCAGTCACTCCGTTGATATAATTGTCAGATTCCGGACGGTTGATATTTTCTGCGTATGAAGTTCCGCAGAACAACATTATAAATAATAATGTGATAATAGTTTTTCCAGTGGTTTTCATGTCGCTATTTAATTTTAAAGTTTGGTCGCAAAACTATAAAGTTTTATTTTACCTGCAAAGAAAAGCGGACAAAAAATACGATAATATATAAAAAACTTCTATCTTTGTCGCATCTAAATAAATCTAAGACTGAAAATAAACCTTGTTTTGCTATCCGGTGATGGCAATTTATATAGAATGAAAATTTTTAAAACTTGTTATAACCATGAATTCATTAAATCAAATCATTGAAAAATTTCCGGAAATCAAAAATGTAGAGTCAGTCAAACCTTTGACTGCAGGACTTATCAATCAGACTTATCTTGTCACTACACAGGAAGGTATTCCAAACTTTATACTTCAGTGTATAAATCATAATATCTTCAAGAATGTCGATTTATTGCAGAATAACATCGAATGTGTAACAGGACATATCCGCAAGAAGCTTGAAGCTGCTGGTGAAAAGGATCTTGACAGGAAAGTTCTTCGTTTTGCTGTAACAGATAATGGTAAGACATATTATTTTGACGGTGAGAAGTATTGGCGCGCATGCGTGTTCGTTGAAGGTTCTCTTACACTTGATGCCGTTACACCTGAATCATCATATCTTGTCGGACTGAAATTCGGTGAGTTTGAAGCTATGTTGTCCGATCTGCCATGTCAGCTCGAGGAAACAATCCCTGATTTCCATAATATGGAGTTCAGAATGAAACAGCTTCACGATGCTGTTGAGGCTAACGCTGCCGGACGCCTTGACAAGGTACGCGATCTTGTTGCTGAGATAGACAAGGATGCTTACGACATGTGTTGTGCGGAAAGATATTATAGAGAAGGTAAACTTCCTAAACGTATATGCCATTGTGATACTAAAGTCAGCAATATGCTCTTCGACAAGGAGGGAAATGTCCTTTGTATCATCGACCTTGATACAGTAATGTCAAGCTTTGTATTTTCTGATTTCGGTGATTTCCTCCGTTCTGCTGCAAATACAGGTCAGGAAGACGATGAAAATCTTGATAATGTCAAGTTTAATTTTGAAATCTTCAAATCATTTGCAAAAGGATATATTGAATCGGCAAAATGTTTCCTCACTCCGCTTGAGATAGAACTGCTTCCTTATGCCGTAACACTGTTCCCTTATATGCAGGCTGTACGTTTCCTTACAGACTATATTAATGGAGACACTTACTATCAGACTAAATATCCGGAGCATAATTATGTAAGAACGCTTGCGCAGTATAAGCTTTATAAAGAAACTAAGGCTGCAATGGGCGAAATGAAAGATTATATCAATTCTCTTATATAATTAAGTGTCGCACGCAGGTGTTATGTAAAGTTACATCTGCGTGTGAGTATAATCTTCATTATACATTTGCTCTGTTTCAACTGGAAATATGAAAAGAACTTTATCCTTTATATTCCGATATTGCTGTCGGATTGTTCATTGGATATGGTTCTTTTTTGTGTTTTTTAATCATAATGTCGTAGAAGTGCTTCTGAATTGGATTTTTTTCACAAAAAAAATCCCGTTAACGATAACGGGTATTGAAAAAATGTTGTACATTTGCTCCGTATTTGTAAAGTGTGGTTTGCAAAATGAATAATAATATAAAACACCTTGGAATTGTGGAAAGCATAGACGGCTCTCACGTTAGAGTCAAGATTCTTCAGAGTTCGGCGTGCTCGTCGTGCAGTGCTAAAAGTCACTGTAATGTTTCCGAAACCAAGGAAAAGATAATCGATATACATGATAAGGAAAGTGCTGATTGTTGTTCGGTAGGACAGCAGGTAATGGTATGCGGCACTACCTCGATGGGTATGAAAGCCGTTTTACTGGCATTCGTATTGCCTTTCGTTGTGCTCTTTGTTGCCTTGTTTGTTACTATGAGAATTACAGATGGAGATGAGGCTACATCTGCTTTAGTCTCTTTATGCACCCTTATACCTTATTATATAATAATATATCTGTTGAGGAACAAAATCAGTCGCACATTCTCATTTACATTGGAAACAATAAATAATTAATAAACTAACTTTAATTTATGGATTTAATTTTAATTGCAGTAATTTCATTGGGAGCCATCGGCTTGGTTGCAGCAGTAATTCTGTATGCAGCATCTAAGAAATTCGCTGTGTACGAAGATCCGCGAATTGCTCAGGTAAGCGAAGTGCTTCCTCAGGCTAACTGCGGTGGATGTGGTTATCCTGGATGTTCTGGTTTTGCCGCAGCTTGCGTTAAAGCCGGTTCACTTGAAGGTAAACTGTGTCCTGTAGGCGGACAGCCTACAATGGAAAAAGTAGCTGCCATTCTTGGTCTTGAAGCTGCTGCTTCAGAACCTAAGGTAGCTGTAGTGAGATGTAACGGTACATGTGCCAACCGTCCTAAACTTACTAAGTATGACGGTGTACGCTCATGTGTAGTGGCTAACTCTACTTACGGTGGAGAGTCAGGATGTACATTCGGATGTCTTGGCTGTGGTGACTGTGTGTCGGCTTGTACATTCGGTGCCATCAAGATGAATCCTGAAACAGGACTTCCTGAAGTAGATGAAAGCAAGTGTACTGCCTGCGGTGCTTGTGCCAAGGCATGTCCTCGTTCAATCATCGAAATCCGTCCGAAAGGAAAGAACAACCGCCGTGTTTACGTTCAGTGCGTCAACAAAGATAAGGGTGCAGTTGCCCGCAAGGCTTGTACTGCAGCATGTATCGGTTGCGGCAAGTGTGTCAAGGTATGTCCGTTCGAGGCTATCACTCTTGAAAACAATCTTGCTTACATCGATCCTGCAAAATGTAAGTCATGCCGTAAGTGCGAAATGGAATGTCCTCAGAATGCAATCATTGCTGTGAACTTCCCTCCTAGAAAGGCAAAACCTGCTGAAGAAACTGCTCCAAAGGCTGAAGCTGCCGCTCCTAAAGCAGAGGCAGTAGCTCCAAAGGTTGAAAAACCAGCAACAGAACAGCCAAAAGCAGAAACTCCTGCACAGGAAGCTCCAAAGGCAGAAGCATAATTAATCCGATTAGTAACAATATTAAACGATATAAACGTGAAAACATTTAGAATAGGTGGAGTCCATCCGGCAGAAAACAAGTTGTCGGCAGGCAAGGCGATAGAAACGCTTGCCCTCCCCAAACAGGCTGTTTTCCCTTTGTCTCAGCATATAGGCGCACCGGCTACAGCCATCGTAAAGAAGGGTGATGTAGTGAAGGTTGGTACTAAGATTGCCGAAGCAGGCGGTTTCGTTTCGGCTGCTATTTACTCTTCAGTATCAGGTAAGGTGAACAAGGTGGACAGCGTTATTGATGCCAGCGGTTACCGCAAACCGGCTATCTTCATCGATGTGGAAGGCGATGAATGGGAAGAATCAATCGACCGTAGTACTGAACTGGTTAAGGTATGTAATCTTACCCCGGAAGAAATAGTAGCTAAGATCAAGAACGCAGGTGTAGTAGGTATGGGTGGTGCATGTTTCCCAACTCATGTCAAACTTACTCCTCCTCCAGGATGTAAGGCTGAATGCGTTATCATCAACGCTGTAGAGTGTGAGCCTTATCTTACTGCAGACCACCGTCTGATGCTTGAAAAAGCTGACGAAATCTTGGTTGGTGTACAGATTTTAATGAAAGCCGTAAAAGTTGACAAGGCTTACATCGGTATTGAGAACAACAAGCCTGATGCTATCAAGCTGATGACAGAAAAGGCAGCTCAGTACAAAGGTATTGAAGTTGTTCCTCTGAAAGTTAAATATCCTCAGGGAGGTGAAAAACAGCTTATCGATGCTGTTATCGGCCGTCAGGTTCCTGCCCCTCCAGCAATTCCTATCAATGTAGGTGCCGTAGTTCAGAACGTAGGTACAGCATATGCTGTTTACGAAGCTGTACAGAAGAACAAACCGTTGTTCGAACGCGTGGTTACAGTTACTGGTAAATCACTGAAGAATCCTTCAAACTTCCTGACACGTATGGGTACACCGATGAGCCAGCTTATCGAAGCTGCCGGAGGTCTGCCTGAAGATACAGGAAAGGTAATCGGTGGTGGTCCTATGATGGGTAAGGCACTTGCCAATACTGAAGTTCCTATCTGCAAGGGTAGTTCAGGTGTTCTTATCATGAACGATAAGGAAGCTTCACGTGCAGAGGCTATGCCATGTATCCGTTGTGCAAAATGTGTAAACGCATGTCCTATGGGACTTGAACCGTTCCTTCTGGCTACATGCTCTGCTCATGGCGACTGGGAACGCGTAGAGAAAGAAATGATTATGTCATGTATAGAGTGTGGTTCATGTCAGTTCACATGTCCTTCACGCCGTCCAATGCTTGACTATATCCGTTTAGGTAAAGGCAAAGTAGGTGCGATTATCCGTGCACGCAATGCTAAAAAATAATCAATCGAAATTTATCGAATAACTATGGCTAATAAATTAATAGTATCTTTATCACCCCATGTACACAGCGGCGACAGCGTACAGAAAAACATGTACGGTGTAATCATAGCCTTGATACCTGCTTTGCTCGTGTCATTCTATATGTTCGGTCTTGGGGCTGTAATCGTTACGCTCACATCTGTTGCAGCGTGCTTGTTCTTCGAATGGGCGATTACCAAGTTCATTCTGAAACGCGAACGTACAACCATACTCGACGGTTCGGCAGCACTTACAGGTCTGCTTCTTGCCTTCAACCTTCCGTCAAACCTTCCTTTGTGGATTATCATCATCGGTGCCCTTGTAGCAATCGGTATCGGTAAGATGACTTTCGGCGGATTGGGATGCAACCCTTTCAATCCTGCATTGGTTGGACGTATCTTCCTGCTTATCTCTTTCCCTGTACAGATGACTTCATGGCCGGTAGCTGGTCAACTTACAGCTTATACAGATGCAGAAACAGCAGCTACTCCACTCGCTCTTATGAAAATGGCTGTAAACGGTGACGCTGCTGCTCTCGAACAGCTTCCTTCTACTATGGACCTGTTCCTCGGTAACAATCCGGGATGTATCGGTGAAATCAGTGCATTGGCATTGCTGTTGGGTCTGGTATATATGTTGTGGAAGAAAATCATCACATGGCATATTCCAGTGTCTATCATCGCTACAGTATTCGTATTCGCTACACTGCTGAACCTGGTTGACCCTGCAAAATATGCCGACGGACTTACTCATCTGTTCACCGGTGGTCTTATGCTGGGTGCCATCTTTATGGCTACAGACTATGTTACATCGCCTATGAACCACAAAGGCATGATTATCTACGGTATTGCCATAGGTTTCCTAACAGTACTTATCCGTACTTTCGGTGCCTATCCGGAAGGTATGTCGTTCGCTATCTTCATCATGAACGCATTCACTCCGCTAATCAATACTTATTGCAAACCTAAAAGATTCGGGGAGGTAGTAAAGAAATGAAAAAGCTAGAATCATCATTGAAGAATATGGCTCTCGCCCTGACAGGTTTCTCTGTAGTGGCAGGAGCAATATTGGGCTGGGTGAATAAGGTGACTGCCGAACCTATAGCACAGGCCAATGCAAAGACATTGAGCGACGCTATAGCAGTAGTAGTTCCAGGTTTCGACAATAACCCTGCGGAAGCTCCTGAAACAATCGATGTTGACGGTGTTTCATATAAAATTTACAAGGCTACAAAAGGTGGCGAGTTTATTGGTGCTGCAGTAGAATCTTCATCTATGGGATTCGGTGGCGAACTGAAAGTCCTTGTTGGTTTCGATGTTGAAGGAAACATCATCGACTATTCATTGTTGAGCCACGCAGAAACTCCGGGACTGGGTTCCAAGGCTGCCGACTGGTTCAAGAAAGGTGCCAAAGGCGATATCACAGGCAAGAATCCTGGCGAAGCTCCTTTGGTTGTGTCAAAGGACGGTGGTCAGATAGATGCCATCACTGCTTCTACTATCACTACAAGAGCATTCCTTGCTGCAGTGAACAGCGCATACGGCGCATACAAGAACCAGCATGTTGACGGTACAAGCGGTGCAACTCAGCAGGCTGCTGCCGAAGAGAAAACTGAAAATGTAGAAAACAAATAAACAGGAGAGGAGTAAGATTATGAATAATTTTAAAGTATTGATGAACGGAATCGTTAAGGAAAATCCTACTTTCGTTCTCCTTTTGGGTATGTGTCCTACTTTGGGTACAACATCTTCTGCCATCAACGGTATGGGTATGGGACTCGCTACAATGTTCGTGCTTATATGTTCAAACATTGTAATCTCTTCTATCAAGAAACTTGTGCCTGACATGGTTCGTATTCCTATCTTCATCGTGGTCATAGCATCATTCGTGACAGTATTGCAGATGGTAATGCAGGCATACGTTCCTGCCCTCTACGCTACTTTGGGTCTGTTCATTCCGCTTATCGTGGTGAACTGTATCCTTCTTGGCCGTGCTGAGGCTTTTGCTGCAAAGAACAATCCTATAGCTTCACTGTTCGACGGACTTGGTATGGGACTTGGTTTCACTATCGCGCTGACATTGCTCGGCGGTGTACGTGAATTCCTCGGAACAGGCAAGATTTTCAATATCGCAATCATGCCGGAAGAATACGGTATGCTGATATTCGTTCTTGCACCGGGTGCCTTCATCGTATTGGGCTATCTGATTGCTATTGTAAACCGCTTGAAGAAAGCATAACCCTTAAAAGAGTTTTTATATGGAATATATATTGATATTTATTACAGCTATATTTGTGAACAACATCGTGTTGTCACAGTTCCTTGGTATCTGCCCTTTCCTGGGAGTATCAAAGAAAGTTGAAACAGCTATGGGTATGGGTGCGGCAGTAGCATTCGTGTTGGTTCTTGCGACTATCGTTACTTACGTTATCCAGAAGTTTGTCCTCGATGCTTTCGGACTGGGATATCTTCAGACTATAGCTTTCATCCTTGTCATCGCTGCATTGGTTCAGATGGTTGAGATTATCCTTAAAAAGGTTTCTCCATCTCTTTATCAGGCATTGGGAGTGTTCCTGCCTCTTATTACAACTAACTGCTGTATTCTTGGTGTTACAATCCTCGTAATCCAGAACGACTTCGATTTGCTTACAGGTGTTGTTTATGCTTTTTCTACAGCATTAGGTTTTGCACTTGCTCTTATAGTATTTGCAGGAATCCGCGAGCAACTCAGCCTCGTAAACATACCGAAAGGTATGCAGGGAATGTCTATAGCCCTTGTTACAGCAGGTTTGCTGGCTATGGCATTTATGGGCTTCTCAGGTGTCGATAAAGGTCTTGCAGCATTGTTTGGAATATAATACGGAAACAATATTGTATCTTTGAAAATCCGGTATCTCCCCAGATACCGGATTTTTTTATATATTTTCCATTAATTTGATAGCATTCTGAATATTATTTATTATATTTGCTCGAAATAAGTCTAAAACTTTATTATACAGAAAAATATAAAAACCTTTAATTATGAAAAAAAGAATTCTGGTTGCCGGTGGTACAGGCTACATCGGTTCTCACACAGTTGTTGAATTGCAGAACAACGGTTATGAAGTAATCATCGTAGATAATCTTTCAAACTCAAGAGCTGATGTAGTTGACAGCATCGAACAGATTACAGGCATTCGTCCAGCTTTCGAAAAAGTAGATTGCCTTGACTATGAAGGTATGGATGCTGTTTTCACAAAATATCCTGGTATAGAAGGTATTATTCACTTCGCAGCAAGCAAGGCTGTAGGCGAATCTGTACAGAAACCTTTGCTTTATTATCGTAACAATCTTGTTTCTTTGATAAATATACTTGAGCTGATGCCTAAGCATGGTGTGAAAGGAATTATCTTCTCATCATCATGTACAGTATATGGACAGCCTGATGTATTGCCTGTAACAGAAGCTGCTCCAATCAAGAAGGCAGAATCTCCATACGGAAATACAAAGCAGATCAACGAAGAAATCATCGACGATACAATTGCTTCAGGTTCTCCTATCAAGGCTATCAAACTTCGTTATTTCAACCCTATTGGTGCGCATCCATCTGCACTTATCGGTGAATTGCCTAACGGTGTTCCACAGAATCTTGTACCGTTCCTCACTCAGACAGCTATGGGTATCCGTGAAAAATTGAGCGTATTCGGTGATGACTACGATACTCCTGACGGCTCTTGTATCCGTGACTACATTTATGTAGTTGACCTTGCTAAGGCTCACGTAATAGCAATGAACCGTATCCTTGAAGGTAAGCAGAAACAGCCTTCAGAAGTATTCAATGTAGGTACAGGTCGTGGCTTGTCAGTTCTTGAGCTTATCAATGCATTTGAATCATCTACAGGAGTGAAACTTAATTATCAGATTGCTCCTCGCCGTGCAGGTGATATCGTTAAGGTATGGGCAGATCCTTCTTATGCTAATAATGAACTTGGCTGGAAAGCTGAAACTTCTATCGAAGACACACTACGCTCTGCATGGAATTGGCAGGTACATTTGCGTGAAAAAGGAATCATGTAATTAAATCAAATAGAATAATAAAACTAATTATAAATAAAACTATCTGAATTGTGTGAATGTATGCGAATATATTCACACAAGTCTGTGCAAACCACAGATATAGTAGTTTTGTCGTGTTTTATTTTGTGTTTGTGTTGTGGCTGTTCTTCGACGTGAGTCGGAGGGCAGCTTTTTTTTTCAGTATTCAATTTAATAAACTGGCAGATATGGATATAGTATTGATCGTTTTTTCGGTATTGTTTATGATTATCGGTCTTCTGGGTTGTATTCTTCCGGCTCTTCCCGGTCCACCGCTTTCATATATAGGTTTTCTGTTGCTTCATTTCACTGATAGGGTTCAGTTTAGTACTACACAGATTCTGATACTGTTGCTTCTGGTTGTAGTAGCACAGGTTATCGATTATTTTATTCCTGTCTTGGGAAGCAAATACAGCGGAGGGACCAAATGGGGGAGTTGGGGCGCTTTTATTGGTTCTGTGGTAGGATTGTTTTTTCTTCCTTGGGGATTGCTTTTAGGTCCTTTTCTCGGAGCAGTGGCAGGCGAACTAATGGGTGATGCCGATATGAAATCAGCATTGCGTTCAGGCACCGGTGCACTAGTAGGATTTCTTTTAGGAACAGTTTTAAAGCTAGCATTATGTATGTATTTTATAGTTCTTCTGATACGTGTACTTATTTGAAATGATATGTTTTCCGTTATCGCACACAATGTTTTTATATCCAATAAATGATATAAATCAAGAAAAGCGGCATTTTTGTTAAAAACATGTTCTTCAATATTGTTTTTATCAATTTTACCCTTACCTTTGCATCGTGGTTGTGAAACCAGTAAGACTTATAAAACTATAAGTTACACAAAATATTAAGGTATTAGATTAGACTTAAGGTAATTATTTAAGGTATTAGGTTAAAGTTATTAGTTTAAAGGTAAAGAGGTTTTTCAAGGAATTAGTTTTTTGGATTAAGGTTAAGAGAGAGAGATTTTTAGTTTTCAGGATTTATGGTTAGGTTTTAATAGGTTTTAGGATTAGTTATAGGTAAAAAGTAAGAAAAGGGATAACGTAAGACTTGAAAAACAAAAGATGAAAAGAACCCTTAATTGGGGGGTTCTTTAGATGGCCGGCGGCATTCACAGATATCTGAATGGCGCCTTTTTTGTCTCCGTATGTTTCCGTTTTAAAAAATAGTCGCTATATTTATATAATATAGGATGCGGTTCGGCATAGCCAAATATGAAAAAACATGTTTTTTCATTTGTCTATGTTCTCACCTTTCGCTATATTTGGGAAAAGCGATTAAACTTAAAATCATATTCTTATGGAAACAGGATTATTTTGGATAGTGCCTGTAGCCTCAATTCTGGCTTTGGTACTTGCCTGGTATTTCTACCGGCAGATGATGAAAGAAAGCGAAGGAACACCTCAGATGCAGAAGATTGCATTACATGTTCGTCAGGGAGCAATGTCATATCTGAAACAGCAGTATACGGTTGTTACTATAGTTTTCATCGTCCTGGTGATATTATTCTCCATTATGGCATACGGTTTCAATCTCCAGAACCACTGGGTTCCCGTGGCTTTTCTTACAGGAGGTTTCTTCTCTGGATTATCAGGCTATCTGGGTATGAAAACAGCCACATACGCTTCTGCACGTACTGCCAATGCCGCGCGTACTTCTCTGAACAGAGGTCTTAGGGTAGCTTTCCGTAGCGGTGCTGTTATGGGGCTTGTGGTTGTCGGCCTTGGTCTCTTCGACATTTCTTTCTGGTATATCCTCCTTGACAGAGTTATAGATGCCGATTCTGCAAATCCTACGGCTAAACTCTGTATGATTACCACTACAATGCTTACATTCGGTATGGGAGCCTCTACGCAAGCTCTGTTTGCCAGAGTTGGAGGAGGTATATACACAAAGGCTGCCGATGTGGGAGCCGACCTTGTAGGTAAGGTTGAAGTGGGAATACCGGAAGACGATCCGCGTAACCCGGCTACCATAGCTGATAATGTGGGCGACAATGTAGGCGACGTGGCAGGTATGGGGGCCGATCTGTACGAATCATACTGCGGCTCAATCCTTGCAACAGCTGCTCTCGGTGCTGCAGCTTTTATCGGTACTGGTGATACTGAAATGCAGTTTAAGGCAGTAATTGCACCTATGCTTATCGCAGCCGTAGGTATCATACTATCTATAATAGGAATTTTTGCAGTACGTACACGCGAAGATGCCGGAATGAAGGATCTGCTCAACTCCCTTTCTGTGGGTACAAACCTCAGTTCAATCCTCATAGTGATTGCCACATTCTTTATCTTATGGATGCTCGACATGAAAAATTGGGTAAACATATCTTTTGCAGTAGTAGTAGGTCTGATAGTAGGTATAATCATCGGACGTTCCACAGAGTATTACACATCACAGTCTTATAAGCCAACCCAGAAACTTTCCGAAAGTGGAAAGACAGGCCCTGCCACAGTCATTATCTCAGGTATAGGTCTTGGAATGGTTTCCACTACTATACCTGTTATAGCAGTCGTGGCCGGAATTATATTGTCCTATTGGCTTGCTTCAGGATTCGATCTTTCTAACATTGGCATGGGCTTGTACGGTATAGGTATAGCCGCAGTAGGAATGCTTTCAACCCTTGGAATAACACTTGCCACTGATGCATACGGACCTATAGCCGACAATGCCGGAGGTAATGCCGAAATGAGTGGTCTTGGAGCAGAAGTCCGCAAGCGTACAGATGCACTTGATTCTTTGGGCAATACTACAGCAGCCACAGGAAAAGGCTTTGCAATAGGTTCAGCAGCACTTACTGGACTGGCTCTTCTTGCATCTTATATAGAAGAAATTAGAATAGGTCTTGAGAGAATAGGTAATACAGTTCTTGAGCTGCCAAACGGAATAAGTGTAGCTATACATGATGCCAGCTTCACCGATTTCATGATATACTATGATGTAACCCTAATGAATCCTAAGGTACTTTCCGGAATGTTTATAGGCAGTATGATGGCATTCCTGTTCTGCGGTCTCACTATGAATGCCGTAGGCCGTGCAGCAGCCCATATGGTAGAAGAAGTGCGCCGTCAGTTCCGCGAGATAAAGGGAATACTCGAAGGTAAGGCAGAACCTGATTATGCGCGCTGCGTACAGATTTCTACCAAAGGAGCTCAGCGTGAGATGGTATTCCCTTCAGTATTGGCAATAGTAGCACCAATAGTTACCGGACTCTTGTTCGGAGTATCAGGAGTTATAGGTCTTCTTATTGGAGGATTGTCATCAGGCTTCGTGCTTGCGGTATTCATGGCAAATGCAGGAGGAGCATGGGACAATGCGAAGAAATATGTGGAAGAAGGCAATTTCGGCGGAAAGGGAAGTGAGGTACATCGTGCCACGGTTGTAGGAGATACAGTAGGCGACCCTTTCAAAGATACATCCGGACCGAGTCTGAATATTCTGATAAAGCTTATGAGTATGGTTGCCATAGTCATGGCAGGGCTTACAGTGGCATGGAGTTTGTTATAGGATAATCAACATATATATTAAATTTATAAACTATGATTTCAGAAAAACTACAGAACGCAATCAATGCGCAGATTACTGCCGAAATGTGGTCAGCTAATCTTTATCTTTCAATGTCTTTCTATCTCCAGAAAGAAGGTTACGACGGATTTGCTTCATGGATGAGAAAACAGTCACAGGAAGAACTTGATCATGCATATAATTTGGCTGATTACCTTATGAAGCGTGGTGGTGAGGCTAAAGTTGACAAAATAGACGTTGTTCCTCAGGGATGGGGTAGTCCACTTGAAGTCTTCGAACATGTTTACAAACACGAATGCCATGTCTCACAACTCATTGACGATCTTGTAAACATCGCTTCCGAAGTGAAAGACAAAGCTTCACAGGATTTCTTGTGGGGATATGTTCGCGAGCAAGTTGAAGAAGAAGCAACAGCTCAGGGTATAGTTGATAAATTGAAACGTTGCGGCGACCACTCAGGCATTCTATACCTGGATGATAAACTTGGACAGCGCAAATAATTTGAGACTACGCAGATAATTTCAGTGCTGCAATTTTGTCAGAGTGACAAAGTTGCAGCACTTTTTTTATATATCCTATTCTCGTATAGTGATGATAACTGTCTATCACTCTTTTTCTGGTGGAAGGAGAGTCGTAAATTCGCTTACCTATCTTATCCACGAGTTGTACGTAGTCCAGATACTGGGATTTTACAAAATCAAATATCAGATTCTGTCCATTTGCGTTGCCGCAATAAATGATAACATCTGCATCGTAGAGAGCTATTTGCTTTTTTACTCAGCCCATGTATCCCTTTGTCATAGTCTTCCCCGATTCTCGGCCTAAAAAAATATTTACCCATGCTTTGCATTCTTTCTTTTAAGTATTATTGCTTGCTATTGATACAAAAGTAATACAATGTTCATAATATGGATGTTTATGATAAAAGTAAAATCTGATTTTTATAGATGGATTTGACTTTTTTATTAAGCTATGCCCGGATTTGGCATATCTTCCTATGCAATTTTGTGGCATAAAACAGAATGATATGGAAAAAACTTTGATTCAATTGATTAAGGCAGCAGCTTCAAAACTGCATGACAGTAAGCTTAAAGGATTGGAAGGAAAGGAAATGGTATTATTGCTTGAGTTATTGAAAGAAAACATAGGTTTGGACAATAGAAATGAAGCGATAATTTTTACAGCAATGTTCGACCGCAGTTGTAGCGGTAAAAATTCTGGTATTGAGGATCTTGCATCTTATTTCAACTGTACACAGTTGGATATAATGGAGTATTTGCCATCACTAAAATCATTGCAGAAGAAAGGGTATATATTACAGACCAACCTTAACGAATGCCGTATAGTACGTCATAACTATATGGTTACTAATTATGTTATAAACTGCATACTGGAGAATAACAGACCGGAATACAGGAAGATACATCTACTTGATAAAGAGTTCGACAAGTATGATTTCTGCAAATTGGTGAATTCTCAGATTCATGACGGAGATGTCACAGCAGAGGTATTATTTCAGTTTGTAGAGTCACTTGAAGATGATAATTGTGAGATGCAGATAGTAAAAGATTTAAGAACTATTATTCCCGATATTCACTCTCGCACAATGTTTTATGAGATATGTTATGATTTTTTTAATCACGACGGATATGGGCGTTCGTCTTTAAGCAATATTCTGTCGGAAATGTATGAAGTGTTTGGGTATCAATTTCGCGAGCGTAAACTATTTCTTGAAGGTACGCACCCCCTTATACAGGCTGATTTGGTAGAAATATTAGGTGATTATGACGATATAATTCTGACAGACACCGGGAAACATCTTTTTTTTGGAGATGACTATAGAGTATTTGGAAAACAGTTTTCGGAGCTAAACAGATATTCTTTTGTGCGTACTGTTAAAGATTATATTTATAGTAATGAACATAATATAGAAAATAAACGAGTACTCACTAAATTGTCTGCAAAGATTGAAACACTGGAAGATTATAATTCAAGCCTTACATGTATTAGAAACATAAAAGAGTTGGTTCCGGAAGAAGACTATCGTGCATTATTCTATATGATTTGTAATGCCTGTGTAAATAATGATGTGATTAATATTAATAGTGAACTCGTCAGACTTTATCCGATAAAAGAAAGAAATGAAAACATTAAACTTTTCAAAGAAGAACAGCATAAACTCCAGCGACTTGAACTTGTAGAGATGGTTGCTAAGAGCAGTCTTTTCGGAGAATATACAGTCCTTCAACTTACTGACAAAGCCAAACAGCTTTATTTTGAGGAAGATGCAGAGTTTTACATAATGAAATCTGACAACAAAGATTTTATTTCAGCATCTGCTATAAAGGAAAAGAGACTGTTCTTTTCAAATAAAGAAAGTGAACAACTCTCGATGGTTTGTGAGGCACAGTCTGAGAGTAATTATAAATCATTGGTTGACAAGCTTGAAGCAAAAGGATTGCCAAAAGGTATTGCTGTACTGTTATATGGAGCTCCAGGAACAGGAAAGACAGAGTCAGTAATGCAATGGGCAAGAAAAACAGGTCGCGATATCATACATGTTGACATCAGTGCTTCAAAAAGCATGTGGTATGGCGAAAGTGAGAAAATAGTAAAAGATATTTTCAACCGTTATAGAAAGGCATGTAAGCGTTCCAAAGTCAAACCTATATTGCTTTTCAACGAGGCGGATGCAATATTCTCCAAACGCCGTGATATATCTGGAGGAAACAGTGTTGACCAGACAGAGAACACGATTCAGAACATTATCCTTGAGGAAATGGAGAAACTTGATGGTATTCTGATAGCTACTACTAATCTGGCAGATAATCTTGACAAAGCTTTCGAACGAAGATTTCTTTTCAAAATTATTGCTGTCCGATAAAATCGATTAAATATAAAAAATGCCGCTCGGCCATTGTATATTCAATGGTCGAGTATTATTTTTCTATTCCAAGCCCTATCAAAAAATAGACAATTGACAATCTTCTTTCTGATTTACGTCCAAAAGCGTTTCCCAATCCTTTTCCGGATGGTTGAAAAGGCTGTAGAAATCCACATAATACATAAGTGTAATCCTCATCATGGTTGCAAGACCGGAGAAGCTCCAGGAACGAGTCAGTCCCTTTTTCATTACCATAAGCAGCAGGTTGGCTATAAGTGTCACCCAAATCTGTATTTTGATAGCATTTGCACTTTCCCCATAAAAATATTTCAAGGGGAAGTTCTGTTTTATCTGCTTGAACAGCAGTTCTATCTCCCAACGTTTGCGGTAGATTTCTATAATCTCGTTCGGATCAGATTCCATATCGTTTGTAAGCAATGAAACCAGTTTGTGTTTTTTAATATCAACATAGGTAATGATACGGGCATGATGAATCATAATTGTACCATCCTTTAACATTTTTGAGAATGTCACATTTTGTATACGTACCTCCATAAGGCCTTTATCTGTCTGGTACATACAGTCTTCTATAATGTTGTATTTCAGGTTTTTCTTCATTTTTGTCACATACAAGACCTCTCTTTGCGTGAGTGTTTCCAGCTTCTCATAATCAATGTATGCACGGTCCATGGTAATTATGTCACCTTTGTTCAGTGCTGACGGTCTCAACATGAAAGAATCGTTGGTTGCTGCCGAAGTGAACTTTATGTCTGAGGGTACTCCCTCGTTGGCATGTATGACAGTATGTACCTTTATACCTCCTTTCTTCTTGCCGGTCTTGGGATGACGCCCCACACCTTTGAACAGTAGATTGGAGAACAGGGTGATGGTGGTGGAATCAATAATCTGAAGATGCTTCATCCAGGCTGTATCCCTGTTTTTACGGCTGTCCGAGGAAAGTACATTTCTGTATGTGGTGTATAAGTCACGATAGATGGACTCAAATATGATTTCCGGACGGCGTTTGTTGGCATCGGAAAGTGTACTGCGCGAAGGCATGGTCGTTATACCCAGATGACAAAGTTTGCGGGCTTCTGCCTGTATGGAAGCCATTATCTCACGCAAGGAATCAAAACGCATAATGATGGCGTAGAGCATAACAACAAGATGTGTCCATCCATCGAATCGTTTCACATAGTGTTCACCGCCATATTTACGGCTTATCTGAAGAATTTTTGATTTATCAAGTAATTTTATGACCTGACTATAGAGCGGCTGTCCGCTAAAATGTATACTTTTGCCCATAGTTGGATTAATTTTGTTTGGCGACAGAAATCTAACAAAAATAGGCTGACCTCGCAAATGAAGTCAGCCTTATTTTTATGCCTTAGATAAATTTTTATCGGACAGCAATATTTTGGAATAGTCTTAGGAAAAAGATGGAAGGTAAAGGCTATAAAGTAGCTCCTGCCCCTAAAAACAGCAATTATATTATTGCTTCTGATGATATGGTAGAAAACTATTATAGAAACAACAGGGACAATCACTACGGGTTTGAGTTTAAAATAGGAGATTATAAAGATTCAGATATTTTATATGCTGTCAGAATGCATACTCCTATAAAATGCGGCTTCCTTGCCAGAAAGAAAAATATTGAGAATACCGGAAATGGAAAGTGTGACTACGTTCCAATAACAGATTACAAGGACTATGAGGATTTGATGGCGAACTTTAAAATGTCTTTTTATGAGAAAGACCAGCGTGGATGGTATCTGGCCTATGGAAATCTCCATAAGAAATTTAACTTTAGGGATATGGACAGCGAGACATTGGAAAATCTAATATCGCTGGATGAAAGTCTGGATAATGTTGTGGAAAGGATATGTTCTGACATTGATGCAATGAGCGACATTCTTAATACACTTCGCAAATCATAAAATATCTGACATTATCCCTTTTCGCAAAAAGAATTCTCTCACATAAATATTATCTTTATAGAGATATTGTTATTACCTTTGCCCCCCGTAATTTAAGATCTATGAAAATTTAATACAATAAAAAACTATAATTATGGAATTGATTGAAAACCTGTTTATGGGTTATCCCAATTTATGGGGAGGGGGAGTGGCGCACTCCGTACTTATTCTGTCATTGGTAATAACGATAGGTATTGCGCTTGGTAAAGTAAAGGTGGCCGGTGTTTCTTTGGGTATCACATGGATACTTTTCGTCGGAATTATCTTCGGACATTTCAATATGAATCTTGATGAACACCTGCTCCATTTTCTCAAGGAGTTCGGACTTATTCTGTTCGTCTATTCAATAGGTCTTCAGGTTGGTCCGGGTTTCTTCTCTGCGTTCAAGAAAGGAGGTCTCACACTCAATATGGTGGCGATGACAGTTGTCTTTTCCGGTGTAATTCTGGCAATAGTACTTCATTTTGTATCCGGAGTGCCTATCACAACTATGGTTGGTATTCTTTCCGGTGCCGTAACCAATACACCGGGTCTTGGTGCCGCACAACAGGCAAACAGCGACCTCAACGGTGTTGATGCTCCAGAAATAGCATTAGGTTATGCTGTGGCATACCCGCTTGGTGTAATCGGATGTATCCTTTCTCTCTGGGGACTGAGATATATTCTTCGCGTTAAGCTTGATACAGAAGAAACTGATGCCAAACGCGGTTTGGGACATCTTCAGGAACTGACTGTACGACCTGTTACCATCGAGATACATAATGAGTCTGTAATAGGAAAGAAACTCCGTGATATACATCCTCTGGTGAAGAGATATTTCGTTGTTTCACACATATATCATGCAGATACAGGAACAGTGGAAATGGCAGGTGCCGATACTGTATTGAACCTGAATGACAAGATTCTTCTTACATCTGCTCCGGTTGATATTGATGCCATAACAGTATTCCTTGGCTGTCAGGTAGAGATGAACTGGGACAATGAAGAAGCCGACCTTGTAACTAGAAGTGTCGTTATTACCCGTTCAGAGGTAAATGGCAAGATGCTTTCACAGCTCAAAATCAGAAACAGTTTTGGAGCCAATGTAGTAAGAGTAAACCGTTCGGGAGTAGATTTGGTTCCTTCACCAAATCTTCAGCTCCAGATAGGCGACCGTGTTATGATTGTCGGTAATGAGCTTGCAGTAGGTCAGACAGAGAAAGTTCTCGGTAACTCGTTGAAGCAGCTTAACCATCCTAACCTTATTCCTATATTCCTAGGTATAGCTTTGGGATGTATTCTTGGTAGTATTCCATTTGTTTTCCCCGGTATCCCTCAGCCTGTTAAGTTAGGTCTGGCAGGAGGTCCGCTAATTGTATCTATATTGATCAGCCGTTTCGGCCCTCAGTACAAACTGATAACCTATACCACCATGAGTGCCAATCTGATGGTTCGCGAGATAGGTCTTTCACTATTCCTTGCCTGTGTAGGTTTGGGAGCCGGAGCAGGATTTGTCGATACTATAGTTCATCACGGAGGATATGTATGGATAGGATATGGAGTTATAATTACCGTAATGCCTTTGATCATAGCCGGACTTGTAGGCCGTTATGTTTTCAAACTCAACTATTATACCCTTATCGGAGTCCTCTCCGGAGCGACAACCAATCCGCCTGCACTTGCATATTCCAACGACCAGACATCATGCGATGCTCCTGCAGTAGGATATGCCACAGTCTATCCGCTTACTATGTTCCTTCGTGTCCTCACGGCGCAGTTGCTGATTTTATCATTGGCATAAATGTATATTTGTTTCCTAAATGCAAGAAAATGTGTATCTTTGCATCGTTTTTTCGAAAAATGATAAATAAATATACATAAAATGACACAACAGGTAAAGAAAAAGTTAAACGATTCGTGGGGCATGCGTTGGGGTGCTCTGGCTATTGTAGCCTTCACAATGATGGCTGCTTATTATGTGAACGATGTAGTCGCACCGCTAAAGAGTATGCTTGAGGCTGCTCCAGCCGACAATGGTCTTGGATGGACAAGTAGTGATTATGGAATATACACAGGTGCCTACAGCTTTCTGAATGTATTCTGCCTTATGCTGATATGGGGAGGATTGATTCTTGACAGATTCGGCATTCGTTTTACAGGAAAGTTGGCTACCATACTCATGGTAGTAGGTACAGGACTTGAGTATTATGCCATGACAAGCATGGTGGGAACTGCCGATACAATACTTGGATATAAAGCCGATGTCTTCGTCGCTTCTGCCGGATATTCAGTGTTCGGAGTAGGAGCCGAGGTTGCCGGTATCACCGTAACGAAGATGATAGCCAAATGGTTCCGTGGTAAGGAAATGGCTACAGCTATGGGAGTTCAGGTTGCCCTTGCACGTGTAGGTTCGCAGGCTGCATACGCAGTAGCTATCCCTGTGGCACGTTCGTTCGAACTTACTACACCTGTTCTCATTGGTCTTGTATGCCTCGTAGGCGGTATGATTGCATTCTTCTCATTCTCTGTACTCGACAAGAAGCTCGATACACAGATTGAAGAAATCAAGGATGAATCTTCTGACAACGAAAAGTTCTCTTTCAAGGATGTGGCAACAATCCTTTCAAATCCGGGCTTCTGGCTTATTGCTCTGCTTTGCGTATTATTCTACTCATGCGTATTCCCATTCCAGAAATTCGCTTCGGAACTGATGATTACAAAGTACGGTATTGACGAAAACGTAGCCGGATTCTTTGCGGGTCTTCCTGCTTTGGGAGCATTGATCCTTACGCCGGTATTCGGTGGAATGGTCGATAAGCGAGGAAAGGCAGCTTCAATAATGATGTTCGGAGCAGCAATGCTTATATTCGTACACTTTGTATATGCTTTGCCTTTCATCACAGGTGCATACATTGCCATCATTCTTATGATAATCCTCGGTATAGCATTCTCGCTTGTGCCTTCTGCAATGTGGCCTTCTGTAGCGAAGATATTCCCTGCCCATCAGCTTGGAACAGCATACGCGCTTATCTTCTTTATACAGAACATAGGTCTGTGGGGAGTACCTACACTTATCGGTTTTGTACTCGACAATTATTGTATCACCGGTAAGACTGCAACAGGAACAAACCTATACGATTATACACTCCCTATGTGTATTTTCACAGGTTTTGCCGTACTTTCATTGCTGGTGGCATTTGCCCTTAAAATTGCAGACAAGAAGTTTGGATATAAGCTTGAAGAATCCAATATCAAGTAATCTTCAATCTTAGTTTTAAAGTTAGACAAAATAAAATCCTGCCTCCGTTTTTCTTATAAGAATACGGAAGCAGGATTTTTTGGTTTCCGTAGTCAGCGGAAAAAGTACTACGGAGATTCATTTAATTTATAATTATAGCGGGATGTTTTTACTTGATTTCAATGCTGCGTATATCGAAATAACATAAAGTCATTTCTCCGTCTGCAGTACGGTCATTCTGTGTGGTAGGAGCTGATTTATATCTTCTGATAATAAGTTTGTATTTTCCTTTTTCAGGCAAATTCTGGAATACGAAACCTTTTCCGTCTTCTGTCACTTCGCCAAAATACTGGGCGAATTGTCTCTTGTCGGTTTTTTCCAGAATAAATTCCATTGTCTCTTCATCTGCTTTTGCGGCACCTTTCCAGTTTACAACCTTTCCGGCTTCTATGGTTTTCAAATCTTCAGGCAATGCCAGTGCAAGTGAATTGTCTTTTACAAGCTTATTCTTTATCGTATTGTCTTTGAAACGAACGAATTCAAATTCCGCTTCGTTGGCGTTGTTGTCCAATTTCAGCGAATATAGATACGCCACAGAGTGGTAATTGTCAAGTCTGTTGTAGTTCATGGCCTTGCCGTTCACTGAAATTTTCTGGTCTCCGGTCATTTTTACAGGTTTCAGAAAATCGTTTCTTTCTCTCGAGAAAGCTGCGTATGCTATTGTCTCGCCATTGTTGCCCACAGCAAGCATATACCTCTGGAATAGTGGAGCATCGCCCAAATCTTTCGAATCTTCCTGTTCGCACGATGTCAGACACAGTCCTGACGCAGCCAATACATACAGCATCATCATCGAGCCGAAAAGTTTCTTTGCAAATGATTTTTTCATAATTCAAATAGTTTAGTTAAGTCTGGTTTAGTCTTTAAAATTTAGTTAAGTCTAGTTTAGTTTCTCTTATTCATTGGTGCCTGTCTCAGGTTCCAGTTCTACATTAATAATTGTGTTGTCCCACTTAAACATTTTGCCGGTACCCAAATCAACCAGAAATCCCGGCCAGAAAAGGAAATTCCAAAGGGATGAGGCATTAAATTCTGTTTCAAGAATGAAAGGGGTGGGAGCGTAACCGTCTTTTCGTGCTATAAGCTGTTTGTCTGTGATTTTTTTCTTTATCTTAGTAGTTACCATGTTATCTTTTTCCACTTCCGCTATCTTTATATTAGTCTCTACATCATAAATCTTTGTTCCGTTTGGAGCCATGAATGTAATGTTCTGTTTCGATGCGGTAAAAACAGTACAGCATGACGACAATGCTGTAGCAGTAATGATAGTCAATAATGTTTTCTTCATAATTTGTTTGGCTATGTTTTTGTTTCCGGTTGCAAAGATATATAGATTTTGCAGGATGATAATGATTTTATAATGTACATAGAATAACCGATATGTTCTGATTATCAACGCTTTGATAATTTGCATGATGTACAAAACAGAAAATGCCAACCAAAATCAGAACTGAATTGGTTGGCATTTTCTGCAGGCGGACATCTGTATCCCGGTTTTATCCGATGTGTTTCTGTATAATAGTGAAAAGCTCTTCCAGGTTTTCAGAGCTGTTTCCGGCTATTACTCCGCAAGGAGAGACAAAGTCAAGAGGTTTGCCGTCGAGACCTGAAATCTTTCCACCAGCTTCCGTGAGGATTAGTGATGCGGCTGCAAAGTCCCATGGGCTTAACAGATACTCAAAGTACAGTTCGCATCTTCCCATTGCCAGGTAGCACAATTCAGGAGCACAAGCACCGAAGCGGCGTATGTCGTTACATTTTCCGAAAGTTTCACGTATTATTCCTGAACATATTTCTGCATATTCCTTATGATATACAGGCAGGGCGGTACACATTATCGCATTCCCGAAGCCACGATTTGAAACATGGATTCTCTTGCCGTTAAGATAAGCTCCTTTACCTTTTTCTGCATAGAACATTTCCTTAGTCCTTGGAAGATATACAACCCCCATTATCATGTCCGAATAATGTTTCAATCCTACGCAGATGGCGCATTCTGCTATTCCACGGCTATAGTTGGCTGTCCCGTCTATCGGGTCGATAATCCATGTATATTCATGGTTTGCGTCATGCATATCCTCTTCTTCACAAAGAAATCCGCTGACCGGCAGTGCCTCTGCCAACTGTTTACACAAGTAATCCTGCACTGCAATATCCGAAGAGGTAACAATATTTGAATACCCTTCCTTGCTCGAAATGTCAAATCCTTCGGTAACCATGAGTGCCGAAGCATTCATTACTATGTCCTTAAGTTTATCCAGTGATATCATATCCTTTTATTTATTATATTCAGAATCAAAATTACTAAAAAAATAACATATATCACTCACGCCCTGAAACCAATAGGGCGTGGTGATGAAATATTTGCCGTTTTCAGGCTGAGAAAGTTTTTTTCAGTCTCTATTATGTCTGACTCTTCAATCACACACAGCATATCTATGTCTATGTTTCTTTCGGTAGGAGAGGATGTCATAACCCTTTGAGCCATACTTTTTATGATACCCTGATAAATTAGATTATGCACCCATCGTCCGTTTCCGAAATACTCGTTGCGGTTAGCCGCAGCTTTTTCTATCAAGGTATTCAGACATTTATGAGCATCGTCAGTCAATCGGTAGTTCCCTGCTTTCAGTGTGCGGCAAGCCATTTCCATCAGCTCTTCTGCAGAATAGTCGTCAAAATGGAATGTCAGCGGGAAGCGGTCTTTCAGTCCCGGATTTGTTTTCATCATATTCATCATCTTGTCCTCATATCCTGCCAGGATCACAATCATGTCAGGTTGAGGCTCCGAGAGTACCGTGAGCAGAGCATTCAGAATCTCCTTGCCGAAGTCCTTCGTATCACTCTCATGAGATACGAGTGTATATGCTTCATCAATGAACAGCACACCTCCTCGTGCCTCCTCGATGGCTTCCAGAGTCTTTTTTTCTGTCATACCTATATATTCTCCCACCAGTTTGGAGCGGTTAGTCTCCACTGTGTGCCCTTTGCTGAGTAAACCCAAGTTGTGATATATTTCGCCCACAAGTTTTGCCACAGTGGTTTTCCCTGTTCCCGGATTACCCAGGAAAAGCATATGGTTTCGCTGCTCATTATTTGTCTGCAGACACATCTCAGCCCTCTTTTGGTTGAACATAGCCATCATTCTGGCCTCTCTCATGTCGTCTTTCACCCTTTGCAGTCCTACCATGTCTTCCAGTTCCTTTTCCGCCTTTGTGCCGGATATCCGGGACTCGTCCTCGTCATTATTGAAGCCGAATTTTTCATCCATCAGTCCCTCTACCAGTCTCTGAAAATCTTCAGCCTCCTGGTCGTACTCATATTCAAATCCTACAGATCTGTCGGATGACAACCTGAATGTTGTCTCTTCGGTGAACAGTCCGTTCATCAGTACACATTTTTCCATCATCATTGCAATGTCCTTGTCTTTCCCATGCAAGATGAAAGTTGTACCCTTGAATGTGTCGTATCTGATAATGCTGGCAATGAGGTTAACTATGTTAATGGTGTGAGCGTTATATTTCAGTTCCGTCACCTCCACAATCACAGCCTTTGCCTTTGCCACCTTTTCTTCCATGTTCTTCCATCCGTAAGCTCCCGTAGTGATTTCCTCGAGCGACAGGCTGTATTTCATGGAGACATCATCGCCTGTTATGAATCCGCCCAAAATCATCGAAGCCAAAGCCTTGGCACCACAGGTCTCACCCTCGCCGGTCACCAGCAGGTGAGGCACTTTTTCGGCCTTTCTGTTGTTTAAATCATTACTGTAAATCAGCAGTCTGTCTATCAGTAACTTTATGAGAGGTTCTTTGAAACGTCCACAGTACAGCTTATGCCACCAGTTGGTGAATGCCAGTTTTCCGGCAAAGAACATTTCCTGCTGGTTTCCTTCTATCGGCTGCATTGCTTTTCGTGTCCAATAGTTGGAAGATATCGGCAGGTTAAGTTCGCAGAACCATTTAGGATTTCCGTTTATATATATGTAGGCGCGATACATGCCGGCATCCCATAAATCGTCATTTGCCAGTAGAAAGGAAGATTTTTTCAGAATATTGTCCGGATTATGGGTGATACATCCGGTACCCATTAACCTGTAAGAGGAAGAATAAATACGTACCGACATCTCTTTTACTCCGGTCAGACCTTTAGGAGCTGAAAATTCTACATCAAGATGACAGTCGGCATATTCAGGAGCAAGATTATTTGAATTTGAATCGAAATTGCGTTTTACGCGTAAGAATACATTTTTCATAAACAACGTGATTTTTGAGTTTCTTTAAAGTCTGATAACTAACAACTAATAATTAGTAACTAACAACTAGTTTTCAAAATAGAACCCCCTCTTCCCAGTCGAAGAGTCGGGTATGAACCCGTAAGTCAAAGAGCATAGCAATCCCTGCCGCATGATTTTTTTTCTTTGCAGCCATCGGAAAAACTTAGTTTAATGAATGATTTTTTTAATCCATAAACCTGCTGTTTTGCTTCTTTGACATTGTTTTGTTGTTTATGAAAAAATAGAATTAAAATATGGCGATTTTAAAATCACCACATACTCAATTACAAAGATAATACAATTTATTTTGATTTCCAAATTCTAGTTGGGAAATATATGGAAAAATGCTATAAAACAAGTTCAAAAAAACGTGCGTACATTTCGCTTAAAACGTGCGTTCATTCGATTTTAAGCGTGCGCACGCTTTGCCTTGAACGTGCGCACGCTTTTGTGGGAGGGTATAAAATCTAATTATGCTTTATTGTATTTAGTTTCAAAATTTCTGATAATCACCTCTTTTTTCATTTTTGTTTCTACATCCAAGCTTTGATTATTTGTTGTATTATGTTAATTATAGAGCAATCCTTTACATCTGTTTTGTACTGCTTTTCATATAAAAAAATTGCATGAATTAGGGCCATTAGGTTCATATGGCCCCATTTTTCTAACAATAGTTTCAATCATATTTTCTCATGAATTCCGATATTGAATAACTCCTTCAGCTTTATACTAACCTGATATATGGTAAATTTATATATATGAACTATTTCTTTTGTATTTAATAAAAAGTTAAAATTGTGTAAAATGTAGCAATGAGCTTATATATTTTTCATGGCATGTACATGTGATATAAACCTATATAAATTTAAGGTTCAAAAATAATCCATAATATCAGAAAATATCTGGCGTTATATTGTGCAATATATTAATATACAATGTGTTGTATGGCTATGTACCGGTAAAATAGGGCCATATGAACCTATGGCCCTAATGGCCCTAAAATTAATGGTGAATTTGGTGGCTATGGCTATTCCAAAAGGTATGGAACCTTCATAATGTTTGTTGAATAGTGATAACTTATATTGGTAATAATAAATAATAATTAGTATTTATATATTCGCATGAATATTACTTAAATCAAGCCGATTTTATTTGTTAGCTTAAAGGCTTTAAAACCAAAAATGACAAATGATAAAGATACGGTTTTCTTGAATTCATGGAAAAAGGGGATCTTTTTTTAGAGTAATATATTTATTGTCTGTATATAGCTGTTTATAATTTGAAAATTATAACAAATTGTTTCGGTATTTAAACAATAAATAAGTATCTTTGTATATTTCAAAACAGAAGACTATCCTTAAGGAAATATTTTTTTATATACCTTATATGGTGTTATGAAGTAATAAACCGTAAAATAAATGTCTATGAAGAATGTTGTTGTCAGTAGTGTAGCATATATGATAGTACCATTGTTTATGCTTGGTTATTCCGGACAATCAAAACAATCAAAAGAAAAAGATGTGATTACAGAAAGTGTGGAAGTATTAAATGTCAAAGAAAATATGCTATCCACCTTAGAACTTGATGGAGTGAAAGTTACATGGATACGAGATAATGCAAAAGATCGCCTAATGCCACGCTTTTTATTCCCGGATGCTACAGATGCACAGATTGACAGTCTTTCACTTCAGAATGGCATACCTGCCTCGGTGAGCGCTTTTCTGGTAGAAAAGGATGGAAAGTATATGCTTTTTGATTCAGGAGTAGGAGCACCTGACAGCAAGTTACAGGAAGGCCTTAAAACTTTGGGTGTCGCACCGTCTGAAATAGACTATATTTTCATAACTCATTTTCATGGAGACCATATAGGAGGCATGATGAAAGACGGCAGTGCTGTATTTACAAATGCAGAAGTATATGCCTCTAAAACGGAGTATGATGCGTGGATGAAAATGCCAGAGGACAAGAAGTCGCAGGTAGAAACTATGATGAAAGCTTATGGCGACCGTGTTCATATGTTTGCTTTTGGAGATACGCTACCTTGTAATGTTATAGCAATGGATGCTTCTGGCCATACTCCTGGACATACTGTATTCCAGACCGGCAAGCTGTTGGTGGTAGGTGATCTGATGCACGGAGCGGCGCTGCAGCTGAAATATCCTGATATCTGTGCCACATACGACATGGATAAGAGGGGAGCGATAAAAAGCCGTAAACATTATATAGAGTATGCCCGCAAGAATAATCTTGTGATAGCCGGCATGCATTTGCCGGTACCGGCGTTTATGAAGTAATATTTTTATATTGCCTTTACTTGAGAAAACAGTAATTAATGTTATCAATAAATTTTTATAATATGGCATCTAAAGTTATTCTTAAAAGGAGTCAGGCTCTGCTTTCCGGATTCCTTGTCATGTTTTTATTTATCTTTTCTTCGTGCGATAAACTTATCGATTTGTTGGAAGGTGGTGATGATGAAGAAGATGTAACAATTGAATTTCCGAATTCACAAACATCGTGGGATGTAAGCGATGAGGGAGATTTGATTAGAGTGGAATTTTCTGCAAGTAACGATTGGGAGATAATAGTAGATGAATCGGCTTTATCGTGGATAAGTGTGTCGCCTAATGAAGGAACAGCAGGAGATTACACATTGGAGATATCTGTAGCTGCAAATGAAACAGGCGAACAGCGTTACGGGTTTGTGGCTATCGTGTCAGGCGATGAAAGAGTTGATCTTTCATTAATGCAATATGGTTTGGAAACTGTTATTGACATTCCTGAATCTCAGACTTCATGGGATGTAAATTGTCTGGGAAAGGTCATTGAAGTGAATTTTGTAACCAATAAAGATTGGAACATCGAAGTTGATGATAAAGCCTCGTCATGGATAAGTGCCTCTCCTTCAAAAGGTACTGCAGGAGAATATACATTGGAGATATCCGTGTCGGCAAATGATACCGAAGAAGAACGCTACGGATTTGTAACTATAGTATCCGGTGATATGAGAAAGGATATTAATATTTTTCAGGGCAGACAGGAAACAGTTCTTGATATTCCCGAATCTCAGACTTCATGGGATATAAGCAGTGCAGAAAAGGTAATAGAAGTAAATCTTGTGACAAACAAAGATTGGAGTGTTGAAGTTGACGAGTCTGCATCATCATGGGTAAGCGTATCTCCTTCACAGGGAACGGCGGGAGAATATACATTGAAAATATCCGTTTCAGAAAATAATACCGAAAATCAGCGTTACGGAATTCTGACTGTGGTTTGCGGTGATGAAAAGAGAGAAATCTTTATCAATCAGAAGGAGAAGACATTCCAGCCTGAAGGGGAAGGACCTGATGATATGCCAATTGAGGAATGGAAATAGTTTATCGTAACAACATTAAAAACAACGTGTAATGAAAAAGATTCAGAATTATATAGGTCTGTTTTTGCTGGTATGGACAATAGTCGGCTGTACTGACGAAAATATGTTTGGCGATGACGGTGGTTTTCGCGTAATAGGTAATTTGGATACTCCGTCAAGAACAGAATATGAAGTTGGAGATGGTAAGGTGACAGTTACATGGGCGGCAGATGATGCAATCGGTCTGTTTACTGATGCACAGACATCACTGCTGGAATACAAAGCGACTTCTTCAGGCAAACAAGTCAGTTTCGCTCCTGCCGGACAACGTCTTAATCTGCAGGAAGGAAAGGAAGTCTATGCGTTTTATCCATATAAACAGACAACAATTGACTATCCGAAGATGCAGCTTCCGCAGTTGAGTCAGGAATATTCCGAAGATCTTCCGTCTGCCAAATGCGATTTGATGTATGCAAAAGGTCAAATTACCGGAGACGAACTGGTATTGAATTTCAAGCATCTGTTTGCTTTCATTAAATTAAATATCAAAACTAAGCTCCTGAAAGGAACTTATGGAATGTTTGTAAAATCTCTGGAGCCTATTATGTATGTTGATAGTGATGTGGATGTAACTCCATATTTTGATTTTAAGGAAGAGAAGATTGTAACAGAGAAAAGAGACTATGTGTGGTACAATGTTCCTTCTGACGTTATTGAGACCAAGGATACTATAACCTGTTATATAGCAATTCTTCCAACCACAGAGGACAATTATCTCACATTCTATAAATTTGATGCCAACGGGGTGGGTGACGGTATTTTGGAAAAGAAAGCTCCGGAGGATGGTTTCCAGGCTGGTCATGTTTACGATTTGACATTAGGTGAGGTCGATTATGATCCTGATAAGGTTGAACAAGAAGAGCGCGAGGCATTGATTGCCTTTTATAATGCTACAGGAGGTTCGCAGTGGACAAACAATACCAATTGGTGTAGTGACAAGCCTTTGGAAGATTGGTATGGAGTTAGTACAATGTATGGAAATGTGGTTGGAATAAATCTAAATGATAATAACTTGACAGGAAATATTCCTGCTGAGATAGAGAAACTGCGTCATCTGAAGAGGTTATATTTGGGCTATAACAATATGTCGGGTGAATTGACGGAATCGATTTCTAAGCTTTGTGGATTGGTAAATCTGGATTTGTCCAATAATAATTTCGAGGGAACACTTCCAGAATCATATGCCGGATTGATGGATGTATTGGAAACTTTCAATCTGGGCTATAATAATTTTACAGGACGTATTCCGGATGCAGTGCTGAATCATCCGAACTGGAAAAACTTATGGGTAGGCTGTATAACCGGAGGATTTGATATTTCAGGAGTTGTTCTTCCGGCCCCGGATTTTGTGGTACAGGATATAGATGGAAACACAATCTCATCTGATATTGAATATACGAAAAATAAGCTTACAGCTATTGTTCATTGGAGTTATACATGTCCTTTTTCAAATGATTATATAGAGAACTATCTGAAACCTTTGTATGAAAAATATAGAGATAAAGGGTTTGAGGTGATAGGATATTGTCTTGACACAAAGGATGAGATACAGAAATATGTAAACGAACATCAGGTAAAATGGAGGAATTTTGAAATGCAGACAATCCGTGGATTTCAGATTCCAGGCTTCTTTACAAGACTTACTCCTACGATTTTTGTCGTTGATCAGAACAAGGAGGTGATACTCCAGAGCTTGACTCAAAATCGTAATGAAATAACAAATATATTGTCAGAACGTTTGGGAGATGTAGATTTATATACTTCTACGGACTATTCGCGAGACGGTGAAGTGAAGACATTGCAGACTGCCACCAGAGGAAAAGGAATAAATCTGGTATTCATGGGTGAGGCATTTGTTGATAAAGACATGGGCGACGACGGATTATATGAGCAGGTAATGAAACAGGCTATGGATCAGTATTTTGCCTATGAACCGCTAAAATCGTTTAGAGACCGTTTCAATGTATATTGTGTGAAGGTTGTATCTCCGAATGCTGAATTCTATCCTAATGCTGTACATAGGATAAATGAGGATGACAATGTTTGTTTCGAATATGCTAAAAAGGTGCCGGGCTTGGAGAATGCTCCATACCAGATGGTTTCAGTAATATACAATAAAGGATGTGCAGACAGGAGTTACACTACTATGTATTATGGAGACATGTCGTATGTAGGATATATGATGGAAGGTGTAAACGATGTCCTGAACCACGAAGTTTGCGGTCACGGATTGGGCCGGTTGATGGATGAATATGTAGAAGGAGGCAATGAATATAAGACTTTGCCTGATGCAGAGCGTATAGAGCTGGATAATATGTGGAACAATTATGGATGGGGCGCCAATGTTGACTGGCGGAATAATCCTGAAGAAGTAAAATGGGCACATTTCTTGGATGATATGCGTTATGCCGGTGAAAGTCTGGGACTTTATGAAGGTTCTTATTTGTATGGCAAAGGAGCTTACCGACCTACAGAAAACAGCATGATGCGTTATAATGATTCTCCGTTTAACGCGCCAAGTCGCGAAAGACTGTATAAGGTCATTATGGAACTTTCCGAAGGCGATAGTTGGGTATATGATTTCGAGGACTTTGCCGCTTATGATGAAATAAACAGAAACTATTCAGTTTCGCGTGCTTTGAGTGCACCGTCTTCTCAGAATGTCCGTGAGGACTGGGAAAAACGGCATCGTGCGCCTGTAGTGAAAAGAGGCGGATGGAAAGATGCAAGATGATACTATTATCATTTGAATATAAGTAAGTGATCTAAAATATTTTTATATTCAGCATAAATTATTAATATTGTCTCATGATATTTTAGAAATTGAATCATGAAACATATAAAAGTGCTTGAATTGAGTGAGGCTGATCGCCTCAAACTTGAGAAAGGG
>NZ_JAOQJJ010000019.1:0-57423 GCF_025567135.1 Bacteroides cellulolyticus
CTTCTGCCATAACTGATACATTTAGGGTTACACTATACAAAGGTAACTTCAGCTTGACTATTTACATTCTCTTTGGCGTGATTTTTTTATCTCATGGGAATTTCATTGTATATTATAATCAATGTAATTATTTAAGACTAGGCATCTTATCTCTCGTTATAACATTTTCATTCTGCATTGCTGTTCTCCACCAATCAGCATTTGCATGTTCATGCTCATCTTTATTAAACTCAGAAGACGTAGGATCATTAGTCCTATTATAATCATACCAAGTGACAAACCATGACCATTTTGCTCCAGCACTCCATTGACTACCTATATCAGGAATATTTCCACACTCACTTAAAGTTATAAGTTTGTTTGGCCATTCATTTGTCAACTGCTGAAAGATATCATTAGTTTTAGCGATGTCACTTACGTTATACATATCATAACCGATTATATCAACATAATCATCACCAGGATACCATGAGAAACCATCAGGTATTTCTTCATTATACTTTATAGCTAATGTCCATACCCATATAAGATTATTCAATCCTTTCTCTTTAAATCTATTGTACATTATCTGCCATAACTTTATGCAAGCCTGTCTGTCCGTTCCCCACCAAAACCAACTACCACCAGCCTCATGTAACGGTCGCCATATCACAGGGATATTCTTATTTTTTAAAAGAAGAAGATAATCTGCTACTTTATCTATATCTCTCATCATTATCGCATATTCCTCTGATGATTCATCATTTATCTTTGATACATCAAAGGATGTTTCCTTTGCGCCTTGCCCTGGAGTACAAGAATAGTCAACACCATTATTAGCCAACATATTCCAATGCCACATAGCAGCTACTATTCCATTATTATTCCACCAATTCTCCAAGAAGTCGATTTGCGAATAATCAATCCAGCTACCAGTAGATGAAGCATAGAGGTGAATATAATCTATACAGTTTATTGCAGGATATTTCCCTGTTTTGCTATAAACCCATTGTGCCTCATTTTGATTTAAAGAAACATTTGCCATAGTACCGGAAAGCACTTTTTTACCATAATTTTCTTTAAGGAAATTATATAAGTTAGTAGCTTCTTTGCTTAAAGCTAAGGCTTCATGTTCTACACATTTAAAATTAACAGTATAATCTTCTCTGGACACAAATCCATCATGTGTTTTAATTGCACCGGCAGCAAGCATTATCTCATAATCAGTATTAGAAACTGTATTTAAGCTAATAACAATCTCTTTATTTGTTGCTTTCAAATTGTTGGTTGTTTCACCATTTACAGTTATCTTGTTTTTGTCCAAAATCCAAACATCTGTATTAAAACTAAAAGTTACAACCATATTTCCTGGATATACAGTTTCATTATCCTGAGGTGAAATATTTAAAAGTTGTAACTCCGTTCCTGTAAAACTATCATCTGTATTATTTTTGCAGGAACCCGTTAACAGGGTTCCTACAATTAAAATAATATAACTAATTACCATTCTCATCATATTCAAATTATTCTATAGGGTCCAATCGTAAATTATCTATGTTAATACCTGCCGGAATACCACTACCATACATTCCCGTTGTTTTAGTTCCGAATGTAAAATCACCAGTAAGATCGGCATTAAGATCTGAGACCTTGTATGAAACAGTTATCCACTTACCATTAGTGGTTTCAGGGAAGAAACCTTGTCCAACCCACAACCAATTATCTGCCAGAATCAATTGCATAGCAGCCTGTGAAGCACCTGTTACACCTTCCTCAATCATCAAATCAAACTTAACTACATAATTCTCAATATTATTTACAGTACCTCTATCAACATGATTACAATTTAGCAGCCATATTTCACCTTCTACCGTTGTCTTCAGTCTTGCATATATATTTCCATTATTTTCTGTAGGAAATTCAAGTTCAACACCTGTAGTCCAGCTATTATCCCAACTTGCGTTATGCTCCTCTGTTGTTTCAAAGTCCATAAGTATAATTGTCTTGTCAGTAATAGGCTCTCTAGCATCATCAGTATCTTCAACAAATACAGAAGTAAATACACTAACTTTATTTATAGTATAATTCTGACCTGAAACGATCAAATCATTTCCGCTCAAATTAGCTATTGCATTTTCTGTTAATGTACACATATAATATCCTGCATCAATATCCTGTTGCGTAATCTCAAAGTATTCGAAATCAGTATCAATTCCAGGCCATCCTGCTGCCGTACATTTTAATGATCCCTGTGCTCCACTTTGAACATCGGAAATATATACCCTAATAACATCACCAGCTTTTAGTTCTGGCAATTTTGCATTTGCAATCTGAGCTGAAGCCGCCCAACCACCGGTCACAACAGGTTCACCTTCATACAACACAACCTCCTGCTCAACCCATGTACCTCCACCTGAGCCTTCAATGATATTAACATTCGGGAGACTCAAGGAAGAGCCATTTTTAAATACAAGAGCAACATTTACATTTTCACCAATAGGTGAATCTTCCGGCAACGTGAATTTGATAGCATCATTTGATTTGCGAATCATCTCTATAGATGAAATTTCAATTGTTTTATTTTCATCAAAGATTCTAATTTTATCAACTAATAGAAGATCTGAACCAGAAACTGTTAATTCAGTGCCTGTTACAGCGCCCTCATTATCCGAATACACATAAGATGTAAATAATGGATTTGCCTTTTTTATTGTTTGACGACTTGACACCTCACTGTCTGTTGTTCTTAAAACAAGAGGAGCAGCAGTTTCGCTGACATCTGTAGGAGCAATCACCTTCAATAATTTATCATCAACAACAGTTATATCCGTTGATGATTTCCCATCAGGGAATACCACCTCTGTTACATTATTAAGCGAAGTACCTGTTACTGTTACTTCAGTTCCATCCATTACTATAGTTGGGTAAAAAGATGAAATAGACAACTCCGAAGAAAGCATATCTTCATTCTCGTCAGAACATGATAAGAAATTGAAGCATGCGAATAATGCTACAAAATAATATATTTTCCTTTTCATTATTTCATCATTTAATTAGTTAATATTGTTTTCCCATCCTGGATTCTGTACCAAATTATGGTTCTTATTAATTTCCGAGAAAGAAATCGGGAAGAAATAATATTTATCGTCCCATATACGTTCTTTCTGATTTCTAGTTAAAATGATATCACCATTTGAATCCTTTGTAATATTTACAATCTTAATTGTCTTTAATTTGTCGCCTTGTTTCCAGCGCCTAATATCCCAGAAACGATGGTCTTCAAAAGCCAATTCTACAAATCTTTCACGCTCATACCTTTCCAACCAATTATCAGGAGTTCCACTCCAATGAGGCATCTGAACATCTTGGCGATCTCTAAGTATATTAATTGCGCCATTAGCTGTAAGATCAAATTCTCCAGGAGTATCCGCATTGTTATAATAATTATACATAGCTTCTGCATAATTCAAATAGAACTCACCTAAACGCATTATAATCCAGGCGTGAGATGTAGTTGTTGCATCATTTGTAGATATATTTACATTACCATCACAATACTTTTTCAGATAATATCCTGTTTCTGTAGCATTCAGTAACGGGCTTGCATTAATACCTCCCTCAAAAGTTTCTATAGGAGTAGGATTGTAATTCGGCCACAGGTCACCGTTTTTAACAACCGTCATACCGAATCTAGGATCAAGATTGGCATAAGGATTTACCTGGGTAACATTAATGGTCTGTTCTGAATATTTTTCTCCAAATGAAAGACCACTTCCATCATTAATTTCATATGCGTCAACAAGAGTCTGGGTAGGACACATTCCACCTTGACCATTTTCTACTCCAATCGGATAATTATACTGTTCCCATATACTCATCATTCCTTGTTTTGAAGCCATTATAACCTCAGAACCGTCACCATTCTCAGCGCCCCAAATATTAGCGTAATTACCTAAAGTTATTCCCCACTCTGCCGCATATTTAATAACATCATGATTTGCTCTGGCTGCGTCTAACCACCACTGAGTGTTATTTTCTGTATTAAACAGAGGTGAAGCTTTATAAAGTAAAACTCGAGCTTTCAATGCCAGACACATTGGACGTGTTGCTCTACCTATATCTTGATTAAGTTCATTCTTATAAGTAATAGGCAGATATTCAGCAATGCCATCAAGTTCTTCCACAATCCAGTCCATGATTTCAATCTTAGATTTCTGTTTCATTTGATTAGCTTCTGTCTCTGATAAAGTCTTTAATGTAAAAGGAACATCACCATATGCACGGACTAATTCAAAATAGAAGAATGCTCTAAGATATCTCACCTCATATTCAAATAATTCAAACTTAGTCTTCATTGCCTCATAATCATTATTATTCTCATATGCGCTGAGATCAATCTTATCTAATTTTTCAAGAAAATTATTTGCCTCAGCAATTGCCTTGTATGAGTTATCCCAAGTAAAGGAAAATGGATTCTGAGGATTCCATCCACCATTATAAAATATACGTACACTGGATGTTGATATTGAGCAATCAGCTTCATCTGATGCAGCAGCCAATGTAGAGCCGCTTGTTCCTTCATAATTTTTATCAAACCCATTAGGTACACGTGCATATACACTTGTAACAAGCTGCTGGATACCATAAACAGGGCTTTGATAAATCCATTCTTCATCGTTAGTAGTAACCTCTGTATAATTAAGGTCAACACAACTAATATTACTTACAGATAGTAATGCTAAAACCGAAATATATTTTGTTAGTTTCATGTTACATCTATTTTTAATGTTAAAATTTCACAGAGAATCCAACATTCACTCCCATTAAAGTAGGATAATTTGTTCCAATATTCTCAGGATCCATAACTTTTAAATTAGACAAAGTCATAAGATTTTCACCTTTAACAAAGAGTTTACACTGTGACATTTTTATTTTAGATATAAGATTCTCCGGCAAATAATAATAAATCTCACAATTCCTTAATTTAAAGAAGTTTATATTCTGATACCAAACATCGTTTGCACGATAATTATTATTATTTGTTCTTGATGTCAATCTAGGATATTTAGGGTTTTCACTATTGTCCCAGCAATTATCATAATATTCTTGAGACAAGTTGGCACCTCCAACCAAAGGTTGCCAAACGCCTGTAGTTCCTAGATAAGCAGTGTATAATGCCGCCCCCTGGAATAATGCGTTAAATCCAAAATCTTTAAATCTGAAACCTAAATTCAAAGAATAGTTCAATTCAGGAACACTAGTATCATATCCCAATTTAACGACATCGTTCTCATTTATAATTTTATCGCCATTTTGATCTTTATATTTAAAATCACCAGGTCTTACTATATCAAAATTCTGAGAAGGTGATGATGAAATCTCATTCTCATCTTTAAAGAAGCCATCAACTTCTAGCCCCCAAGCCTGATTAACACGACCACCTACAGCAGACATATAGTCATAAGCGACATTTTCTATAGTTCTCAATATTTTATTTCTTCCATAAGTAAAGTCAGCACCCACATTAAATGACAAGTCATTATTTACCTTCTTCACCCAATTGACACCAAATTCAGCGCCATAATTCGCGACTCTACCATAATTAATGTAAGAAGCTGGAATACCCATTACACTTGAAATCAATCCATCACCTGATAACAAGATATTATCCCTGTAATTATAATATGCATCAAGTGTAATATCCAATTGCTTTGCCAAACGCAAATCAGCTCCAATATTAAACTTATAAGCAGTTTCAAGCTTAAAGTCTTTGGTAGGCAAATATCCTATAAATGTACCCCAATTTTGAGAACCTGTTCCAGAACCAAAATAATAATCACCACCGCCGCCATTATAGTTCTCAAGCCATAGACCATTAACCGGAACATAATCAATATGTTGAATTCCAGCCGACAATCTCAGTTTTGCCAAGTTCATAAACGAAGCGTTTTCATCGTTCTTTATAATATAACCTAATGATAAAACAGGTGAGAACGACCATTTCTGAGGATATGATCTATTGGATCCATTCATTGCTAAAACTAAATCAGCAATATATTTCTGCTTCAAATCATAATGTAAATAAGCCATCACATTCATACGGTTATACGTCAAATACCTGTCTGTAACACCAACAGGTTTTGTGGTTGAATGTTTCTGATGCCAAATTAATGAAGCGTTAAAATTATCATCATCAGTAAAAGAAGTCTTATAATCGGCAGACAATGATAAATATGAAGAACTGTTATGCTGGTTAATATAGTAATTATAGTCCAAATTACTTGTTTTATTTCCTGCAGAATATGTAGTCAAACCAGAAGGAATACCATTTGCATCAAATGTATATCTCTGATATCCATACATATATCCCAAAGAGTTTGACTCATAAATTTCTGAGAAATTATTATATCCTACCCTACCGTTCACACTAAGTCCTTCTAACAACATTCCTAAATCCTGTGTCAAAGAAACATCCCCCTGAAACATTCTTGCATGCGACTTAAGAAAACCTGATGCTTGAATTTGAGCCACCGGATTGTTCATTCCGTATGTAGTATTACCTCCCCATACGTCAGCCAATGTACCCTCCGGATCGTTTTTTACAGGAAATGCAGAAGCTGGTGTCTGATAAAGCATCCAAGTTATACCAGCAGCATCAGCTCCATTAGGACGATTTGTTTCTATAAATGTTCCCAATGCATTTACTGACATCTTTGTTGTGGAAGTAAGTTGCATATCAAGATTGGCACGTACATTAGCCTTGGAAAACTTAAGCTGAGAAGAATACATTTCCTGATCTGTTCCTTCAAGCAAACCGCGGCTGTCAGTATAATCCAACATTGCAAAGAACTGCAGTTTTTCATTACCACCTTTCATAGATAGGTTTAACTGATCCTCAGAACCCATGTTTTTAAAGACCTCATCTTTCCAATCCACATTAGGGTAATAATATGGTGAAAGGTTTGTAGCGAAAGCATTCAATTCATAATCATTATACATAGGTGATAAGCCATCATTGATTCTACCTTTATTTATGGCCTGAGCATATGTATATGCATCTACAAAATCCGCGACTTTAGGATTAAAAGTAAATTTGTGATCATATCCTACCGAAATGTGCAATTTACCATCCTTTGTACCTCTTTTAGTCTTAACGAGCAAAGCACCGTTAACACCCTGGTAACCATATAATGCTGTAGCAGCAGCATCCTTAAGTATAGTTACGGACTCTACTTCATCTACAGTCAGATAATCTATAGAACGTTCAATACCATCTACAAGAATCAATAAATTATTCTCACTAGTTGTTTGATTTCCGCGTATATTCATCGTAGCACCATATCCAGACTCACCTGCGAATTTTCCATTTTTTAAAGCAGTTAATCCTAAAAGTCTTCCATATAGTGCATCTTTCAAAGATATAGCCGCAGTTTTTTCTAATTCTTCAGCGTATATCGTCTCTGTTGAAGCTGTTGATAATAATTGGCTTTGCTCAATATTCATTCCCAAATCAACCTTACCGTCTTTATAATCAATTAATGAACTTTGAGCATTAATATTATTAGCTACGGCCGCACATACTGCAGCAAGCCAAATTTTTGAGTTTATATAGTTTTTTTTCATTGTCTTCGAAATTATAAAAGATTAATACCAACCAGGATTTTGTGTCAGCCCATAATTCTTATTAATTTCATCAGGTGGAAGTGGAGCAAGTATCCATTTATTTGACCATCTTTCAGGGTTACTCCATACAAATCTTGGATTAGCGCCTTGTATCTCGAAAGGCACATACTCAAATTTTGTAGGGAAAGGTTCACCACTATCAGCCGACCATGGTTTTTCAACACGTTCGTTATTATCGTTCAAACGATAAATATTCATTCCTCTTAAATGTTTCTTAAAATCATTGACAAGAAGACGACGATTCATATCATGGAAACGACTTTCACATTCAAATCCCAATTCACATGCTCTTTCACGCATGATTTCGTTTATAAGATTTTCCTTGTTAGATATAAGATTAAGTTCAGGATTTTTTACTTCTATATCACCCAATCCAACACGACGTCTTACAATATTAATCTGTTCAATAGCTTCTCTATTTCTTCCACATTCCGCAAGAGCTTCAGCATAAATCAAGTATATTTCAGACAATCGCAAATAAGCTATCTGCATTGGTTCATTATCAATTATACCTTGACCACCCTGATCGTCTGAACCTAAATCAAGCACATATTTATAAGTCGGGAATCCCCAAGGCTTACAAGCCCAATCGCTACCGCAAACCTTAAACTCACCACCGACCCACATCTGTACAGGATTATCCGATCCATAATACTGATATTGGTAATCACGTTTTTGTACTACCATTGTTTCATATAAGCGAGGATCTCTATTTGCAAAAATATCCACTTCTGCAGGTGCCTGATTATAATATTTCTGACCATCAAAATTCTTTCCATCACTCCATGGGAACATTTCCATCCAATCCAAAGTCGCGGCACAGGCTCCAGTATGCCAAACATTTCCTGGGCATTGATCCCAGTCTGTAAGATATACTCTATCGTGAACTTCTATAATAGTCTCCTTATTTCCTCTTGCACGATAAGCTTTACGATACGCTTCTCTATAACCTTGTTCGGTTTGTGACGTAGCTTCAACTAATTTAAAGTAATTTCCATTCTCAGCATTCATTCTGAAAAACTCCTCACAAGCATCTACCACATCTTTCCAACGCTGTTGGTCGTAGTTTCCATACCATACCTGCAAAGCTTCTACAGCATCCTGAGGTTCTTCTGTACAATATGGAGTGTCACTATTAAAAATAGGACTAGCTACAAAACATAGCAATTTTGCTTTTAAACCAACAGCAGAAGCTTTTGTCATTCTACCTGCCCAAGTAGCCAAATCAGAGTCCGGTAAATTCCAAGGTAAATTAGGCTCTGCAATTGCTTCTTCAAGCAAACCTAATGCAAACTTTACTGTTTTATCAATTGACGAACGTCCTTCTTCCATTTGATCTTCACCTTTGAAAGCATGATCTACTATTGGAAGTCCTCCGAAATGACGTATTCCGTCAAAATATTTACATGCCAATATTATTTTTGCTTCAGCTGTATAACGTGCTTTCTCAGCATCAGTCATATCCGGAACTCTGTGTATATTATCTATAAGCAGTTCACAATCTCTGACACAATTCCATATAGATCTTTTACTCTGATTGGACATATTTTGGATGCCTCCTTGTGATATAAAGGCAAAACGACTTTGTACCCATCCCGGATTTGCATTTGCTGCAGTAAGATTTCCTGTATAAAACATACGACCAAGCTCATCCCAACCTAGCTCTGAATGCATTATATCAGACAAAGCTTCCATTACACCCGAGTTTAATGTATAACAACCCTTAAAAGGAGAATATAATCCTTCATAACATTGCCATAATAGATATTCAGTATAGACTTTTTTTGAGAATATAAGATCTTCATTAACATCTTCGCCTTCAGCCTTCTCAAGAAAAGAGTCACCAACTCTTATTTGATCAACACACGATGTCATTCCACAAAAGGTAGAAATCGTAAATGCAGTTCCTAATATATATTTTATTATTTTCATCTTTATTTCATTTAAAAGTTTACTTTCAAACCTAAATTAAACACTCTCATCAAAGGATACTTAATAAAGCTTCCATATCCACCACCAGTATTTTCAGGGTCATTTGCATCAAGTGGAGTAAATGTCAATAAGTTTGTTCCATTTGCAAAGACACGCAAATTTGTACCTTTAGGCAGCCAAGAGACATTATTAATGTTATATCCTATCTCAACGTTCTTTAATCTCAAATATTTTGAATCATAATACCAAATATTAGAATTAGCCTGATTCTGTTTTTCATTAGCAAAAGTAATACGTGGTATTTTTGCATTCTCCGCATTTTCTTCAGTCCAAGCGTTATCTACTACCCATTGCAACAAAGCTGAATTATATTGCTGACCAAATGGTTGTCTATAGACTCCATCTAAGTTTCTGGAAACATGTGCAGCACCAGACCATAGCATTGAGAAGTCAAAGTTCTTATACTGCAAACTGAAATTTAAAGCAAATGTAAATTCCGGATTGTCTGTATATCCCATATACATTTGGTCATACTCTTCAGTGATTACTCCATCACCATCCAAATCAACATATACAGCATCACCATTCATCAAATTAGATACCAACTGTTGTGGTATATCTTGACCAAATTTTTCTCTATAACGTTCTTCTGTGACTCCCTTTTCATAAAACTCAAAGAATAAGTATCCTTTTCTTGCACCTATTGAATGTCCTGTTGCATATGTCCAATCTGGAGAAACTTCTGTATCTTCGGTCAATCCAAGTTTCTTACCCATATAACTATTTGCTTTAACCAACTTATCAGGCCTTGTAATTTCAGCTTGTTCAATTATCTTATTTTTTGCATAAGATACTGTTGGAGAAATTGTAAATGAGAAATCCTTTCCTATTTTATCAGAATAACTCAAGGTTATTTCATAACCATGATTTTTCACTCTACCATAATTTATATATGAAGGTCTCAACGCAGTAGGAGCCTGTATCATATTTTCATTATTTATCAATATATTCTTACGATCTTCTGTAAAATAATCAAACCCTAAACTGATTTTATCATTCCAGAATTTTGCATCAAAACCGTAATTATACTTAACAGCAGTTTCCCAAGTTACATCTGGAGAAGCTGATGAATATTCACGTGCCACATTTAGGAATGTTGTATTAGTCGTTCCGAAGTTATAACCGGCGTAGTCACCAATGTTATTATAATAACCATTTGTGATAGTCCAGGCAGCAGGCAAATACAAGAATCTGTATCCCTGGCAGTTATCATTACCTACAGTACCTACAGATGCACGTAATTTCAAATATGAGAACACAGGCTTAATTGGTTTCCAGAAGTTTTCTTCTGATACAGTCCAACCAACTGACGCTGACGGGAAAATACCATAACGATGTCCTTTTGCAAAGTTTTCAGAACCGTTGTATCCCATATTAACATCAATCATATAACGATGATTATAATCATAAGTAACACGACCTACAAGACCTACATATCCTTTAGGAACTGATATATAAGCACTATTATTGGCATCCCATGAATAATATGATTTAGATTGGTTATACAACAACAATCCTGAGAAGTTATGATTTCCGAAGCTTCTAGAATAGTTAAAACTTGCCTCCGCATACCAGTTACGTTCAGGCCAAGAACTATCTGCATAACCAAGATTCCAATAATCACCTGTGCGCTGATAAACTATATTTCCGCTTTCATCTAGATAAGGCATATATTTTGCTGGCTGTCCACAAGTACGGTCTTTAACATTATAGTATGTAGAGTTATAAGAACCTTTCAACCTAAAATCCAAACCTTTTGTTATAAAGTCCAATTTCAGCTTATATATCAAGTCTAGATTTAAAACATTTGTAATTGTTTTTTTGTAACCCTGTCCATAAAATGTATCCAATCCGTCTCTTTGGCTTACTGCACTTTCATTACTTATCAATGCAGGGTTGGTTTTTATCCATTTACCATCAACTATTCCAGCACCAGAGAAAGGCTGCGCATCCATCAAATAACGGAATATATACTCTTCTCCGTTATCACCGCCATTATTACCGATACTATTTTTATTTTCAACTCGTCCTCCCAGGTTTATTGACAACTCTTGAAGTTTTCCTAAATTCAAATCCAAGTTTGCACGATAATTATATCTACGATATGAAAAGTTAGAATTCGGATCTTCTCCAAATGTCTTAAACATACCATCCTGATCAAGCATACCTAATGAAACGAAATACCTTGCTACCTGATTACCACCATTTATAGATATATTATGCTGACTTTGTAATGCCATATCATTCATTGCATAATCAACCCAATCAATATCAGGATACAATATAGGTTGGTCATGAGTTCTAAAATGCTCTATTACATCTTCAGAGAATCGTAATGTATTATTTCCATCAGACAATCTTGCGTTATTAAATGTAGTTGCATATGTATATGAGTCTGCCATATCCAAGAACTGTGTAACAGTTTGTATTCCCCATGATGTTGAAGCAGATATCTGAGTTTTTCCGGATGTACCGCGCTTAGTTGTAACCAAAATAACTCCATTAGCACCTCTCACACCATAAACGGCTGTAGCCGAAGCATCCTTCAATATTGTTATATCAGCAACTTCATTTGGATCTATCTGTGTAAATGAACGTTCGACACCATCAACCAATACCAATGGATTTGAACCATTTAGAGAAGCTTGACCACGAATAAATATTGTTGGATCATCTGCACCAGGGACACCAGAATATTGTACAGTAGAAAGGCCAGGCAATTTACCCGATATAGCGTTACCCAAAGATGCAGAAGGTGATTTCAACAACTCTTTACTACTTACATTAGAAACAGAACCTGTTACTGTTACTTTTTTCTGAGAACCATAAGCAATAACCACCACTTCCTCCAAAGCTTGAGTATCTGGAATCATTGTAATCCTCAAAGGCTTATCATTCTTTACGATAATCTGCTGTTCCTTATAACCAACATACGAAATTACCAATGTACTGTTTTTAGAGGTGTTTAAAATAAAATTACCATCAAAATCCGAAACAGTACCGGTACCAGTTCCTTGAACCAACACAGAGACACCGATTAATGGCTCGCCATTTTCATCGATGATGTTCCCTTGCACTTGTATTTCTTGTGCAAATGCCAACAATGGTATAAATGATATCACTAACATCATATACCATTTTCTAAAATCGATTAGCTTCTTCATTTCTATATAACTTGTTTATTATTAATGAATTATAATCTTATTCTTGTAATTTTACATTCGTATCTCTTACTAAGGACAAAGTACTTACATCAGAAGCGAACACAGAATTAAGTCCCTGCTGTTCTTGCGCCGGATCTCCTGTATAATCATCTCCTGGTTTCCAATACTCATATTCCGTAGAAGGATTGGCAAGACCTCCCCACCCCCAGAAGTTACATCCGGCAAACAATGTCTTTGCTTGAGCATTCTCATTTACCATATCAAATATAAAATTATAATATGCATCTCTGGCATTCACGGAAGAAGATTTAATGAACTGGAATCCGTCTCTAGGATAACCGAATTCCTCAAGCACCAAAGGCTTTTTATATTTTTCAGCTATAGCCAAATGTTCTTCAATATAAGATTTAGAATACTGTTTTGCTCTTTCAAGATTTTCCTGCAGACTATCTTTCTTAGCCCAGCCCCAATTGTAAGGCCAAATATGTATATTCATATAATCAACATTAGAATCGGAATGAATTTTTTCAAACAAATCCATATCACCCTCACATCCCCACTTGCCTTCACTTCCTGTAGAAACAAGATGATTTGGATCAAGTGATTTAATAAGCGCTGCGGCTTCGCTCATCCATTCAGCAAAATAATCTTTATTCTCCTGAAGAAAAGCACGAGGCTCATTACCAATCTGCCATGACATAATAGTAGGATCATCAATGTAACGGACTCCTGTATAACGATTAGTACGTGAAACAACATCTTTCACATAATTGGCATAAAGAGCCTGAGCGCTGTCTGAGCGAACAAACTCTCCAACGTAATTCATATATGCAGGATATCCATCTACAGCAGGAACAGGAGCTTTTCCATATCCTGCCCATTCTAGATACTGACCATATCCACCACTCCATTCCCATGAATTGTTCAAATACAACACTGCAAGCATATCTCTCTTACCCATCTCTTGCAAAAGAAAATCAAGTCCGGCAAATATTGTATCATTATATACACCTGGAGAAACTTGTAAAGTAGGCTCCACTTTTGCCGGAACCCCTCTTTTACCATCAGAACCAACCAAAATACGCAAGTTGTCTATACCAATATTTCTTAAAGAATCCAATTCACGACAAAGACGTTCACGATTTCCACCTTCACCTTCAGACGCCAAGATGGCACCATACCAGAAATTAGTACCTACATAATAATAAGGTCTGCCATTGCGAATAAACTGACCTTGTTCAACTCTAACAAAACTTTGTTTTTTTTGATTCTTAGAACCGGTAGTACAAGAAACTAAAACAGTCAAAACCAATAATAAAATTAAATTACGTTTCTGCATATCTATTAGATTTTATTTACATTGCAAATGTATTACAAACAGTAAAATAATTATAATATTATTTTATCCAAGAATTATCACTATAATAATTACTTTACTTTTTTAAAAATAAGACTACGTTATAAATCATACATATACACAAGTAAGGCAGCTTCACAAACTTAAAGCTGTACATAATTACAATATCATCTATCTATTCAAACACCTATTTCAGTTAACATCCTAGAATAAGCATCCACTATAAAAGCATTAATAGCCATGAAAAACAATTGATTTACAGTCCATTATAGCAAACAGTCAAAAAAACAATCATCAGTCATTATCCATATATCTTGATTTAGATAGAATATTGACAATAACAATTACATTACAACTTATGTAATTAAGTGTTTAAACTACGACACAATTCCCTATAAATAAAAAAAGTATTATAATATTCTTTATATGATAAAAATCTACTTAATATTTAAACTTGCATAAAATAATTAGAACATCTTGTTTAATATTTTACAGTCAATACATTCTTATTATGGAAAACATCAACAATATGGCTGGAATGATTCTGCTCATACAATAAATCGCCCCAACCCATAAATAATGCCCATGGAGCATCTTGCAAAAAACATTTATCAGGGTCAGGTAACGGCCCGTTTTCTGTCATTGCTATAATTTTTTTACCTCCTGTAAGATTATATAATTCATTAAACATATAATTCTGAACTCCGACATTAAAATCTCCAGGATACGAATCATATCCAACAATATCAACTTTATCATTGCCAGGATACCATTCTTCCTCATTAGACGACCATACCCAAATCAAATTATTAATTTCATGTACATTGGTTAAACGGTCATATAATAAATTCCATAGTTTCTTGCATGGTTCTGCTCCTTTTGCTCCCCACCAAAACCAACCGCCGCCGGCTTCATGTAGCGGACGGAACAATACCGGTACACCAGCCTCCTGCAATTTCTTCAATTTAGAAGCTACAGCATCAATATCCCTTAATATTAATTTATTTTCTTCTGTTCCATCCTCAACAGCTTTTGAAACGTCGAAATCAGTAAATTCAGTATAAAACGTATTTGTACCCGGTTTACCACCAGTAGGAGAACACCAATGCCAATGCAAAGTAACAATGCCCTGACTTTGTGTGGTTTTATACCATTCCAAAGCAGATTCAATAACTTTACTATCTACCGACCCAAAGACATGACCTCCCTGACCATTATTTGCCTCATTAGACCAATTATAAGGATAGCCTTCTGTATATGATGTCAGATCCCAACCATAAAGCATTGGCCTACAATCAGTAACATTAGCGACTGTTCTGCCTTCCAAATATCCTGATATAATCTTTTTACCGAAATTATTCAATAAATAAGCATACAGACTACGGGCGGATTCATCTGCATTTGGGTTTACCAATGTTTCTGATATACTATACTCATTCCTTAATGCTGTATATATTATGAACTTATCAATATATACGTCACCCCATCCTGCCTTAAAAGTTATAGAGTTTTCTCCTTTTTCAAGAATATATTTTCCCATATCACGCAGTTCAAAGCCTTCAGATACAGGAAAAGCCAACTGACATAATTCTGACAGTTGATCATTTACAATAAGATTATGAGAATTTCCTCCAACTGTAGAATATCTTATATACAAACGATACAAAGCTCTTTCAGGAACATTGAACTTCACTGTTATTGAAGCTTCTGAATTCCATAATCCAGCTACATATCCGGTTCCTGAATAACCATTAATAGATTTCTCTGATATTGCATTCTGCAGAAGACCATCTTCAGCCTCAAGTTCAGTCACTAATTTTTCATTATCCCATTCATGCAAAGTATCTTCCTGGTCATCAGCATCCGGTGGTGTAACAACTTCCTCTTCCTCCTCTTTACTATCATCAGGGAAACTCTCAAATGGAGTTTCAGCACATGATGCAATAAAAAACATACTGCATAAAACCATAACCAACAAATAATGTCTCTTCATATTTATATCACTTAATAAAGGGTTAATCAGATAAATTACATTAAATAGAAATTGAATGAAAAATTAGCTCATTCAAAAGAGTAGTGATTTTAGTAAAAAACAACACTACCACAAGGTATGTACATAACCATACGCATTAATAATACACACAAAATTTATACCTTATTTCTGAACATAAAACTTATAAGTCTTTGATTTTAAGCCTTTAGCCTTTACTTCCAACTTAGCTTCTCCTTCATCATAAGTACTCTGCAGTAAAATCTGGGCTAATCCATTAAATGCCTTTACACTAAAAGAACGTGCCCCAATTTCTGTCGGACGTTCTATATCTTGCCATGCCGGATCTCCATTTCCTACACCCAAAATTCGCACCGGACCTGTTACAGTGAACTCAAGACTATCACAGGCAGTAGGAACAAAACGTTTTTTACAATCCTGAAGCTCTACACGAAATACCATTACATCACGATTATCAGCCTTGAGATTTGTTCTATCGGCTGTCAATTCTATACGGTCAGGATTTCCTGTTGTTTCCAATTTCTCTTCCATTACGCGCTTACCTTTTTTGTATCCTATCGCCTTTACATATCCCGGATTATAAACAGTACGCCATGATAAATATCCATTTTCCGGCATTTTCTTGCGTCCCTGACTTTTACCATTTACTATTAATTCCACTTCATCACAATTACTATAAGCCCAAACATCAACACTATCACCCTCATGACCAGAAAGATTCCAATGAGGGAAAATATGCAATACAGGCTTATCTGTCCACCAGGATTTTAAATAATATGCCTCATCTTTGGGAAAACCGCAATAATCAAGAATACCAAATTGAGAACCGGTTGCAGGAAAAGACAAAGGATTTGGTTCACCTCTATAATCAAATCCAGTCCAATAAAATAGTCCGGCCAGATAAGGACGGGCCGAATAGAATTTCCACCCACGCTCAATACAATTCAGAAGACTATCCGGACCATTCGGCTTCCGGTTCAACGACATCATGTGACCTCTTTCCACGTCATCAAAATATATTCCTCTTGTGCCACAACCAGATGTCTCTTCCGAACCTAAAGCACGACGTTTTGGATAATCTTTACGGTGTTTTTCTACCGGATTCTGTAGTATATAATTATACCCGGCAACATCTGCTGGAATTAAAATAGCAGGTCCGCTACTAGAAGCCACAGTCATGTTTCGAGTCGGATCAAAAAGATGACAAAAATCACGCATAGTAGCCGCTATACGGGTACCACTTTCTTTCCATTCTATACCCCATTCCTCATTGCCGACACTCCAAAGTATTATAGACGGATGATTGCGGTCACGTTCTATCATACGACGCAATAAATCGATATGTTCTTTATTTATTCCAGTAAGTCGGTTTTCCTCTATTACAAGTATTCCTTCCCTATCACAGACATCAAGCATCTCCGGAGTCATAGGATTATGTGAAGCACGATAAGCATTGCAACCTAATTTTTTTAATTCTCTTATTCTATAAACCTGCAAAGCATCAGGAATTGCTGTTCCAACTCCCGGATGATCCTGGTGCATATTAACACCTTTAATTTTTATTTGTTTACCATTAAGTATAAATCCTTTATTCTCATCAAACTCTATGTGACGGATACCCATATTTGTGATATATGAATCAACCAACATCCCATCATTATATACTTCTGTCTCTACTTTATATATATAAGGATTATCTGTACTCCACAAATTCGGATTATTAATGCTTATCTTGCCGATAGAATGTCCATTTTCGCGTGGCAACAAAGTTTCTTTATCTGTTTTACATTCAGCAATCTGATTACCATCAGAATCTCGCAACACATGACGTAAAGTGTAAGAAACCGAATGTTGATAAAAATTCTCGACATCGGCTTCGATAGTAATTTCCGCTTTATCAAATGGAGCTTCAAGCTTGCTGTGAACAAATGTTCCGAATGGTGCGACATGTAACTTATCCATCTTATTTAACCATACATGCCTGTATATACCCGCACCTTCATAAAACCAGCCTTCCTCAAGTGTCGCATCTACACGAACACAAATCAAATTCTCTCCACCATAATTCAGATAATCGGTGATATCATACTCTTGTGTCGCATAGCCGCTTGGCTCATGCCCTAAATAAAAACCGTTCACCCATATTCGGGCATCACGGAATATACCGTCGAAACGAACGGATATGTGTCGTCCCAAATCTTCTTCTGATATAGAAAATGTCTTACGATACCAACCTACACTTGTTTCCGGATAACGATAGCCCACTGTCTTATATCCATGACTATGACTGGCCTTCTTATCAAAAGGCAAATCAACCACCCAATCGTGCGGCAAATCAACAGGCTTCCATCCATAAGCATCAAATTTTTCACTATAAGGACCTTTATTATGTATTGAAGCTGCCTTAGTCAAATAATTAAAATACTCTGTTCCGCAGCCAAAATCTTTCTCTGGGGAAGAAGCATTTCCAAATGCGAAATACCAGTTTTCATCAAAAAGAATACGTTCACGCTGTAAAGCCTGTGCCTTAAACGATAAAGTACAGACAAATGATAACAACAAAAACAAATAAGCCCTCTTCATAATTTTAAATTATAATGATTAAAGAAAAAAATAGTATCACATCACAACCATTTACCACAAAATAATAATATTATTAATATAAGACAAGCACTACAAAGCTCTACTTATCCATATATAAACACAAACAAAATGATACAATAAAACAAGAATACGATCACTAATAAAATCAAAAGACGTGTTAACATATCTATTAGATTTTACTTCAATTACAAATTTATTATAAATGAAAGCACAAACATAATATTATTTTATCCAAGAATTATCATTCTAAAAAAATAATACCACATATTAATACCATCATAAACAATAAAAGCTGCCCTTCAATATCAAGGACAGCTTTATACATACTAATTCTTGTATTTATTCTAATACCTATTTATAATCATTTTCTTAACAGTTCATCCCGAACTATAATTCCCCATTCTTTTATATCTTTATCCTTCCAGTCATAGTCAGGAGCCGACGGATAAAACATTGAACATGTTTCATCCTTATCTGATACTGACCAGGCCGCCCAACTGATTTTGTTCTTTTTCATCCACGACTGCCATTTATTCCATTCAACAATATCTATAGGCCCGTCTCCACTGGCTTCCATGCCTGCACACTCTGAAACAAATATCGGAAGTCCTTTCTTCAATGCATAATCGGCACGCTCGCGCAGTGACTCACGATGGGTTGCGGCATAAAAGTGTAATGTGTACATAATATTGTCAACATTTCTTATAGGATTGTCTGTAGCCAGATGTACATCCTGGTCCCAATGTGGAGTACCTACAAGAATTAAAGCTTCCTTATCCACTTCTCTTATAACCTTTATGACCTCTTCAGCGTATTTTTTCACATCATCCCAAGAGTCTTCTACCGGTTCATTGAAAATTTCGTATATTACATTTGGAACTCCTTTATAACGGAGTGCTATATCATGGAAAAACGATTTTGCCTCATCTGTATGTATTCCATGACTATGCCAGTCTATGATGACATACATATTGTTTTCTATAGCGGCATCGGCTACTTCTGTTATACATCTTACAGCTTTTTCAGATTCTGACATATAGGCCCCTTCAGGTTCTACTCCCATTGCGGCACGAACCAGAGTACAATTCCATTCGTTCTTTAAAGTTTTTATGGCAGAGGTATTATAAAAACGAGGCCACCAATTATGCCAACCCAAGCTTACCCCTCTTAACACCACATTCTCTCCACTCTTATTTACCAGAGAAGTACCTTTGACCATGAGTCGTTCAACTTTATCACCAGAAACGGCAGGAATAACACTGCATAAGGCCAAACAAATAAAAGCTATAATACGCAATCTAAAATCTAATCTAATCATGTCATTACCTATGTATAAGTCTTAATCAAAAAAAATTATTTTACTTCCTCCAGATAAAGGACTCTACTTGAATAGTCATTCTGCTTATGATAGTCAACCTTATGATTATAAGGTATTTCCAAGCCGTTGGCCATCAGATATGCACCACTGAATATTTTTCCTTCGAATTCCAACGGAACATTGTCTATACGGTTAAGTTCCATAACCTTGTATTTCTTTTCAGGATCAAGTCCTGCCATTGTGACTCTAGGCAAATGCTGATTTACAAAGTGCTCGGTTTTCCACCAATAGAACACAGCCTTATCTTTTACGTGACTAACATACATCAAAGATGCCACTCCAAGTTTATCGTACGGAGACATCAAACGATATATATCACCAAACTGTACAACAGGACGTATCCTCTTATAGTCGGCTATTGCCTTACGGCACAAATTCTTTTCTTCGTCAGTCATATTCTTAGGCTGGATTTCCATTCCCAATCTTCCGCTCATGGCAACATCTATACGATATTTCAATGGAATAGTACGGAATGTCTGGTGATTTGGAGCCGCACTTATATGAGACGCCATAGCGATGGCAGGGAAGAAATATGATGTACCCCACTGCATGTATATTCTCTGCAAGGCATCTGTATTGTCGCTCACCCAAAACTCGTCAAAATACGGGAGATAGCCATAATTTGCACGTCCGCCACCACTTGCACAGGCCTGGATAACCAAATCCGGATATTTTTCTCTGATTCTCTGGCATATTTTTTCAAATCCCCTGTGATATTCTATATACATGTGGCTCTGATTGTCCTTTGTCAGATAATTTGAGCCATGATTCATTATAGCCATATTGGCATCCCATTTAATATATGCTATCTTAGGGTGCTCTATCATCAGATTGTCAACTATATCAAACGCGAAGTCCTGTACCTCAGGATTGGCCAGATCAAGCACTACCTGTGTTCCTCCACGTCCCAACACCGGGTCACGCTGTGGGGATTTAATAATCCATTCGGGATGTTTTTCATAAAGTTCGCTTGTGGTATTTGCCATTTCTGGTTCTATCCATATACCAAACTTTATGCCGTGCTTCTTGGCATCACGGATAAGCCCATCTATTCCTTCAGGAAGTTTTTTCTCATCAACCACCCAGTCGCCAAGCGAGGAGCTGTCGTTGTTACGAGGATATTTGTCGCCGAACCATCCGTCATCCATCACGAAAAGCTCGCCTCCCATTGAAGATATATCTTCCATCATCTGGTCCATTCCTTTCTGGTTTATATCGAAATATACACCTTCCCAGCTGTTCAGAAGGATATCGCGTTCCTTGTCTCCATGAGCCAGTTTATATATTCTTCCCCACTTATGGAAGTTTCTGCTTGCTCCACTTAATCCCTCATTACTATATGTAAGAGCCAGCACAGGAGTTCTGAATACCTCTTTCTTATCCAGGCTATACGATGAATTCTCTTCGTTGATACCGGCATAGAACTGATGATAATCGCTGTCGTCTGTATCTATTCTTAATTTATAGTTACCTGTATAACAAAGGGCTGCTCCGATAACTCTCCCCTCGTTTTCCTGCGGTTTACCGTCGAGCGAAAACATAACTTCCGCATGCGATGTATGTGAATTTCTTACTCCGTCCTTATTCTTTATTACAGTCATACCCGGTTCCAGAGGTTCCTGCACCAGCTGACCTTCGTTAGCCCATGAGCCGCTGAGATGAGAAAGCCATACATTTCCTCTACGTATAGGAAGATATGCTGATGAATATTGAGTAAGCAAAACAGGTTTCTTTTCCGTATGACTTATTTCGGTCCATGTTTCTATCATATCCACATCCGAATAGGCCTTATAATACACATCAACATAGAACGGATAGACATTATCCTTCAATTTCACACTGGTAACTGTAGTCTGTTCATCCTTATATGTGTCAACATCCACAACACTCATTTGTGTTGACATATTTCCATCGGCATGTTTGACAGACAGTGCCACTTCTCCCGGACAATACATACCATATACCGGATATGCATTATGATTGCAGTTACTGCCTTGCTCTATATTCTCCAGATCTGTTCCACTAAGTTTATTTCCATAATAAAGGTATTTCAATTCTCCACCTTTTTGCGCTTTCAGAACTAAAGATGTATTAGGAGTGGAAATACAAATATTTTGTGCAAATAACGTGTTTGTTGCAAGTATAGATGCACCCGCCAAAAGAAGAAATTGTTTCATTTTCATGCTTTTCATCGTTTTTTAGTAACAAAATTATTTTATTTACCGCAAAAATAAGCCTTACTTTTGATTTTGAATAATACTGTTTTATCATATTTTGATAGAAAACTTATTTCAAGTTTTGTTATTATATTTTATTACGTATATTTGTACGGACTGAAAAAATTAAATATTATGGAGAAACAAAACAGCGAAAGTTTTATACGCGAAATAACACCACTATCCGATAAAGACTGCTTTTATATAGCAGACCGCCACAAAGAAGGATTCACATATCCGATGCATTCACATAAGGAGTTCGAACTGAACTTTGTGGAACATGCTCCGGGAGTACGTCGTATTGTTGGAGATTCCTCCGAAGAGATTGGAGATTATGATTTGGTCTTGATAACAAATCCCGATCTGGAGCATGTGTGGGAACAGGGCAAATGCACATCAAAGAATATCAGGGAAATAACAATCCAGTTTGTCCCTACCTTTATCAATGGTCTTATAGACAAGAACCAGTTTGACTCCATTCATAAAATGCTGGAGAAAGCCAAGAACGGAATAAGCTTTCCTATTGATGCCATAATGAAAACTTACTCATTAATAGACAAGCTTCCAGAGATGAAAGGTTTTTATGCGGTTATTAACTTTCTGACCCTGCTATACGAACTGTCTCAGTTTACGGAGCAGGCCCGCACATTATCAAGTTCCTCGTTCGCAAGAATAGAGGTACATTCGGACAGCAGAAGAGTACAGAAAGTCCAGAGTTATATAAACAAACATTATCGTGAAGAAATCAGGCTGGAACAACTGGCAGATATGGTAGGAATGACAGAAGTTTCTTTCAGCCGCTTTTTCAAACTTCGTACCGGCAAAAACCTGTCTGAATATATAATAGACTTACGTTTGGGACATGCCACACGTCTTCTGGTGGATTCAACCATGAATATAGCTGAGATTTGCTATGAATGCGGTTTCAATAATTTATCAAACTTCAACCGTATATTCAAGAAGAAAAAGAATTGCTCTCCTAAAGAATTCAGAGACAATTATCGCAAAAAACGTACTGTAATCTAAGCGTGCGCACATTCGATTCAAAGCGTGCGTCCATTCGATTCAAAACGTGCGTACGTTTCAAGTAAAATGTGCGCACATTTTTTTCGGACAATAAAAATGCTTAAATACTGACATAAACGGTCATTCCAAGTTCGGAATTAAGCTAATAGACTTTTGTTTACCAGTTCATAAGTTTTCTCAAATATTCCGTCAATTCGGAAGCCATCTTCTGATGTTGCCTCATCGAAGGATAAATCAATATTCAAACGTGATACCAATGGTAGGAAGCAGGGTTCCACTTTCCATCTTGATATTTTTCATTATATAGTGTCCTGGACGCTCTGGATCCTCTACTCCCGTACTCATAAGAGCATCAGGCTGACGTAATTTGCTTGCAGTGATGTTCTGTATGTCGAGATAAAAGCCTAGCATACATTTCTTCAGATAGAATGTCTTGTCAACTCTGACATCAAGCTGACCGAAAGCCGGAAGACGCTCCATGTTATAACGGCTGTAGTCATAGTAAGCACGTCCCTGCACATTCCATGCTTCTATAAGAGAAGATTTTTCCTTATCGTATGGGGTATAAGGAGAACCGCCTATGGCACATACACGCATACCTACACTCCAGTTCTTAGGCAAATTGTATGTACCGCTCATATTGAAGATAAACCTATTGTCCCATGCCGATGCTACATATTTATCATCTGCACCCGATTTGAACTCACTTCTGAAAAGTGTCAATGATGAAGAAAGATTAAGTTTCTTTGCCAACAGCCATTTGAACATTATTTCGACACCATAAGAACGTCCTTCCGCTTCAGACACAAGTGGTTCATTACCGATAACGCCGTAATCGTTTCCTTTGCACGACAAAGGTATATTGTCGGCAACAGAAAGAGGCATGTTGTTATATTTCTTGTAGAAACCTTCTGCCGATACTTCCATTGTTTCGGTAGGATTCCATGTCAGTCCCAAACTTTCCTGAGTGACAGATGTATAGTCCAGGTCCTTATTCACATATACGTCTTCATTATTCTTATATCCCAAGGCTGTATATGCAGGCAGCTGATAATAAAGCCCCATGTGACCGCTCAGGTAAAGACCGTCTATAAGACGATAAGATACGGAAAGACGTGGCGACAGCTGTCTCCAGAGTTCCTTCATCTTGTCGCTATAGTTATTTCCGTCGGTACGTACTCCTAAAGAAGCTGTAAACCTGTCATCGAATGAGGTATAATCGGCTGATGCATATATTCCCCATCGCAACATATTGAGACGGGTATCGTAATTGAACTCACGCAGTACATCGGTAAAAATCTTCTGATATGTATCATTAGTATAATGTGTATAATTCAGTTCGAAACCTGCATTCATTTTCCATGAATCCCATTCGGATGTATTCTCCACTCTAAGTTTTGTTTCCTGCTCCACCGAGCCCAGATCCAGATTCAGATTATCGGGATTGCTGTCATCATTGTCCTGATACTTGTAATTACGGTTATGCAGATAGCTGTGACTCAAAGTCACCGACTGTACATGATTTCCCGCATAATGACGGTAAACACCTCCAAGAGTGAATGTTTCCTGCTCTATGGTAGGAAGATAGCTCAACAGATATTCAGCATAGTCGCCGTCAATATCCATATTAAGCTTCATGCGGTCAAGACCTCCAAGCCCAAGAACGGTAAGCTCGTTCTTATCATTAAATCTTGTCTTTATCTTGAACGAAGCATCTGTATATGCCGGAAGAAAAGGAAGGCCCAAAACCTTGAACAACATCTGAAGATATGACTGGCGCACTGATACAAGATAAGAAGTCTTATCGCCTATGTGGCCGTTCGAACTGAGAGAAACTTCGGAAGCTCCCAAAGTGGCTTTCAATGAATTGCGCTCCATGCTTCCATCACGAAGGCTGAAGTCGAGCACAGAACTAAGCGCGTTTCCTCTGTGTGCAGGGAAAGCGCCGCTATAAAATTTCACATTACGTATCAGGTCTGCATCAATCAGTCCTACAGGACCGCCGGATGCGCCCTGAGTACTAAAATGGTTTATGTTAGGTATTTCCACTCCATCCAGATAAAACCTGTTTTCAGAAGGGCCTCCACCACGCACTATGAGGTCATTTCTATATCCTATAGGCGAGAACGCCACTCCCGGATAGTTCTGAACCACGCGAGATATATCACGGTTTGCTCCTGGAGCCTTTTCTATCTCCTGAAGACCTATAACTCTAAGGCTGACAGGGCTTTCTGCCACTCTTCTGAAAGGTGAGGCCGTAACAGTAACTTCCGATATGGAAGTACTTTCCTCCTCCATCTCTATATTTATGTGCGGTGTAATATGATTGACTCTGTATTCTTCGGTAAAAACAGTTTTATAACCGATGGTGGAAGCTCTGAGCTGATATATTCCAGGAGGAACTGAATTAATGGTAAAATTTCCGTTGACATCTGTCGATGCACCTATATTAAGGCCTACTACAAGTACATTCACAAATTCCAATGGTTCGTGAGTGGTCTTGCTGATTACCGTTCCTTTTATCTGATAGTTCTGGGCCATGACAGTCACTGCAATAAACAGCAATAATATTCCACTGAAGATTCTTTTATTCATAAAAACAGGTTTTCCACATTAACAGATTACAAATTTAATGATAACAAATAAAAAAAGCCATCTATTCGGATGGCTTTTAATGCTTATATATTAGGAAAATTATTTCTGAGCTTCAGTCCATGCCTTGTTTATTGCATTTGCGATAGACACAAACTCTTCTGAAGTAAGCGACAGTTTAGGATTTGAGAAAAGCATATCCGATTCCTTTTGTATAGGAATAAGGTGAATGTGTGCATGTGGCACTTCCAAACCGATAACTGCCTCTCCAACCTTCTTGCACGGGAATGCCTTCTGTATTGCCAACGCCACCTTCTTGGCAAAGACATGCATTTCAGCCAATTCGCTGTCTTCAAGGTCGAATATATAATCAACTTCTCTCTTAGGGACAACCAATGTATGTCCTTTGACTAACGGATTGATGTCAAGAAAAGCATAAAATTTTTCATCCTCTGCTACTTTGTAACTTGGAATCTCTCCTGCAATGATTTTACTGAATATTGTTGCCATATATTATTGGATATTAAATAAGGCAAGCCTGCACAAAACAGACCTGCCTTAACTATTAAAATGATATACTTAAAATTTCAAGACTGATTTTACCCTGAGGTATAGTAATTTCCGCTATATCACCAACTTTCTTGCCCAACAAGCCCTGTGCAATAGGTGTAGTAACAGAAATCTTTCCTTCTTTAAGGTTTGCTTCGCTCTCCGATACAATTGTATAGGCCATCTTCATGTTGTTCTTGACATTCTTCAGCTCAACACGTGTAAGAATCTGGACTGTATCAGCTTTCATCTTTGATGTATCGATAATCTTGGCATCACCGATAGTCGCTTTAAGCTGGTTGATTTTCATTTCCAACAATCCCTGAGCTTCTTTGGCTGCATCATATTCTGCATTTTCCGACAAGTCACCCTTATCACGTGCTTCAGCGATAGCTGCAACAATTCTCGGACGCTCAACAGCCTCCAGATGTTTTAGTTCGGCCAAAAGTTTCTGATAGCCTTCTTCTGACATATAAGCCATAATAATTTTCCTCCTAAAATATTTCGTTATTAATAATTATCTCATTTGACATAAAACAAAAAAGAATTCCGACATGTTCAACTATGCCGGAACCCTTTGTCTTATATTCTGTGTGCAAAGATAAGCTTTTTTCTTATAAGTCAAGCAAATAAGTATTCTATTTTTACATGCTATTAAACATGTTAGAGCAATTTCTTGATTTCGGCTTCAATATCCGATTTTTCATTCAGCCTAAGCACCAGTTCATTGTTTCTGTTGACAAGGAATGCTGTAGGCAATGCCGTTACACCATATATGCTGACATAAGTTGAATAAGGTCCTTGCGGATCGCGTACGCATACCCATGGAAGGTTGTCGCATGCCGTTTTCCAGAAATGCTCGTCCGTATCAAGCGAAACCTGATATATCACCAGACCTTGTGAAGAATATTTATTATACAATTCTCTAAGCGCCAAAGTTCTTGCTCCAGAACTTGGAGTGCCGTATGCCGTGAAATCTATAAGCACGACCTTACCTTTATAGTCTGTAAGATGTTTTGTCTCGCCGTTTATATCTTTCAAAGGAATATCTATTATTGATGTCTCATTTATCATATCCTCAGATATTTCCAAAGGTTTTGTCTGAGGAGCGCGAGTATTCTTCATACCCTTGATAACCATATTATAAAGATTTCTTGAACGGTCGGCGTGCGGATAGTTATGGTTCAGGCTTGTAGCCACAGCAGCAAAACATTTCACATCTTCCTTATTTGACAGCGGATTGAATATCATAAATCCATTCAACTGCTGGAAAAGAGCAAAATAAGATGAAGCCTTGTCCGGTTCCTTATAGATGTAATTACGTTTTACATCATTCTTGTAGCTTTCAATCATACGGAACAGACTGTCCTGAGCAAGTCCGGCAGGCATTCCGGATTTATTAAGTTCATTTACCTTAGCCTGAAGTTCTGCCTGAAGCAATGAAAGTTCCTTTATCTTTACATTACTTTCAGAACCGGTTACAGAATATCCCGAAGAAAAAGTGTTATAATCCGAACTGATGTTTACCGTCTCTGTTGAATCTACAACAAAATTTATAATTCTGTCGTCAACTCTCAAACGATAGAAATCCGGAGCTTCAGGTCTGGCTTCTGAAAAATGGTATCGGCCATCGCCGCTTAATTTTGTAGAATCCAATCCTACAACGCCTTCTATCGAAGAATGTTCAATATACAACATCTTACCTTCTGCGCCCGAAATTTCACCCTCAACATTAAAAACGGGACCACGATTACATGCTGCAAATCCTGCAGAAATAAGGACGGCAGCAATATAGCTTTTTTTGCTCATATTGTTTATTTCAAAAAATGTTTAATCTTTATTTTTGCGATGCAAAGTTACTGTTTTAAACGATTTGACAAAGTTTTTTTACTTCTTCTTAGTAATAAGCTACAAAAAAATAGTATTTTATGAAAGTTTCACCTCAGTTTCACCTGTTTACTGCGATAAAATGTATATCTTTGCGCATATTTTGACGAAAAAACTATATTAAATCAATTTTTATGATCAATCCAATTGTTAAGACGATCGAGCTTGGAGATGGCAGAACCATCACACTCGAAACGGGAAAGCTAGCAAAACAGGCAGATGGTGCTGTTATGCTACGCATGGGTAACACCATGTTGCTAGCTACTGTTTGTGCAGCAAAAGATGCAGTTCCCGGAACAGATTTTATGCCTTTACAGGTAGAGTACAAAGAAAAATATTCAGCATTCGGACGTTTCCCTGGCGGTTTCACTAAACGCGAAGGCAAGGCATCTGACTATGAAATTTTGACTTGCCGTCTTGTTGACCGCGCATTACGTCCTCTTTTCCCTGATAATTATCATGCAGAGGTATATGTAAACATCACACTCTTTTCTGCAGATGGTGTTGATATGCCTGATGCACTTGCAGGACTTGCAGCTTCGGCAGCACTTGCTGTTTCAGACATACCTTTCGGTGGTCCTATTTCAGAAGTTCGTGTAGCACGTATTGACGGTAAGTTTGTTATCAATCCTACATTCGAAGCACTTGAAAAGGCTGATATGGATCTTATGGTAGCAGCTACTTACGAAAATATCATGATGGTGGAAGGCGAAATGGAAGAAGTTTCAGAACAAGACCTTCTTGAAGCAATGAAATTCGCACACGAAGCTATCAAGGTTCACTGCAAAGCTCAGATGGAGCTTATGGAAGAAGTAGGCACTACAGTTAAACGTGAATATTGCCACGAAGAAAACGACGAAGAACTCCGTAAAGCAGTTCACGACGCATGCTACGAAAAAGCTTACGCTATAGCAGCTTCAGGCAACAGAAACAAGCACGAACGTGGTGATGCATTCGATGCTGTTTGCGAAGAATTCAAAGCACAGTTCACAGAAGAAGAACTTGAAGAAAAAGGTGCAATGATAGACCGTTACTATCACGACGTAGAAAAAGAAGCTATGCGCCGTTGCATCCTTGACGAAGGCAAACGTCTTGACGGACGTACTACTACAGAAATCCGTCCTATCTGGTGCGAAGTTAGCCCACTGCCTGGTCCTCACGGTTCATCAATCTTCACACGTGGTGAAACTCAGTCTTTGAGTACTGTAACTCTCGGTACAAAACTTGACGAAAAAGTAGTTGACGACGTACTTGACCAGCACAAGGAACGTTTCCTTCTTCATTATAACTTCCCTCCATTCTCTACAGGTGAGGCTAAGGCACAGCGCGGTGTAGGACGTCGTGAAATCGGTCACGGCCACTTGGCATGGCGTGCTTTGAAAGGACAGATACCAGCAGATTATCCATACTGCGTACGTGTAGTTTCAGATATACTTGAATCAAACGGTTCATCTTCAATGGCAACAGTATGTGCCGGAACATTGGCTCTTATGGATGCCGGTGTACCTATCAAGAATCCGGTATCAGGTATTGCAATGGGATTGATCAAAAATGCCGGCGAAGACAAATATGCTGTTCTTTCAGATATTCTTGGTGACGAAGACCACTTGGGAGATATGGACTTCAAGGTTACAGGTACTTGCAAGGGTATCACTGCTACACAGATGGATATCAAGTGTGACGGTCTTACATACGACATCCTTGAGAAAGCGCTTCTTCAGGCAAAACAGGGTCGCGAATATATCCTTGGCAAACTGACAGAATGTATCGCAGAACCTCGCGCTGAATTGAAGCCACACGCTCCACGTATCGAAACAATGACAATTCCTAAAGAATTCATCGGTGCTGTAATCGGCCCTGGAGGTAAGATTATCCAAGGAATGCAGGAAGAAACAGGTGCAACTATCACTATCGAAGAAGTTGACAACGCAGGACGTATCGAAATCTCAGGTACAAACAAGAAGTCTATCGATGATGCTATTCGCCTGATAAAAGGCATAGTAGCAATCCCTGAAGTAGGTGAAGTTTACACAGGTAAAGTTCGTTCTATAATGCCATACGGTGCATTCGTAGAATTCCTTCCAGGAAAGGACGGTCTGCTCCACATCTCAGAAATCGACTGGAAACGCCTTGAGACTATCGAAGAATCAGGATTGAAAGAAGGTGACGACATCGAAGTAAAACTTCTTGAAATTGATCCTAAGACAGGTAAATTCAAACTTTCACACAAGGTTTTATTACCAAAGCCTGAAGGTTTGGAAGAAAACAACAAGAAACGCGATAGAAAACCTCAACAGAAATAAATCTAAAGAAAGGTGATCACAATGATCACCTTTTTTTATCTATAAACTCCAATAAGGAAGATAAATAAATATAAGAAACAAGTTAACTTAAAAAAGAATATACCATGACAAGGCATCTACAAACAGCAAAAAAATTTGTTCTAAATGCATTTGCAGCATTTATCACACTGACAATATTCTCATGTTCGTCTGTAAAAGACAATCCATCTGAAATAACCTATGCTACATTTAATATCAGGCTTGACCATTCAGGCGACAGTCTGAACAACTGGAAATACCGCAAAGACACTGTCGCAAGCTTTATACATGCTCAGGACTTGGATATTATAGGTATGCAGGAAGTATTGCACAATCAATTGGAAGACTTGAAAGCTAGACTACCTGAATATGCAGAAGTTGGTGTAGGACGAGAAGATGGCAAGACCAAAGGCGAATATGCCCCTATATTCTTCAAAAAAGACAGATTTGAGATACTGGACAATAATACATTCTGGCTGTCACAATATCCTGACAGTGTAGGATTCATAGGATGGGATGGAGCATGTACCCGTATAGCCACATGGGCAAAAATCAAAGACAAGAAAAACGGAAAGATTTTCATGGCTGTAAACACTCATTTTGACCATGTCGGAACAGAAGCACGTCGCAAAGGTGCGCTGCTTATTATTGAAAAAATAAAAGAAATAGTAGGCGACAGACCTGCAATCCTTACCGGAGATTTCAATGTAAACGAGCTTTCTGAAGCATACAAGACTTTAACAACAAACAGTTTTGTACTGAAAGATACACACAAAGAAGCTGAAAATACAAGTGGAGTAAATTATTCATACCACAATTTCGGCCGTTTAAATCCAGACTCCAGAGATAAAATAGACTTTATTTTCATCACTCCACAAATCAAGGTTAAAAGCAGCTATATACCTAAAGAGGGTACAAAAAGTGACAAACACCTTTCCGACCATAATCCTGTGATAGTAAAATTATCATTCTAAAAGTTGATATCAAATACTGATCATTGTTTTACATAAGTCATATGTCGCAAATAATTTATGTTTTGCGACAAAAATAAAGTTTTGTTACTTTAAAAAGTTTTACATACAAATCATAAAATGAAGTCATATGTTGATGATATAATCAATTATTTATTATAAAAACACTCTTTTTTAATGTATTCTATCGTGGCTCTAATATATTATTTGTACTTTTACATTGAAAGGGATGTCTTTTTATGGGAAAAAAGATGATTAATAGGCTAAGGAATATACTTGCCGAAGAGCCAAAAACATATAAGCGGTTGGCTGAACAATTATGAAAAGACAAAGGTACAGTTTCCAAATATGTGACGAATACCATGCAGCCAAATATAAGAAACCTTCTAAGTATAACAGAGGCGTTGAATATTGATGCAGGTTTGCTTAACCAAAAACATTTGAACAATGAAGGAAATAGATATTATCCAACAGATAAAACTTGGAGAGGTCAGTAAAGTGCAGTTCAAAGAGCGTCTTCTTGATAACTATGATATTGGTTGCGAACTGGTTGCGTTCAGCAATGCACGTGGCGGTATACTAGTTGTTGGCGTTAAAGACAAAACTGGTAGCATCAATCCTTTGTCGTATCAGGAAGTACAGGAAACCACTAATACACTTAGCAATATCGCTTCAGAGAATGTTGTTCCTGCCATCCTTGTTGATGTAGAAACTATTTCCGTGGATGGCGGAAGCCTTGTTGTGGTTCATATTAAAGAAGGGGTGAATAAGCCTTACCACGACAATCGGGGTATTGTGTGGGTGAAGAACGGTGCCGACAAGCGCAAGGTGTTCGATAATGCCGAACTTGCCGAGATGATGACCGACTGCGGCAGTTTCTCGCCTGATGAAGCTGGGGTTCGGGATGCTACGATTAAGGACTTGGACGAGAATACCATCAAAATCTTTTTAAGCAACAAGTTTGAAAAAGTATTGGTGAGAAAAGGTTTGGTGGGTGATGCATTCCGCGAGACCTCTTTAGATGCAGTCTGTTCTGCTATCGCTAGTGGGCACGATGGGGAGAAGCTACTGCGTAACCTACGTTTCATCCGACCCGATGGAAAAATCACAGTGGCTGCAATGTTGCTGTTTGGCAAGTACACTCAGCGTTGGCTTCCTGCAATGACAGCAAAGTGCATTTGTTTTGTGGGCAACAATCTTGGAGGTACACAATTTCGCGATAAGGTGAATGATGCCGACATTGAAGGAAATCTGCTTCATCAGTTTGAAACTATTATGGATTTCTTCACCCGGAACTTGCGCCATATACAAGTTGGAAAAGAGTTTAACTCGCAAGGAGTATTGGAGATTTCATACATCAGCCTTGTTGAGTTCACCGTAAATGCTTTGGTACATCGCTCGCTGAATGCGACTGCTCCTATCCGTATATTCATCTTTGATGACAGGGTGGAGATACACAGCCCCGGAATTCTCCCTAATGGGCTTAGCGTGGATGATATTGTTGTAGGTACATCCATGCCACGCAATATGTTCCTCTTCACAAATGCCATCCATTTGCTCCCCTACACAGGAGCAGGTAGTGGTATGCTTCGTGCCTTATCTGAGGATATGAAAGTTTCATTCACCAACAATGACAGAACTAACGAGTTTGTAATTACTATAAATAGACCGAAGGGTAGCCAAGTCAATGGTAACTTAGATACTAAACTTGGACACTCTGATACCGACTTAGGCATCAACTCTGACACTTTCAATGCTGACTCTGACACTAAGCTTAGACACTCTGACACTGGTTTAGATTCCGACTCTGACACTTTCAATGCTGACTCTGACACTAAACGTCCTAAAATAACAAACAAACAGAGGGATATAGTAAATTTCTGTAGTGTGCCACGTAGCAGCAAAGAAATCCTTGAGAGGGCTGGTGTAACATACCATAGCAAAAATATCCAAACATACATCATGTCACTTATCGAGGCTGGCTATCTCGAAATGACCAATCCAGAGCACCCCAATGCCAGTAATCAAAAATATAGGAGAAGTAATAAATGAACTCACATATATTCACCAACAAGAACGATAACACTGATGTACAAATTTGAAAGAGTTCTTGATTTCATTACAAACAACGACAAACCGTACAATAATCTCTAATTTCTAAAAAAACGATATGGAATACGGAATAGTTTATCTTCTAACAAACCCTGTAATGCCAGGACTTGTAAAAATAGGCATGACCACACAGGAAGACATTGATAAACGGATGAAGGAACTATATACCACAGGAGTTCCTGTTCCGTTTGAGTGTAAATTTGCGTGCAAGGTTAAGAAAAGTGATTGTCTCAAAATTGAAAAAGCCCTACATAAAGCCTTTGACCCTCAGCGCATCAATCAGAATCGTGAGTTCTTCCGTATTAACGTGGATCAGGCACAAGCAATCCTCGAACTTTTCCATCATGAAGATGTAACGGAAGAAGTGACTGATGAGATACAAAACGATCTCACTGATGAAGACAAAGCAGCCAGCACAAAAGCACATGCAAAACGTCCACCGCTCAATTTCTATGAGATGGGATTGCAGAAAGGCGATATTCTCATCTGGAAAGATGACCCATCAATTTCTGTCACCATTTTTTCAGAGCGCAAAGTGTGTTATCAAGGAGAAGAAACTTCTATTAGTGCACTTTCTGCTAAGCTAAAAGGCTACAAAGTCAAACATATACAGCCGACGCCACACTGGCTTTTCAACGATCGTCTTCTAAGTGAAGTCTATGACGAAACATATCCATTTGAAGAATAAAGGCATACTATAGGCTACTTCTAAACCCATATTACGATAATATTTATAGTAAACAAATGCTGCAAATGAAGTGTAATTCTATTGATTTCTGTTTAGATTATTGAAAATTTATGCTTAATTTCAGAATCCCTCAGGTTTTTACGTTGATCCATAAAATATATAGGAGCAACAGCTTGTAATCTGGAGGTTGGACACGAAAAAAGGCTCTATTTCGTTAGAAATGAGCCTTTTATTTGTGGACCAGCCAGGGCTTGAACCTGGGACCTCCAGATTATGAGTCTGTTGCTCTAACCAACTGAGCTACAAGTCCGATAATCGTTTTATTTTCGATTGCGATGCAAAGGTAGTGTTTATTTTTTATTCTGCAAACATTTGAAGAAAAAAAAATGGAACTTTTTATTTTAGACAGTCATTTTATAATCTTAAAACAGCGTAATATGGCACAAGGATATGAATATTTTTAAACGTGTGCATGTTTTTTAAAAGGCATAAAAAAGCGAAAAGCAATAATTTCCATCTAAGCATACGTAATTTATATAAATGAAAATAGTTCATATATACTCTATTAAGAAGTTTTACATCCCATGACACCGTAACTTCGGAGATATTGTTGTATTTTTGCACCGATTAATCGATTAAAAATTAAAGACATGTCACAGAAAATGAATGAAAATCATCTGAACGGACTGACTGACCAGGAGGTTATTGCAAGCCGTCAGAAATATGGGGAAAACTTGCTTACTCCTCCAAAACGTCCATCTATCTGGAAACTTTATCTCGAAAAATTCCAGGACCCTGTCATCAGAGTTCTGCTGGTGGCTGCCGTTTTTTCACTTATTATTTCAATTATCGAGAATGAATATGCCGAAACTATAGGCATCTTCTTCGCTATCTTTCTGGCTACAGGTATAGGATTTTATTTTGAATATGACGCCAACAAGAAGTTCGACCTTCTGAATGCCGTAGGCGAGGAAACTCCTGTTACCGTTATTCGAAACGGAAAGGTAAAAGAGATTCCAAGAAAGGAAATCGTAGTCGGAGATATCGTGATTCTGAACACAGGTGACGAGATTCCTGCCGACGGAACATTGGTGGAAGCTGTTTCACTGCAAGTGAACGAGGCTAACCTTACAGGTGAGCTTATGGTGAACAAGACCACCGACCCTGAACATTTTGATGACGAGGCTACCTATCCGTCGAATGCCGTAATGCGCGGTACTACAGTTACAGACGGACACGGAACAATGAAGGTTGACCGCGTGGGTGACGCTACAGAAATCGGTAAGGTTGCTCGTCAGTCAACAGAACAGAGCGACGAAAAGACTCCTCTAAACATACAGCTGGAGAAACTTGCCAACCTGATTGGTAAGGTAGGTTTCACTATCGCCATACTTACTTTCGTGATTTTCACAGGTAAGGACCTTTATGCATATTTCACAGCCAATACAGTAGAGACTTGGGAGCAGTGGCTTGAAGTGGCTCAGATTGTACTGAAATACTTCATGATGGCTGTAACGCTGATTGTTGTGGCTGTGCCTGAAGGACTTCCTATGAGTGTGACACTGAGCCTTGCGCTGAATATGCGCCGAATGCTGAAGACCAACAACCTTGTGCGCAAGATGCATGCATGCGAAACTATGGGTGCCATCACTGTGATTTGTACAGATAAGACAGGTACTCTGACTCAGAATCTGATGCAGGTACACGAAGCTCAGGTAGATGAGTCAAATCCTGAACTCGTGGCAGAAAGCATTGCCGTAAACTCTACTGCTTTCCTTGAAGAGAAGGCTGAAGGAGAAAAGCCGTCGGGTGTGGGTAATCCTACAGAAGTTGCCCTGCTCTTGTGGCTCAACGGAAAGGGTGCCAACTATATCTCACTGCGTGAAAATGCCCATACAATAAACCAGCTTACTTTCTCTACAGAGAGAAAATATATGGCCACACTCGTTGATTCGCCTGTAATGAACAAACGTGTTCTGTATATAAAAGGTGCTCCTGAAATTGTAATGTCGAAATGTTCATTGAGCGACGATAAAATCAAGGCATACAACGAGCAACTCCTTGCATACCAAAACAAGGCTATGCGTACTCTGGGACTTGCATACAGAATCATCCCTGAAGGAAAATCGGAAGATTGTGCTGAGCTTGTGGCTGAAGGCGGCATGACATTCCTCGGAATATTCGCAATAAGCGACCCTATACGTCCTGACGTGCCTGACGCTGTCAAGAAATGCCAGTCGGCAGGTATCGGTGTGAAGATTGTAACCGGTGATACTCCGGGAACAGCTACCGAAATTGCACGTCAGATTGGTTTGTGGACTGAGAACGACACCGAACGCAACCGTATCACAGGTACCGACTTTGCCGCATTAAGCGATGAAGAAGCTCTTGAAAGAGTTCTTGACATAAAGGTGATGAGCCGTGCGCGTCCTATGGACAAACAGCGCCTGGTACAGTTGCTACAGCAGAAAGGTGCGGTAGTGGCAGTTACAGGCGACGGTACAAATGATGCTCCTGCCCTCAACCATGCCCAGGTTGGTCTGTCAATGGGTACAGGTACATCCGTAGCTAAAGAGGCCAGCGACATCACTCTGCTCGACGATTCGTTCCACAGTATAGCTACAGCCGTGATGTGGGGACGTTCGCTCTACAAGAATATACAGCGTTTCATCGTGTTCCAGCTTACTATCAACGTAGTAGCATTGCTGAGTGTCCTCCTCGGAGCATTCTTCGGTTCTGCCCTTCCGCTCACCGTTACACAGATGCTTTGGGTGAACCTGATTATGGATACATTCGCTGCCATGGCTTTGGCATCAATCTCTCCAAGCATGGACGTGATGAACGAAAAGCCTCGCAAGCGTACCGACTTCATCATCAGCAAGGCAATGCAGAGCAATATTTTCATAACCGGAGCATGTTTCCTTGCCGTATTATTGGGTATAATGGCTTATATGAACAATTCTGCCGCAGGTATGGATGTTCATAACCTGACAATATTCTTCACCGTGTTCGTGATGCTTCAGTTCTGGAATCTGTTCAATGCCAGTGTATTCGGGACAAACCATTCTATCTTCAAGGATGCAGGTCATGCACTAGGTATGCTTAGTGTGGCACTGATAATTCTTGTAGGTCAGTTCATTATCGTTACCTTCGGTGGCAAAGTGTTCCGTACCGAGGCTCTTCCGCTGATGGATTGGGTTTATATTATAGGCGGAACTTCTATTGTACTTTGGATTGGCGAAATCTGGAGAGGTATCAAGAGAATGAGCTCTAAAGGATAGCTGAGAAGGTTTCAGTTAACAAGTTGACAAGTTAACAAGGTTTTAAAATATGAATTCAAAAATCAAAAATATAATATTTGACTGGGGTGGCGTTCTTATCGACGTCACCTTGGACAGATTTCTAGCCGAATGCAAAGCAGCCGGAATCTGTTTCGAGGATAAAGAAATAACCGGCACTCACAAGACAGGATTCTTCCTTGAATACGAACTTGGCAATATATCTGATGACGATGCGCGCAATGAGTTGCGCCGTAGAGCAGGCAAAGATATATCAGATGAGGAAATCGACCGTATATGGAACACAATGATAGACAGTATTCCGGAAGAGAAACTTGAACTGCTTTACAGACTGAAGGATAAATACAATCTGTATATACTTAGCAACACTAATGCAATTCATTGGGATAATGTAGCACCGAAAGTATTCAGCTACAAAGGATTGGGTATTGATGATTTCTTCAAGAAAGTATTTCTCTCGCATGAAATGCACCTTGCCAAACCGGACACTGCAATTTATCTGAAAGCACTGTCAGAAGCAGGACTCAAGGCAGAAGAAACCATGTTTATAGACGACTCAAAACTGAACTGCGACGCAGCACAATCGGTAGGTATAAATACCGTACATTACATTCCGGGAGATGATCTCTCACTGATTTTCAAATAATAAAAATGAAGTTTATAGAAGAATACGATAAAACTGACATAAAGCCATGCGCGGCAACAATAGGATGCTTCGACGGAGTACACACCGGACACCGCTATCTGGTAAAACAGGTTCGCGACATAGCCGATGAAAAAGGTCTGAAAAGTGCCCTTATCACCTTTCCTATACATCCACGCCAGGTTATGCAGGCAGACTATATGCCGGAACTCTTATCGTGTCCTGCACAAAAAACTTCACTTATCAGTTCTCTTGATTCCGATTACTGCATAGTCCTCCCTTTCACTAAAGAACTTTCGCAACTTACGGCACGCGAGTTCATGGAGCTACTGCACAACAGATACAATGTACGTGCACTGGTTATAGGCTATGACCACCGTTTCGGACACAACCGCACAGAGACTTTCGAGGATTATTGCCGCTACGGACAGGAACTTGGTATGTCTGTAATAAAAGCCGAACCTCTGAAATGTGACATCACAGATACTTTCATCAGTTCATCTGCCATAAGAAAACTACTTAAATGTGGCGATGTGGTTACGGCAAACCGCTTCCTGGGATATAACTATTATATTGACGGCACAGTGACAGACGGGCATAAGATAGGACGGAAAATCGGCTTCCCTACTGCAAATATCATTCCTTCATGTCCGGAAAAACTAATACCGGAGAACGGAGTTTATGCAGTACGCGTACCAATAGACAATACAGTTTACAAAGGGATGCTGAACATAGGCAACCGCCCTACCCTGAACAATGGCAGTAACGTAAGCATCGAAGTACATATAATCGACTTCAGCGGTGATATATATCATCATCCTTTAAGGATTGAGTTTATCAGCAGAATAAGACAGGAGATAAAGTTTGCCTCAATGGAAGAGTTGATAGAACAACTTGAAAAAGACAAGACGATAATATCAGAAATAGAATAATTTTAATAACAACAAATGAAGACATTCGAAGAATTAGGCGTTTCCGAAGAAATACGCAGGGCGATAGAAGAAATGGGATATGAGTATCCTATGCCCGTACAGGAAGAAGTTATACCGTATTTATTAGGAAACGGAAATGACGTAGTGGCTCTGGCACAAACCGGAACCGGAAAAACAGCCGCATTTGGTCTGCCGCTGATACAGAAAATTAATCTTGATGAATGTGTACCGCAAGCACTGGTGCTCTGCCCTACACGAGAACTGTGCCTGCAGATAGCAGGTGACCTTACTGACTATTCAAAATATATTTCAGATCTTAAGATATTACCTGTCTATGGAGGTTCATCCATAGAAAGCCAAATCAGAAGCCTAAAAAAAGGTGTGCATATCATAGTAGCTACTCCGGGACGACTCATCGACCTTATGGAGCGCAAAGTGGCCCGCCTTGAAACTATCAGAGACGTAGTGATGGACGAAGCCGACGAGATGCTCAACATGGGATTCACCGAAAGTATCAATGCCATACTGGAAAAAGTGCCTGAAGACCGTAACACTCTGATGTTCTCTGCCACAATGAGTCCTGAAATCTCGCGCATTGCGAAGACTTACCTGCATAACGCAAAAGAAATAACCATAGGAACAAAGAACGAAGGCAGCAAGAACGTAAACCATATAGCATATATCGTACACGCAAAGGACAAGTATCTCGCGCTGAAACGTATCGTGGACTACTATCCTCAGATATACGGTATCATCTTCTGCCGTACACGAATAGAGACTCAAGAGATAGCCGACAAGCTGATACAGGACGGATACAGTGCCGACTCTCTTCACGGCGAACTGAGTCAGGCCCAACGTGACCTCGTGATGCAGAAATTCCGCCAGCGTCATCTGCAGCTTCTTGTAGCTACTGACGTGGCAGCACGCGGACTTGACGTGAACGACCTTACTCACGTTATCAACTATGCCCTGCCTGACGATACAGAAAGCTATACACACCGAAGCGGACGTACAGGACGTGCAGGAAAGACAGGTATCTCTATCGCCATAATCAATATGCGCGAGAAGGGAAAGATGCGTGAAATAGAACGTATCATCAACAAGAAATTCACGATAGGAACACTCCCAGCCGGAAAGGAGATTTGCGAACAGCAGCTCATCAAGGTTATAGACGATATAGAAAAGGTTAAGGTGAACGAGGAAGATATCGAAGCATTCCTCCCTGGCATCTACCGTAAGTTCGAATGGCTGAGCAAGGAAGACCTTATCAAGCGCGTAGTATCAATGGAGTTCAACCGCTTCCTGGAATACTACCGCAATGCACCTGAAATCGAACAGCCTAAGGCAAACGAGAAAGATAAGTCGGACAAGCCCCGCAAGGATCGCGGAAGCGACAAGGAAAAGACAGCCCGCAAAGCAGAAAAGGGATATGCACGTCTATTCCTCAACATGGGTAAAACTGACGGTTTCTATGCAAATCAGGTCATAGAACTGATTAACCGCAACACAAAGAAAGAGCGCATACAGATAGGACGCATTGACCTGATGCAGAACTTCTCATTCTTCGAAGTGGCAGAACAGCAGGCTGACATCGTTATGAAAGCTCTTAACAAAGTTGTTTTAAAAGGTAAGAGAATTATAGTGGAAATAGCCGGAGAGAACAACGGCAAAAGTGATAAGAGCGGCAAGAAGCGCAATTCCGGTTCTTCAAAAGAGAAAACCACAAAGGAAACTCCTGCAAAAGAAAAGAAGGCTTCAAAGAAGGATAAGCCAAGCCGCGAGGAACGCGGATATACTTCAGCTCGCGGACCAAAGCATAAGGATGACTGGAAACAGTTCTTCGTGCATGACAATAACTCTTCAAATCCGGGATTTGATGATGCCGGAATGGGAAAGAAGAAAAAGAAGAAATAAATCACATACTAGTAAAAAAACGAAATGCGCAGCCTTGAAAGTTGCGCATTTCGTTTTTTATTTATTTTTCCATTACAATAAGTTCAAGCTTCTTTGCATTGGTACGTGTCTTGAGCCAGTCTGCCATACGTTTCTTATCAGCAGCAGATGGTTTCTTGGCACATTGCAATATAGCAAATGTAAGAGTGTCAGGCTTGAGACTGTCAAGTTCCAAACGGATACTGCGCGACAGTGCAACGGACTTGATACCTCCACCGAACAAAGCTTTCATCTCTCCTGCCAATCTGCTGTCAGCCTGTCCGCTACGGGTATAGAGCTCCAACTGTGTTTTCAGGGAATCTATTTCATGCTGTTGTGCAGCAAGCTTCTGTTCACTCTTCTTGTAGAAGTCCTCCATCACCATCGACTTGATATTGCTTATGTCCATCTCGCCATTATTCACTCCCTGGAATACTACAAGCTTGGTTTTTCCGAGGTTGTACTTTTCAAGCTTCTGCTCGGCAGCGGCTATCTGGCTTTCGGACACCTCATTGCCGACCATCACCACCTTAATCTCACGTTTGGAATAAGATATTTCCCTACTGAGGATTTGTGAATTAGGGAACTGGAGTTCCTCAGATATGTAATTGTTTGCAGCACTGTGATAGAATGTTTCCTTAACGATACCGTATGTAAGATATATCGCAGGACACATGGTCACCAAAGTTATGGCTATGATATACTTACGTACCAGTTTCTCACGGTTTTTATCCACAAACTCCTTGTGCTTGAACTTCATAAACCGTACTCCCAGGAAAGTGGCAAGGCTTATGAACACGGAGTTGATGAAATAGAGATAGAAAGCTCCCAAAAAATAAAGCAAATTGCCGGTTGCCAATCCGAATCCGGCAGTACAGAGTGGCGGCATCAAAGCTGTAGCGATAGCCACACCCGGTATTACGTTACCTTTCTCCTTTGTAGCCACAGCCACTATACCTGCCAGACCACCGACCAGGGCTATGAATACGTCATAGATGGTAGGCGAAGTACGTGCCAACAATTCCGATTGCACTTCATCAAGCGGAGTGAATGCAAAATATATTGTGGCGGTAGTGACACTGAACACAGTAGCTATGAAATAACTCTTCAGAGAGCGTTTCATAAGTTCGAAATCGTTGATACCGATAGCAAGTCCCACACCCATGATAGGTCCCATAAGCGGAGAAATCAACATGGCACCGATGATTACGGCAGTAGAATTGACATTCAGTCCGAGAGAGGCAATAAAAGTGGCAAACACAAGGATCCACAGGTTTGCTCCACGGAATTCCACTCCATTGCGGATGCTTTCAACTGTGAGTTGCTCATCCTCCATACTTTTGTTCAAGTCCAGATAGTCATCGTAAAACTTTCTTATCAGGTACTTCTTTCTGTTGTTAAGTTCCATAATTATTTCTTTATAAATCGGTTAATAACAGGGATACTTCTCAAAGGTAAGTCTTTTTTTATGATATATGCAACAAACAGCACAAGTAATAATGTACGGAAAGCAATACGCAACACTGTATTTTCAGGATAAATGTATATTGATGCTACATAAAGCACAGCCGCAAAAACCAGATAGACGAACATATCCTTTATAGGATAAGCCACAGGATATTTCTTCTGACCTATGAAATACGACAGAACAGTGATAAGTCCGTAGCCTGCCACCGATGCCCATGCCGAAGCCAGATATCCGTACTTAGGAACCAGCCAGATATTGAGTATAAGTATCACAGCACATCCTATAAGAGAGAAATATGCTCCCCAGCGTGTCTCGTCAATCAGCTTATACCAAAAAGAAAGATTGAAATAAATACCTTTCAATATTTCAGCTCCCATTACTATGGCAACCACACTAAGGCCTTCCCAATAGTCCGGAGCTACCATATATTTCAGAATATCCATATAGAACATCACAGCCAGAAATGCCAAAAGAGAGAAGATAAAGAAATACTTCATAGCTCCTGCGTAGGATGATGTGCTGTCCTTCTTATTGCTGTTGCCAAACACGAAAGGCTCGTATGCATATCTGAAAGCCTGGGTAAACATAGCCATAATCATTGCTACCTTACTTGTGGCACTATATATACCCAGTTGTACAAGTCCCTCCTGACGGTCGTCATAAAGGAAAGGATATATCATCTTGTCAACAGTCTGGTTCAATATTCCCACTACACCAAATATAAGTATCGGGAACGAATAGCTTAACATACGTTTCTGAAGTTCAAAATCAGGTTTGAAAGTCAGCTGTCTCAGTTCCGGAATAAAGAAGAGCATCTGTGCCGCCGACATTATCAGATTCGACACGAATATGTAGCCCACCAGATAATCAGGATTATAGAACCATGAGACCAATGAAGGTACATGTTCGTTCAGCCATGGACAGAGAAGAAGGAAGAAAAGGTTCAGCACAATATTGCCAATGATATTGAAAAGCTTGATTGATGCAAACTTTATAGGCCGTTTCTTATATCTGAGCCATGCAAAAGGAATACAAAGAAACGAATCGAGAGCCACTACCACCATCATCATCCCTACATAATCCTTGTGGTCGGGATATTCAAGGAATTGCGATATAGGCTCCAGAAATATCAAGCCAAGAATGACAAAAAGCAACGAAAGTCCTCCCACGAAAAGGGATGTATTGGAGAATACCTTTACAGGATCCTCTTCCGACTTGTTTGCAAAACGAAAAAAACCTGTCTCCATACCGAAAGTAAGGAACACAAGTATAAGTGCCGTATAAGCATAAACATTCGACACTACTCCGTAGCCCCCAGACTCTGCCGAAAGGACTGCCGTATATAACGGAACGAGCAGATAGTTGAGGAAACGTCCTACTATACTGCTCAGTCCGTAAATTGCTGTATCTTTAACTAGTGACACGTTGGGAATTAATAATTAAGAATTAAAAATTAAGAGCTAATCAAAAAGCGTTTTCTCCTGCTGCCAGATGCTCCTTCCAAGATGTTTGTATGCCAATTCTGTAACTTCACGACCACGCGGAGTACGTTTCAGGAAACCTTCCTTTATAAGGAAAGGCTCATATACTTCCTCCAGTGTACCCGGGTCCTCTCCCAAAGCAGTGGCAATGGTAGTAAGCCCAACAGGACCACCCTTGAACTTGTCGATAATAGTACAAAGAATCTTGTTGTCTATCTCATCGAGTCCATAGCGGTCGATATTCAGAGCCTCAAGAGCATATTTGGCTATTTTCAAATCAATATGCCCGTCACCTTTCACCTGGGCAAAATCGCGTATTCGTCGGAGCAAGGCATTTGCTATACGTGGAGTTCCACGGCTTCTTGATGCAATCTCACCTGCAGCCTCAACATCGCATGTCACCCCGAGAATACCGGCCGAACGCATAACTATGCGCGACAGAACATTCTCATCATAATACTCCAAATGAAGATTTATACCGAATCTGGCTCTGAGCGGTGCAGTAAGCAATCCGCTGCGTGTAGTAGCACCTACAAGAGTAAAAGGATTCAAATCAAGCTGTATGCTTCGTGCCGACGGTCCTTTGTCTATCATAATGTCTATACGATAGTCTTCCATAGCGGAATACAGGAACTCCTCGACTACCGGACTCAGACGGTGTATCTCGTCGATAAACAACACATCGTTGGGTTCCAAACTAGTCAGCACACCGGCCAAATCACCCGGTTTGTCAAGTACAGGCCCTGAAGTAACCTTGAAACCTACTCCAAGCTCGTTTGCTATGATATTACTCAATGTTGTCTTTCCCAATCCCGGAGGTCCGTGAAGCAACACATGGTCCAGAGCCTCAGCCCTGAGCCTTGCAGCCTTCACGAAGATACGCAGATTATCAACAACCTTGTCCTGCCCGCTGAAATCCTCGAACTGTAGCGGACGGAGGGCGTTCTCAAAATCACGTTCCTTTCCCGTAGGCTTATAATCTCTTATATCAAACTGATCTTCCATATAATATTGTAAAATACAAATGCAAAATTACAAAAGAAAATCATGAAAAGAACATATTTAAGCCAAAATAGGATAAACAGAAAGTGCATCATTGCTTTATAATGGCAGCGTTATCTTAAAGTATTCACTGTCTCTATGCTCTTTCTTGATTATATCAATCATCTTCTGTACAATATCAGGATGATTTGCAGAAATATCATTATCCTCATGAATATCACTTGATAAATCATATAGATGAGGTTTGCCTTTCTTTACGACCATCTTCCAGTCGCCCATACGTACAGCCATCTGGTCTGTTTCATGAAATTCCCAATACAGATAGTCATGTTTCTTCTGCATTTCATCATTTCCCATCAATGTAGGAGCAAACGATATACCGTCGAAACAGTCACCTTCAAGTTTCTTGTTCAAATACTTTTTAGGGAATTTCTTATCGCCAACCAGTTCGCAGAAAGTAGGCGTAATATCATAGAAAGCCAACTGATGATTGTTCACTGTTCCAGCCTCAACTTTACCCGGCCAACGCACAATAAAAGGAACTCTTATTCCACCTTCATAGCACTGACGCTTCAAGCCACGCAATTTCCCGTCACGGCCGAAAAATTCCGGGTCTGCACCACCCTCTTCATGAGGACCGTTATCGCTACTGAATATTACTATGGTATTTTCATCAAAACCTTTCTCTTTCAGCTTCGCCAATATCTCACCCACGTATTCATCCAAACGGGTTATCATTCCGGCAAACTCAGCATGAGTATGTACTGCAGGATTGTATCTGCTGCCTTCCGAGCCTCCCCAAGTTTTGTCATGGAAAAACTTTTTCTTATATGACTTCAAAATGGAATCATTTGGCTGAGCCAACTCTGCATGAGGTAATGTGTATGTAAAGAAACCATAGAAAGGAGTACTTCCGTCTTGCGAATCAATCCACTTAAGAGCCTCACGATGAATCATATCTGCAGAATACTGTGGACGTTTCTTATAGTCGTCGCCATACATCGGATATTTAATGTTTTCATCCATTGTAATACGTACTGTGGCCGTATCTCCCATCGACTTACTGTAACGGTTTAAGAAATTAGGATAATAAAGATGTGCCTGGAACTGACAGATGAATCCATAATATTCATCTATTCCACGCTTGTCTGGAGTAGAACACGAACCTTCGTATCCTCCTGCCCATTTACCGAACATTCCCGTGGTATATCCGTTATTTTTCATTATCTCCGGAAGAATTATATGACTGGGATCATAAGGTTCCTGACCTACGACTGTATATTCATCGTTGTCGCCATACTTCATCATAGGGACATTCTTCCAATACTCCTTGTTTCCACGCACGTGTGTATGTCCGGAATGCTGACCTGTCATTATCGTTGCACGCGACGGCGCACTCACAGGACTACCGGCATAGGCCTGCGTAAAGCGCATTCCTTCCTGAGCCATACGGTCAATATTAGGTGTATTGATATATTTCTGGCCATAACATCCCAAATCGCCATATCCCATATCGTCACACAAGATAAAAATGATATTAGGCTTCTCCGTTTTTTTAGCGGCTTGAATTTGGCATGCTCCGCTAGCCAATACTCCTGCACAAATCATTATGTTCTTAATCATAATACTTTGAATTTTGAGGTTAAAATCTTTAATAAAAAATAAATTACAGTCTAGCTTATCTAATTATAATCTGCTTACGAATATAAGGATATTTTTTCGGGATTAAATATTTCAGGACAAAACAAACTGAAAAATTTAATATTTAAGAAGTTGTTTACATACTTATCAATAAAAAAAAGCGATCCTCATTAGAGGACCGCTTTCTATATTATGTTGTAGTATTAAATTACAACTTTGGACCAGCAGCAACAAGAGCTTTACCAGCTTCGTTTCCTGTGAACTTAGCGAAGTTCTTGATGAAACGTCCAGCCAAGTCTTTAGCTTTTTCTTCCCACTGACAAGCGCATTCGTAAGTATCGCGTGGGTCAAGGATCTTAGGATCTACACCTGGCAATTCTGTTGGAACTACGAAGTCGAAGAATGGGATAACCTTTGTAGGAGCCTTGTCGATAGAACCGTCAAGGATAGCGTCGATAATACCACGAGTATCGCGGATAGAGATACGCTTACCTGTACCGTTCCAACCAGTGTTAACCAAGTATGCTTTAGCACCAGTCATTTCCATCTTCTTAACAAGTTCTTCAGCATATTTAGTTGGGTGCAAGCTCAAGAATGCAGCGCCGAAACATGCAGAGAATGTTGGAGTTGGTTCAGTGATACCACGTTCTGTACCAGCCAACTTAGCAGTAAATCCTGACAAGAAGTAGTACTGAGCCTGAGCTGGGTTAAGGATAGATACAGGAGGCAATACACCGAATGCGTCAGCTGACAAGAAGATTACCTGCTTAGCGTGAGGACCCTTAGAAACTGGCTTAACGATGTTTTCGATGTGGTTGATTGGGTAAGAAACACGAGTGTTTTCAGTTACGCTCTTATCAGCGAAGTTAATCTTACCGTTAGCATCAACTGTAACGTTTTCAAGAAGAGCGTTACGCTTGATAGCGTTGTAGATATCTGGTTCTGATTCCTTGTCAAGGTTGATAACCTTAGCGTAGCAACCACCTTCATAGTTGAATACACCTTCGTTGTCCCATCCGTGTTCGTCGTCACCGATAAGTTTACGTTTTGGGTCAGTAGAAAGAGTAGTCTTACCTGTACCAGACAATCCGAAGAAGATAGCTGATTCAGTTTCGTCCATGTTAGTGTTAGCAGAACAGTGCATAGAAGCAACACCACGAAGTGGGTTGAAGTAGTTCATCATAGAGAACATACCTTTCTTCATTTCACCACCGTACCAAGTGTTAAGGATAACCTGTTCCTTAGTAGTCAAGTTGAATACAACAGCTGTTTCAGAGTTCAAGCCAAGTTCTTTGTAGTTTTCAACTTTAGCCTTAGAAGCGTTGTAAACGATGAAGTCAGGTTCGAATGATTCAAGTTCTTCAGCTGTTGGGCGGATGAACATGTTAGTTACGAAGTGAGCCTGCCATGCAACTTCCATGATGAAACGAACTTTCAAACGAGTACCTTCGTTAGCACCGCAGAAACCATCAACAACATAAAGTTTCTTGTTTGACAATTCTTTAGCAGCAAGTTCTTTCAATACATTCCAAGCTTCTGTAGTTACAGGCTTGTTGTCGTTTTTATATTCTTCTGAAGTCCACCATACAGTGTTTTCACTTGTAGCGTCTTTTACCAAGAATTTATCTTTAGGAGAACGACCAGTGTAGATACCAGTCATAACGTTCACTGCACCAAGTTCAGTTACCTGACCTTTTTCATAGCCTTCCAAACCAGCTTTTGTTTCTTCAGCGAACAATACTTCGTATGAAGGATTGTGCAAGATTTCTACGGTACCCTGGATACCGTATTTGGTAAGATCTAAATTTGCCATTGTTCTAATGAATTAAATTGGTTATTATTTTAGATATATTTATTTCCTTTTTGGCGACACAAAAATACAACATTTTATTTGAATGCAATTAATAATTAGAGAAAAAAATCCGTAATAATGAAATATTTATACTTGTGTAACACATTTGCAAGGTATATGTTGCAAAACATAGTTTAAGGACTAGAATTCAGGCATTAAGAAGCCTTCGCAAAACGCCTTGGCATTTGATTTAAAACGATTTGGCTTTTTCTGCAATACATCTCATACAAAAAGAAGACTGCCCGAAGATCACTCCCCAGGCAGCCCAAATCATCTAATTATCACACTAGATAATGATAACAGTTAATTTTATATGAAATGATTGTGTGTGTTTCCGGAATTTCATTATCCCCTTCCTCCTCCTAGAGCCTGGTAGAGACTTATCACACTCTGTATCTCCATAAAGCGGTTAGATACTTGTGTGAGTTGTGCATTGAGCAATGACTGACGTGCAGTCAATACCTCAAGATAGTTTGTTGTTCCGTATTCCATAAGCAGCGAGGTGCTCATTACAGTCTTTTCCAAAGCCTTTACCTGTTTCTGATAAAGCTCGGTTTTCGACTTGCATGACTGATATGCTGTAAGTGCATCGTTCACCTCGGCTCCGGCATTCAACAATGTCTGCTGGAAATTCAGACTGGCCTCTTCCTGCTGAGCCTTTGCTATACGGAGTTGTGCTATATTCTGTCCACGGTTGAACAGAGGTAAAGTGAGCTGTCCCACAGCATTGGCAATAAACTTGGCAGGATTAACAATAATCGATCCTGCAAGATTTGTCCATCCGGCAGTTCCGCTAAGCACTATTGAAGGATAGAAAGCCGAACGTGCCTGGTTGGTAACATAGAATGCAGCCTCAAGAGAACGTTCCGCCGAACGGACGTCAGGACGGTTTGACAACATTTGCAATGGCACACCAACAGACAAATCCTCAGGCATCTTCTGATCCGCTAATTTTCCACGTTCATAATCGCGTGGAGTTTCTGCCAGAAGCAGTGCCATACTGTTCAATGTCTGGTTAATCTGTTCTTTCAGGTCAATTACAGATGTCTGCACACTATAATATGTAGCTTCCATCTGTGAAACACCTGCTTCATTATATTGTCCGGCATCCATAAGCGCACGTGCAGCATCCACAGTTTCTTTCCATGCAGTTTCTGTCTCCTGCGACAACGCCAATTGTTCGTCAAGCATAAGAAGTGTATAATATGTATTGGCTACACTTGCTATCAGTTGCGAACGTACAGCCTGCTTATAATCAATGCTTTGTGCATATAATGCCTGAGCCTGTTTCTTGGAATTGCGCATACGTCCGAAGATATCAAGTTCCCAACTTGCTGTGACAGGAAGCTGATATGATTTTGTAGCTTTCTGACCATCAAAGCTGCTGATTGTTCCCTGCGGAGCCAAAGCGAATGACGGCAGGAAAGCAAGCTTAGAAGCAAGGAGAGTAGCTTTCGACTCTTCTATTCTCAATTGCGCAGACTGATAATCGGTATTATTCTGCAATGCCTGCTCTATCAAGGTCTGCAGATGAGGATCTGTGAAAACCTCTTTCCAGTCGGAATTGCCGAAATTCAGCGTATCCGCAACCTCCACCTTTTCTCCGTACAGGCTGTCAGGAACTGTTTCTGCAGGTTTATATTTTGTATATATACCACAGCTGCTTAACATTGCAGCTGTAGTAGCGATTATTATAAATTTCTTCATGTGTGTAATTCGTTTAATGATTATTACTTATCATTGTTACTGAAAGCACTTCTTTCTTCAAGACTGCGCTGTTTCTCCATCTGGAACTGTGCATCTCCTTCCACCTGCATAGGTTTGCGGATTTTCTCCTGAAGATACTCGAACGTGATATAGAACACCGGAACCACAAAAAGAAGAGCCAAAGTACCTATAAGCATACCACCTACAACACCTGTACCCAATGAACTGTTACCGTTTGCTCCGGCACCTGTTGCAAACATAAGTGGAAGCATACCGAAAATCATTGTCAACACGGTCATCAGGATAGGACGCAGACGTGCCTGAGCTGCGGAATATGCAGACTCGATAATTCCCATACCTCTACGACGGCGTTCTACGGCAAACTCTGTAATCAGGATGGCTGTCTTGGCAAGCAAACCAATCAACATGATAACACCTGTCTGAAGATAGATATTGTTTTCCAGTCCGAAGAGTTTCGCAAACAGGAAGCTACCCATCAATCCGAACGGTACAGAAAGGATAACCGCCAACGGGATAAGGAAGCTTTCATACAGACATGAAAGAATCAGATAGATAAGCACGACGCATATTAAATATATAAATACTGTCTGCGAACCACCACTCTGTGATTCCTCACGAGCGATACCACCATACTCATATCCGTAACCTGTAGGCAATGTCTGTGCAGCTACTTCCTTGATGGCATTCTGAACTTCACCAGAAGAATATCCCATCTGGGCATTTACGTTTACATTGATTGAACTGTAAAGATTGAATCGTTTTGCGACTTCAGCGCCCAATACACTCTTCAATGTAACGAATTGTCCCAACGGAGCCATCTCCGAGCCGTTTCGTACATACATATTATTAAGAGACTGCTCATCAAGACGATATTCAGGCGATGCCTGAAGCATTACACGATATACTTTACCGAACTCGTTATAGTTTGATACGTATGCACCACCACAGTAGCTACCCAAAGCAGAAAGTACATCTGATGGAGAAATTCCGGCACGTTTACACTTGGCAGCATCTACATCAACTGCTATCTGAGGGAAGTTCATTGCGTATGAAGTATATGCCATTGCTACCTCAGGACGCTGGTTCAAAGCTCCAAGGAAATTCATGACATGTCCGAAGAATACAGACATATCGCCACCGGTCTTGTCCTGCATGTTAAGCTCTATAGAGTTACCCATACCGTAACCAGGAATCATACCTGTCTGGAAACAGAATATCTGTGCTTCCTTTATCTGTGCGAACTGTGCATTCAGGCGTCCAAGAACAGCTTCCGCTGTGTGTTCTGCTCCTTTTCGTTCATCCCACTGTTTAAGGTCAATGATACATGAAGCATACGAAGTACCCTGACCGGAGATAAGTCCGTAACCGGAAGTGGCACTGTAGTTCTCTATCTCAGGAGTGTTCTTCAGAATTTCCTTTACCTTATCCATAACCTTGGTAGTCTCAACAAGTGTACTACCAGGAGCTGTACTTACGTTCACCATCAATGTACCCTGGTCTTCCTGCGGCACCAGACCTGTCTTGGTTGTCTTCATGAAGAATACAAGGAGAATAACAGATATAATAAGTGAAGCCCAAACCATCCATCTGTGATGTATGGCAAACATTACACCTTTCTTATATTTGTTCATGGTAGCGTTGAAAGAGGCATTGTATGCTGCTCTTACACGACCATTGAAGCTTTTCGGACTCTTGTTTCCGTCGGACGGTTTCATCATGATGGCACAAAGTGCAGGACAAAGAACAAGGGCACAAATCATTGAAAGACCTACTGATGTAGCCATAGTGATACCGAACTGAGTATAGAAGATACCTGAAGTACCACCCATGAATGTTACAGGGATAAACACAGCCATGAACACACATGTACATGAGATAACGGCCATGGTTACATCGCTCAACGCATCTTTTGTAGCAAGATATGGTGATGTATAACCGGAGTCAAACTTTTCCTGAACCGCTTCCACCACAACGATGGCATCGTCCACCACAGTACCGATGGCAAGCACGAGGGCAAACAGAGTAAGGATGTTTATACTGAAACCTGCTGCCACAAGACATGCGAATGTACCTACCAGTGATACGATAATCGCAATAGACGGAATAAGTGTACTCTTGAAATCCTGCAAGAAGAAGTAAACCACAAGGATAACCAGTATGATGGCTACGATAAGGGTTTCAACCACATTATATATAGATGCATAAAGGAAGTCGTTCGAACTCATCATCTGTACAAATTCCACACCCGGAGGAAGAAGTTCCGACATCTCTTCAAGACGTTTTGTTATAGCTTCGTTCACCTCTGTAGCATTGGCTCCTGCAACCTGGAATGTAAGGAAAGTCACACCTGGACGGTCGTTTACCTCACCGTGGAAACCGTATGACAGACGTCCCAACTCTACTTTTGCGATATCCTTAAGTCTCAATACAGAACCGTCGGCATTTGAACGGATAACGATATTATCGAATTCATTTACATCTTTCAGACGTCCTCTGTATTTCATTGCATACTGGAATACGTTTGGCGAGTTTTCACCAAGTGTACCTGCAGGAGCTTCAATATTCTGTTCGCCAAGGGCTGCAGTAACATCTGCCGGTACAAGACCATATTGTGCCATAAGTTCCGGATTCAACCATATACGCATACTGTATGTATCACCAAGCAATGTAGCGTCACCCACACCAGGAATACGCTTGATTTCAGGTATTACGTTTATATCCAGATAGTTGGCAAGGAATGTTTCGTCATATTTTCCGTCAGTACTTACCAATGTGTTAATCTGAAGAAAGCTGGTCTGTCGTTTTGCTGTAGAGACACCGATTTTTGTTACTTCCGAAGGCAAAAGACCCTGAGCCTTTGATACACGGTTCTGTACGTTTACAGCCGCCATATCCGGGTCTGTTCCCTGATTGAAAAACACCTGAATCTGTGCAGTACCGGAGTTTGTAGCTGTAGAGGTGATGTACATCATGTTTTCCACACCATTTATACTCTCTTCTAGAGGCATGATAACACTGTTCATCACAGCATCAGCACTGGCACCTGTATATGTAGCCTCTACCACCACTGTAGGAGGCGCTATGTCAGGATACTGTTCTACCGGCAACGATATAAGTGAGATAAATCCCACCAGCAGGATTACGATGGAGATGGAAATAGCCATCACCGGTCGTTTGATAAATATATTTCCTTTCATTGTTGTTCTATCTTTATTAAAGTCACTCTAAATCAACTTTGTCGTCTTTAATTATTTCACCTGAGTACCTTCGCGAAGAAGTCCTGCACCCTTGGCTACTATTTCGTCGCCTACGTTAAGACCTTCGAGCACGATATATTCGCGTCCGTCGTTGTAAGCGGCAACCTTAATAAGAGTTGTCACAGCCTTGCCGTCAACTACCTTAAATACAGAAATCTTATCCTGCTGTTTTACTGTAGCTTCCTGTGGAACAATGATATAGTCATTATATGTACTTGGGATAGAAACCTTACCTGAAGCACCGCTCAGAAGAAGACCATTCTCGTTAGGGAATACGGCACGTACACCTACAGAACCTGTCTGGGTGTCAATCACACCGCTGATAGACTCTATCTTTCCTTTTTCTCCGTACGTAGTTCCGTCATTGAGTACTAGTGATATCTCAGGCATTTTAGTAAGCGCATCGTCAATAGAACCATACTCGCGAACCATACCAAGAACCTGATTTTCAGTCATTGAGAAATAGACGTACATCTCTGAGTTGTCAGAAACTGTAGTCAGAGGTTCAACCATAGAAGGACTAACCAAAGTACCCACACGATAAGGCAACATACCTACAACACCGTTGCTTGGGCTCTTCACCTCAGTATAAGAAAGATTGTTTCTTGCATTTACTTCCTGAGCCTCCGCCTGTGCCAACTGTGCTTTTGCAGTGAGATACTGGTTTTCAGATGTTCTTAATGTAAACTCAGATACAACCTTCTTTGCAAAAAGCTCCTTATTACTATTATAAGTAAGTTCAGCAGTAGCTAAAGCAGCCTGAGCCGACTTTACATTTGCAACAGCTGTATTGAGTGCAGCCTTGTAAGGAACCTGATCAATAATGAAAAGTACCTGGTCTTTTCTCACCTTCTCACCTTCTGTTACACATAATTTCTGTATTGTACCTGATACCTGCGGCATGATATTGATATCCTGGCGTCCGCGAATTGTAGCAGAATAATTTGTTTCTACAACTTTGTCAGCTTTTGCCACAACCATTGTTTCATAACCACCGGTTTGCATTTCTCCTTTTTGAGTTTGTCCACACGAAGCGAACCCGATTGCGCAACCAACTATCCCCATCAGTTGCAACCATTTTTTGTTTACTGTTACCATATAAATCTTTTTACTTTAAAATTCGTGGCAAAATTAAGTTAATTGCGAAGAACGTTAATTTTCTTTTTTACAGCACAATTGTTCAAAAACGGAACTCACTGTCCTCTTTATAAATTATTAAGACCTTAAATATTTTTTATTTAACGAAGAATAAATAATAAAAAAAACAACGCAATATATTACAGAATTGCAATTTTAGATACTATTTTTACTATGTATTTTTATTGATATAAATTGTTATTAACAAAATTGAAACTATATGCATATATTTCAACTGCCAGATGATGAAATTTTCAAAGCAGGAGCAGACAAGAATGAATGGCTACCTCAGGGTAAAACCATGAAAGTAGATGTGGACACAATTATCTTTTGCAGAAAAGGTACTGCCCACATAGAAATAGACCTTATCCCATACGAACTGGTAGCCAATACACAGCTAATAATAATAGCCGGGAGCATAGTCCACAATATCAGCAATAGTGACGATTTCAAAATCTCATATATAACATTCAAACACGAAGTTTACGACGAAGCGACAGCACAACTGGAACCTTCGTTCACTTTTTTCCTGAAAGAATATCCCTGCGTACAATTAGGAGAAAAAAGAATAAACAAGATGAACTATCTGATAGAAGCTATGGAAGATTTCTATAATGAAAAGACTAACTGTTTCAGAGTAAAAATCTTCAAAAACAATATCCAAAGTTTCCTACTTGATGTATATGACAAGACAAGAACCCTATTTAAAATAGACAAATCGGAGGAAGTGGGAAGAAGAGAAGAGCTGTTTATAAAGTTCATTCATCTGATACACAAGTATTGTCCACAACAAAGAGAAGTAGGGTTTTACGCAGAGAAATTATACATAACATCACGCTACTTATCGTCAATAACACAAAATGTTGCAGATAAATCAGCCAAATACATTATCGACAAACATGCAATACAGAGAATAAAGATAATGCTTAAATACTCGAATATGTCCATACAGGATATCTCGTATGAATTAAACTTCCCTGATCAATCATTCTTCTCAAGATATTTTAAAAAACACACAGGCATGAGCCCATTAGAGTATAGGGCAAAACCTTAACAAGTGTATAATATACGGCAACAACACTAAATAATGTTATAAAACACATGTTTTCGCGCACAAAACTTGCAGATAACAGAAAAGTCCGTACCTTTGTACTGTGTTTTTCATAGTATTAGATTTTAAGGTTAACAAAGGTTGGAGTACAGCGGTACTCCTTTTTTTATGCCCTTACGTCAAGCTATCACTTTCAAGAAGACAGAATTATGAAAGAAAACAATAAAGTATTATTAGGAATGAGTGGAGGTACAGACAGTTCTGTAGCAGCTATGTTGCTTTTGGATGCAGGATACGAAGTTACAGGAACAACATTCCGCTTCTTTGAAAAAGATAACAATACAGAATATCTGGACGACGCACGAGAGCTTTGCTCCAGACTTGGCATTCCGCACATTACTTACGACCTCAGAGACAGATTCAAAAAATACATCATAGACTATTTTATAAAGGAATATATGACAGGGAGAACCCCTGTTCCATGCACGCAGTGCAATAACTATCTGAAATGGCCTATACTTAAAGAAATAGCCGACAGGGAAGGAATATACCATATTGCCACAGGACATTACGTACAAAAAACATTATGCGACGGATATTGGCATATCAAGAGTGGTACAGACCCAGACAAAGACCAGTCTTTCTTTCTATGGGGACTTCCACAGGATATTATGAAGCGGATGGTACTGCCATTGGGAAATATAACAAAAACAAGAGTTAGAGAAATAGCAGCAGAAAGAGGCTTCATGAAAGCTTCCGTAAAGAAAGACAGTCTTGGAGTATGCTTCTGCCCTATGGATTACAGAAGTTTTTTAGGAAAAAATGTAAATCCTGACTTAATCAAACCCGGCATATTCTGTGATGAAGAAGGCAATAACATTGGGAAACATGAAGGATATCCCTTTTATACAATAGGACAACGCAGAGGATTGGGGATATATATGAACAAGGCATTGTTCGTAAAAGAAATAATTCCTGAAGAAAACAAAGTTGTAATAAGTGACAAACTGTCTTCGCTTGAACACAGCGAAATGTGGCTCACGGACTGGAATATAATAAATCCGGAATCCCTGTTGGGTAAGGATGATGTAATAGTAAAAATAAGATATCGGAAGCAGGCGAACAGATGTACCGTTACAATGACCGGTGACGGACTGTTACACGTAAAACTTCATGAACCGTTGGCAGCAATTGCTCCCGGACAAGCGGCTGCATTCTACAGGAACGATATTATTCTCGGTGGAGGGATCATAAACAAGTAAAAAGATTTCTAGCGGAAAGAAAACTCCATAGCGTGCTTTTATCTTCTATAAATATAATCTATGTTTATAAAAATACAACTTGTATTCTTATAAATATAAGTTATAAGTAACTATTCAAAATTAATTTTATACATATGAGTAATTCACAAATAAGTTCGTACCTACAGATGCCAGTGCCCTGTTTGTACAATAGAAAAGCGAGTCCTTA